>CAZZWL010000023.1:0-47288 GCA_964657755.1 uncultured Rhodanobacter sp.
CCCCCCCCCGCGCCGGCCAAGCCGGCTGCTACGGCCGCCGCCAAGCCGGCGTCCAAACCAAAACCCGTAGCCAAGAAAAAGCGCGCCAGCGACGGCTGGGACACCGCCGACATGTGGAGCGGCAGCAGCAAGGCCCCCGCCAACGATGGCTGGGGGCCGCCCATTGCCAGCCCCAAGAAAAAAGCCGCCAGCGACGGCTGGGGCGCGCCGGCCAATGATGGCTGGGGCGCGCCGGTGAAGAAAAAAGTACCGGCCAAAACCGTGGCCAAGTCCCCCGCCAAAGCGGCTGCCAAGCCCGTGGCTGCCAAAGCGCCCGCTACCCCCGCGCCCAGCACCAGCGACTTCGACCAGGCCAACCAGCCCTTCGTGCCCTCGGCCGCGGCGGCCTACGATGCCTACTACCCCCCCCCGGTGAGCGGCCCGCTCATTGAGGTGAAGGATGCGGACCTGGTGATGCGCACCAATGGCGACTCCATCGTGCTGCGCAAAGTGAGCGGCGTGGTGGCGCCGGGCAGCAGCCGCCTGGTAGCCACCGGCGGCCAGCTGGCCTGGACCATCAAGGGCAACCCCGTATCGGCCGAGCTGGCGGGGTTCGACTTCGACCTGAGCAAGCCCGAGTTCACGGCTCAGCCCGTGACGCTGACCTACGCGGCGCTGCTGGAAAGCCCCGTGAAAGGCGCCCTCAGCTACAAGAGCGTGCGCCGCAAGCCGGGCGCCACCGAGAGCAGCTACCCCCGCTTTATCTCGCTCACCAACGATGCGCGGCTCAAGAACGTGGGCACGGGCATCAGCTACCAGGGTGGGGTGTCGATTGCGGGCAGCCAGGTGCTGTCGGCGGCGCTCGACGGCTCGCTGGCCCACCTGCTGGTGCGCCAGGACAACAAGCTGCGCTTTCGCTCGGCCTCGCGCAATTTCGTGCTCGGCGACTCGGTCATCACGGCCAGCCGGGCGGCGGTGGCGCTCTACGAAAGCACCGGCGACTCGATTACCCACCCCGGCGTGGAGCTTAAATACCTCAAAGGCAAGGAGCAGCTCAAGCTGCTGTACGAGCAGGGCCTGTACCGTAACGCGCCGTATTCGGACTCGTACCACCAGGTTGACATCCGGGCGCAAATGCTGGTCTGGAACCTGCGCGAGCCCAAGATGGACTTCAGCATCATCACGGCGCCCACCCAGGTATCGGCCGATTTTGAGAGCAAGAACTTCTTCTCCAACGTGCGCTACCAGCAGCTCAAGAGCATCAACCGCCTGCACCCGCTGCAAATGCTGCTGGGCTACAGCATTGAGCACGGCCACGGCGACGTACTGAACGTGCACGACGTGGCCGTGGCCACCAATACGTCGGAGCCCAACCTGCGCTCGGCCATCAGCGGCTTGGCCCGCGAGGGCTACGTGGATATCAACCAACAGACCGGCGACGTGATTTTGCTGCGCAAGGCCCGCCACTACGTGGGCGCGGCACGCGACAAAAAGGACTACGACCACATCGATATTAAGTCGCTGACGGGCTCGGGCCGGAGCGCGACCCTCAACCTGGCCAGCAACCAGCTGCTGCTGCGCGGGGTGAAGCAGTTCAGCTTTTCGGACGATTCGGCGGCCGTGTTTGTGCAGCCCGACAGCGGCGTGGTGCGCCTGGAGCGCAACCGCGACCTGCGCTTTAGCGGACGCGTAAAAACGTCTATCTACAGCTTTAAGGGCCACGATTTTAAGTTTGACTACGACGGCTACTACGTGGATATGCCTCATATCGACTCGCTTAGCATTCGCAACAAGAAGAAGAAAGCCTCGAACAAGGTCAGTGCCCTGGCGGCCGAAGAAGGCCTGCCCAGCGAGTTCGTGCTCACCAACAAGGGCAACTACCAGAGCGGCCGGCTGTACCTGAACGACCCCAAAAACCGCTCGGGCCGCAAGAAGATGGCTAAGTATCCGTCGTTCACGTCGACTTCGGGCGCCTACGTGTACTTCAACAAGCCCGACATGCTGGGCGGGGCTTACGACTCGACCACCTACTTCGACGTGCCGCCCTTCAGCTTCGACTCGATGGGCACCGGCCGCTCGCGCGGCACCTTCGTGGGCGTGTTTCACAGCCGCGCCCTACCCCCCATCAAAACGGCCCTGAGCACCCAGGAAGACGGCTCGATGGGCTTTGAGCACACGGTGCCGGCGGCGGGCTACCCCATGTACGGCGGCAAGGGCCGTCTCTCGGGCGGGGCCAAAGTGAAGCTGAATACCAAGGGCTTGCAGTCGAACGGCACCGTGACCTACCTCGGCGCCACCATGCAGAGCGACCGCTTCGTGATGTACGCCGACTCGCTCACGGGCGAGGGCAAAACCGGCGCCATCGCGGCTAGTCCCTATACGCCCAAGGTAGTCCTACCCCCCGGCTACCTCATCAACTGGCAGGCGCGCGCCGACTCGCTGTATATGCGCACGCCACCGGGCGGGGCCTCGGCCAAGGTGTATGCCGACCACACCTTCACGGGCGAACTGCTACTGACTCCCAAGACGGTGGGCGGCGCCGGCCGCCTCGACGGCCCGCAGAGTTACGTGCGCTCGGAAAACCTGACGTTTAAGAACGACTCGTATTCGGGTAAAAAAGCATTGCTGAGCGTGAAGTCGGCGCAGGCCGGCAAGCCCGCGCTCATCGCCAACGACGTGAGCCTGACCTACGACCTCAAGAATGGCGCCGCCGACTTTAAGCGCGAAGAAGGCAGCAAGGCGACTATCGACCTGCCCTACACCGACTTCCGCACCTCGCTGAGCGGCGGGCACTGGGACTTGAAGAAGAAGCGGGTGCTGCTGCGCGCCACCGGCGCCGACTCGACCCGCTCGTACTTTACCTCGACCCTACCCGCCCAGCACGGTCTCAAGTTCCGGGCGGCCCGCGCCACCTACGACCTCACCAAGTACCAGCTGCAAGCCAAGGGCGTGCCCTTCGTGGCGGCGGCCGACGCCTGGGTTATTCCCGACTCGGGCCGCGTGACGGTGGCGGGCGGTGGCAAAATGCAGACGCTGCGCCACGCCACGGTGCTGCTCGACTCGCTGGGCAAGTTTCACAAGCTGGTGGATGGCAACATCACCGTGACCTCGCGCGATGCCTTTGGGGGTGATGCCAAATACATGTCGCGCACCGCTACCGGCGACTCGGTGGCGCTCAAGTTCGTGGACTTCAAATCCGACTCGGCCGCGCTGCTGGCCTCGGCTGGGGGGCGCAAGCGCTTTGGCCTGCGCCGCCGCAAAGCCGCCACCGATGCTGCTGCTGGTGCGCCCACGCTGGCTACTACGGCCACGGCCAACGTGGAAACCAACCAGAAGTTTCAGCTGGCGCCGCGCATCGGCTTCCGGGGCGGCATCAACCTGAACTCGCGCAAGCGCGGGCTGATGTTTGACGGCCAGGTGCAGCTGCAATTTGGTAAGCTGCGCGACGCGGCCACCGCCGACTGGTTTGCCGTGAAGGACAGCATCGACCCCAAAAACCTGGACCTTGACCTGCGCAACCTCAAAACGGAGGACGGCTCGCCCCTGTCGACGGGGCTGTTCTTATCGGACGCGGACAACAAGATTTACCCGCTCTACGCGGGCGCCAAAAGCAGCGAGGCCGACGTGCCGCTGCTTGCCGTATCGGGCAAGCTGCACTACGACCCCAAGCGCGGCGACTACACCATCACCGACCACGACCTGAGCGACCCGAACAAGTACCAGGGCACGCTGCTCAGCTATTCCGAAGCCACGAGCCAGCTGACTTTCCGCGGGCCGATGAGCTTCATTACCAATACGAAGAGCTACAGCATCGCCGCCAGCGGGGTGGGTAGGGCCAACCCCGACAGCGCCCGCTACCAGGTGCGCAGCCTGCTGGGTATCGACGCCAACCTGCCCGCCAAAGCCGTGGAACTGATGGCCTCCACCCTGGCCAAAGTCACCAAAAACTCGCCCGAAGCCCTCGACGGCTCCAATGAGGAGCTGTACAACGTGGCGCAGTTTGCGGGCGATAAGGGCGCGGCAGTTCTCAACAACCGCCGGCCGGGCGCGGCACCGCCCAGCCTGGCCAGCATCTCGCCCAAGCTGCTGCACACGCTGGTACTGAGCAAAGTAGAGCTGCGCTGGAATCCCAAGCAGAAGGCGTGGTACTCAGTGGGTAAGCTGGGCCTGGCGGGGGTAGGCAAGCAGGGCCTGAACGCGCTCATTGATGGCTACGTCGAAATCAAGCGCGACAACTCGGCCGATATCGTGGAGGTGTATCTGGAGGCCGAGCCCCAGACCTGGTACTACCTGCGCTACGCCAACAACGTGCTGCTGGCCAAGTCGTCGAGTGAGGAATTTGACGGCGAAGTATCGTCCAAGCAGCGCGGCAGCATCGAAACGGCCACCGATTTCGGGGTGTTCCTGGGTGAGTTTGAGGATGTGGACCGCTTCCGCTCGCACTTCGAGCGCGACTACCTGGGTAAGACGGGCAAGCTAGCCGCCCGCCCCGCCGCCCCGGCCAAGCCCGACGAAGACAGCTTCGCTACCGAAAAGGGCAAGAAGTCGAAGAAGAAAGCCAAGGCGGACCCCTTCGGCGACGGCGAGATTACGACGGCTACCGCCCCGGAGGCGACCAAAAAGTCGAAGAAGAAAAAGGACAACGACCCCTTCGGCGACGGCACCATCACGCCCGCTACCGAGCCGGCCCCCGAACCCGCCAAGCAGTCGAAAAAGGAAAAGGCCAAAGCGGCTGAGCCGGACCCCAACGCCGAGCCCGCCCCCGAGCCCGCCAAAAAGTCGAAGAAGGCCAAGGCTAACGACCCCTTCGGCGATGGCACCATTGAGCCCGCCCCGGCCGAGCCGGTGAAAAAGGCGAAGGAAAAGCCAAAAGCCGCCGACCCCGCGCCCGCCGCCGACCCCGCCGCTGTGCCCTCCGAAGAACCCGCTAAAAAGAAAAAGGAGAAAGCCCAGCCCGCGGACCCTACCCCCGCCTCGGCGGCCGACCCCGCCCCGGAGCCCCCTAAGCAGTCGAAGAAGGAGAAAATCAAGGAGGCCGAGCCGGACCCCAACGCCGAGCCCGGCGCGGAGCCCGACAAGAAATCCAAGAAAAAGAAGAAGAAAAACGCTGAGGAAGACCCCTTCGGCGACTCGTAGCCAGCAGCCCCGGACGACCTCCGGGGCTGCTTACTTTTGCGCCTATGCTCATCATTATTCTGGCGCTGCTCGCGGCCTATCTGCTCGGTTCCATCCCCACGGCGCTGTGGGTGGGCCGGGCGTTTTTCAACCTGGCCGACATTCGGGAGCACGGCTCCGGCAACGCGGGCGCCACCAACACCTTCCGGGTGCTGGGCAAGAAAGCCGGCACCTTCGTGCTGCTGTTCGATGCCTTCAAGGGCTTCGCGGCCGCGTATTTTCTGCCCAACTTTCTGCTGAGCCAGGGCCTCATCGCGCCCGAACACCTGTTCTACTACCGCCTCGCCTGTGGGGTGTTGGCGGTGGTGGGGCACATCTTTCCGGTGTTCGCGCAGTTTCGGGGGGGTAAGGGCGTGGCCACCATCCTGGGCATGATGCTGGCCATCGCGCCGGCCACCGTGGGCGTGGCGCTGCTGGTGTTTCTGGCGGTGCTGGGCACCACGCGCTACGTGTCTTTGAGCAGCATGACGGCCGGGGTGGCCTTCGCTTTTTTGCAGCTCCTACCCCCCTTCCGGCCCGCCAACCCGCTGCAAGTCTGGTTCGGCTTCGTGCTGGCGGCCATGCTCATCTATACCCACCGGGCCAATATCGGCCGCCTGCGCGCCGGCACCGAAAGCCGCGTGCCACTGTGGGGCAAACGGTAAATAGCTATGCTTGCGCCTACCCCCTTCCCCCGGCTCGAAACCCCGCGCCTGTGGCTGCGCGCCTTCACCCCAGCCGATGTGCTGCCGCTCGTGGCCCTGGCCGGTAACTACGAAGTAGCCCGCAACACGCTCAACATTCCGCATCCCTACCGCGCGGAAGATGCCCGGCACTGGGTGCAGGCCACCCAGGAAGCCCACGCGCAGCAAACCGGCTACGCGTTTGCCATCGAGCTGCGGGCCACGGGCGAGTTTATCGGCGGCATTGGCCTCACGCTGGAGCGGCGCTTCGACCGGGCTGAGGCGGGCTACTGGCTGGGCCAGCCGCACTGGGGTAGGGGCCTGGCCAGCGAGGCGCTGGGCGCGCTGCTTCGCTTTGGTTTTGAGGAGCTGGGGCTGAATAAAATCTACGCGACGCACCTGGCCGGTAACCCTGCCTCGGGCCGCGTGATGCGGAAAAACGGGATGATAAAGGAGGGCGAGCTGGTGCAGCACACCCGGCGCGATGGCCAGTACCACGACCTCTGGCAGTACCGCCTCACCCGCGCCGAATACGCGGCGCGGCCGCAGCCTCAAGCTCCCAGCGGGAGGTAGGGCCGGGGGTAGAGCAGGTTGCGCTAACCAAAAGCGGCAAAAATTTCGCCCGAATAAGTGCCCCCCAGCTTGCAATTCCAGAAAAACCGGTAGCTTGCACCCCTTAATCCCTTCGGTAATTCATGGAAACGCACGCATTGAAATACCCCGCCATCCGCAACTACGTAGCCGGCCAGCCCCTCGACACGCCGGCGGCAGCGTTGCTCGACGTGTTTAGCCCGCTAAGCGGGGCCGTTATTTCGGCTATGCCCCTGAGCAATGCGGCCGATTTGGATGCGGCGGTGCGGGCGGCCAAGGCGGCGTTTCCGGCCTGGTCGGCTACCCCGATTAAGGAGCGGGTGCAGATATTTTACCGCTACAAAACCCTGCTGGAGCGCGATATGAAGGCCCTGGCCGACCTCGTGCGTGAGGAAAACGGCAAGACCTTCGACGAGGCCCGCGCCGAAGTCGAAAAGGCCGTGGAGCTGACCGAGTTTGCCTGCTCGCTGCCGCAGCTTATTCAAGGCGAGTTTCTGGAAGTGAGCAAGGGCGTGGAGGCCCGCGCCGAGCGCAAGCCGCTGGGCGTGGTGGCCAGCATCGCCCCGTTCAACTTCCCCAACATGGTCCCGCACTGGACCATCCCGAATGCGCTGGTACTCGGCAACTGCCTGATTCTGAAGCCCTCGGAGAAAGTGCCGCTGAGCGCCGTGAAAATTGCCGAATTGCTGAAAGAAGCCGGCTTGCCCGACGGCGTGCTCAACGTGGTGAACGGCGACAAAACTATCGTGGAAGCCATCTGCGACCACCCCGATATCAAGGCCGTGTCGTTTGTGGGCTCGACGCCCATCGCCAAAACCGTTTATATCCGCGCCACCAGTAACCTCAAGCGCTGCGTGGCGCTCGGCGGCGCCAAAAACCACCTCATCGTGCTGCCCGACGCGCACCCCGAGATGACGGCCTCCAACGTGGCGGCCTCGATGTCGGGCTGCGCAGGCCAGCGCTGCATGGCGGGCTCCACGATGGTGGGGGTAGGGAGCATCGACCACATTGTGAATAAGTTAGTGGAGGAAGCCAAGAAGATTGTGCCCGGCCAAAACCTGGGCTCCGTCATCAGCCGCGAGGCCAAGGAGCGCATCGAACGCTACATCACCGAGGCCGAAGCCGCCGGCGCTAAGGTGCTGCTCGACGGCCGCGGCGCCGTGGTGCCCGGCCACGAGGACGGCTACTACGTGGGCGCCACGGTGGTCGACTACGTGACGCCCGACATGGCCATTGCCCAGGAAGAAGTCTTCGGCCCAGTGCTGGCCATCCTGCGCACCAAGAACCTGGATGAGGCCCTGGCCATCGAAAACGCCAACCCCTACGGCAACGCCGCCGCCGTTTTCACCCAGAGTGGCAGCCACGCCCGCTACGTGATGGACCACGCCAGCGCCGGCATGATTGGCGTGAACATCGGCGTGCCCGTGCCCCGCGAGCCCTTCTCCTTCGGCGGCTGGAACGAGTCGAAATTCGGCGCCTGCGACATCACCGGCAAGAGTTCGATTGAGTTCTGGACCCAATTGAAAAAGACGACTACTAAGTGGAACCCGGAGTCGCGGGTGAATTGGATGAGCTAGTCAATGTGATGAATGCACGCCAAATAGAACGTCATGTCGAGCTTGCCGCGACATCTCGCATGGGGTAGTAACTAATTAAAAAAGTAGAACGTCATGTCGAGCTTGCCGAGACATCTCGCGTGTGGTAGTAATGTTCAATCGTTAGAAATTAGTCAAGCACGCGAGATGTCTCGGCAAGCTCGACATGACGTTCACATTTGCGAGTAAACCATGAGCTTCTGCGTGTACATGCTCACAAACCAAACTCGTACCGTACTCTACGTTGGCGTGACTAATGACCTGGAATGGCGACTATATGAGCACAGCCAAGGATTAGGCGACGCCGGGAAGTTTACGGGTCGCTACCAGTGCAACCTGCTGATGTACTTTGAATTGTGTCCCGATGCCACCCAAGCGATTGCGCGGGAGAAGCAACTGAAAAACTGGAGCCGCGCCAAAAAAGAGTTCTTAATTAACAGCCTGAACCCAACTTGGGAGCCGATTGATTTGCATACGCGGGCCGGATGAAGCTCAACGATTGCACGCGAGATGTCTCGACAAGCTCGACATGACGTTCTTATTTACCCTATGTCTATCCGTCCCATGCATCCTACCCTCGACCTCGACCAGCAGCAAATCCTGCACGATAACCTCGACCATACGCTGTTTTCGTGGTCGAAGCAGACGGGCCTCAACCCCATCAGCGCCGAGCGGGCGGCGGGCGTGTACCTGTACGACCGCGACGGCAAGCGCTACATCGACTTTTCGTCGCAGCTCATGAACGTGAACATCGGCCACGGCGACCAGCGCGTGACCGAGGCCGTAGCCGCCCAAATGCGCGAGCTGAGCTACGTCTACCCCGGTATGATAACCAAGGCGCGCGGCGACCTTGGTCGCAAGCTGGCCGAGATAACGCCGGCCAACCTGACAAAGGCGTTTTTCACGCTGGGCGGGGCCGAGGCCATCGAAAACGCCATTAAGCTGGCGCGTATCTACACCGGCCGGCACAAGATTGTGTCGCTGTATCAGTCGTTTCACGGGGCCAGCTACGGGGCTATGAGCGTGGGCGGCGACCCCCGCAAGTTTGCCGTCGACAGCCAGGCTATGCCCGGCGTGGTGCACGTCGAAAATCCCTACGCCTACCGCTGCCCCTGGTATAGTACTACCCCCGAGGAGTGCGCCGAGCGCGCCGCCGATGCCCTGGAACGCATTATCGGCTACGAAAACCCCGGCAGCGTGGCGGCCATTTTCCTGGAAGGCGAGTCGGGCACCAGCGGCTGCATCAAGTACCCGCCCGGCTACTGGACGCGGGTGCGCGAAATCTGCGATAAGCACGGCATCCTGCTAGTAGCTGACGAGGTGATGTCGGGCTTCGGCCGCACCGGCAAGTGGTTCGGCTCCGACCACCATGGCGTGAAGGTCGATATCATGTGTATGGCCAAGGGCATCACCGCTGGCTACGTGCCGCTGGGCGCCGTGATGGTCGATGAAGCCATTGCCAAATCGTTCGATAACAAGCCCTTGCCGCTGGGCCTCACCTACTCGGCGCACCCCGTAAGCTGCGCCGCCGCCGTGGCCGTGCTCGATATTTATGAGGAAGATAACCTGCTCGAAAACACGGTGCAGATGGGACAGTATCTCGACGAGCGAGTGGCCGAGATGATAAAAGAGCACCCAAGCATCGGCGACTGGCGTAACACCGGCCTTTTCGGCTGCCTGGAACTGGTGAAAAACCGCGAAACCAAGGAGCCCATGGCCCCCTGGAACGCGACACCCGACCAAATGACCATCATGAACGGGGTGGCCGCCAAAATCAAGGAGCTGGGCATGTACACGTTTGTGCGTTGGAGCTACATTTTCATCGCCCCGCCGCTCAATATCAACAAAGCGGAGCTAGATGAAGGGTTGGCGATTATTTCGGAAGCGCTCAAAATCGCCGATGCAGCTTGCCACTAACCCGGTGCTGTCATTGCGAGCTTGCGAAGCAATCGCACCCGAACGATGCCCGAATAAGTCGCACAGGTGCGATTGCTTCGCAGGCTCGCAATGACAAACGAGTTTTTTTCTTAAAAATCATGGCGATTCTGCTAAAAAACGGCCGCGTTATCACGGCCGACTCGGACAGTATTTGCGATATTCTGGTCGAAGGCGAAACCATCATTGCTCTCGGCCGGGGCCTACCCCTGCCCAATGGCGCGAAGGTCATCGACTGCACCGGCCGGCTGGTCATGCCCGGCGGCATTGACCCGCACGTGCACCTCGAAATGCCCTTCATGGGTACCTTCAGCAGCGACACCTACGAAACCGGCACCCGCGCCGCCCTGCACGGCGGCACCACTACGGTCATTGACTTCATCCTGCAAAAGCAGGGTAGCTCGCTGCGCGCCGCCCTGGATGAATGGCAGGGTAGGGCCACCGGCAACGCCGTGGGCGACTACTCGTTCCACATGGCCGTGACGGATTTTAACCCAAATACGCAGCTGGAAATCAAGGATATGATTGCCGAGGGTATCACGTCCTTCAAAACCTTCATGGCCTATAAGGGTGCGCTCATGATTGACGACGCGCAGATGGTGGGCCTCATGCAGGAGGTCAAAAAGCACGGCGGCCTCGTAACCGCCCACGCCACCAACGGCGACATGATTGACACCCTCATTGCCCAGCATCGGGCGCAGGGCCAGCTGTCGCCCCTCTACCACTACCTCTCGCAGCCCGAAGTGACGGAAGCCGAAGCCTCGGGCCGCTTCGCCGACATTGCCAACTACACGGGCGTGAACGCCTACATCGTGCACCTCACCTGCCAGGGTGCCCTCAACCAGGTGCGCCGCGCCACCGAGCGCAACCAGCGCGTGCTGGTCGAAACCTGCATCCAGTACCTGCTGCTCGACGCCTCGCTGTATGAGAACGAGGCTGAGGGCGCCAAGTGGGTGATGTCGCCGCCGCTGCGCCAGAAAAAGGACCAGGCCACATTGTGGGCCGGTATCAACCAGGGGCTGGTGAACGTGGTGGGTACCGACCATTGCCCCTTTATGTGGGAACAGAAGCTGCTGGGCAAGGACGACTTCTCCAAAATTCCGAACGGCCACCCGGCCGTGGAGCATCGCATGGAGTTGCTGTTTTCGGAGGGGGTAGGGAAGGGCCGCATCACGCCGCAAAAATTCGTGGAAGTGACCTCGACCAACGCGGCCAAAATCTTCGGCCTGTTTCCGCGCAAGGGCACCATCAGCATCGGTGCCGATGCTGACCTGGTAGTCATTGACCCTGAGAAAAAGCACGTCATTTCGGCCGCTACCCACCACATGAACGTGGACTACTCGGGCTACGAAGGCTGGGAGCTGACTGGCAAAATCGAGACGGTGTTGCTGCGCGGCCAGGTAGCCATTGACCACGGCGAGGCCAAAGTAGGGCGCGGCTACGGACAGTTTATCAAGCGCGGAAAGACAGCTTTTTAATATATTTATTCCTGTAAGAACGTCATGCTGAGCCTGTCGAAGCATCTCACACGGGGTAGTAATTCAATCGTTCAACGACGTGAGCGTCATGCTTCGGCAAGCTCAGCATGACGCTCTTTATTAACTAGTAATCACCATTTAATCAGTAGCAACCAATCATGGCGCGCATTATCAAATCCGGCCTCATCCAAATGAGCCTGCCGATGACCGAGGGCGAGGGCACTATCGAAGAAATCAAGGAGGCGATGGTGCAGAAGCACATTCCGCTGATTGAGGAGGCCGGCCGCCAGGGCGTGCAGATTCTGTGCTTGCAAGAGATTTTCAACACGCCGTATTTCTGCCCCGGTCAAAACCAATCGTGGTACGCCTCGGCCGAAGCGGTGCCTGGTCCCACCACCGAGCGCATGGCCGAATACGCCAAGAAGTACCAGATGGTGATGATTGTGCCCGTGTACGAGCGTGAGTCGGCCGGCGTGCTCTACAACACGGCCGCCGTGATTGACGCCGACGGCACCTACCTCGGCAAGTACCGCAAAAACCACATTCCGCACACCAACGGCTTCTGGGAGAAGTTCTTCTTCAAGCCCGGCAACCTGGGCTACCCCGTCTTCCAGACCCGGTACGCCAAGGTGGGCGTGTATATCTGCTACGACCGCCACTTCCCCGACGGCGCCCGCGTGCTGGGCCTGAACGGCGCCGAAATCGTGTACAACCCGTCGGCCACGGTGGCTGGCCTCTCGCAGTACCTCTGGAAGCTGGAGCAGCCCGCCCACGCGGCCGCCAACGGCTACTTCATGGGCTGCATCAACCGGGTAGGCGAGGAAAAACCCTGGAACCTGGGCCGCTTCTACGGCACCAGCTACTTCGTGGACCCGCGCGGCCAGATTATCAAGCAGGCCAGCGAGGACCAGGACGAGCTGCTGATTTCGGAGTTTGACCTCGACATGATTGACGAGGTGCGCGCCACCTGGCAGTTCTTTCGCGACCGCCGCCCCGAGACGTATGAGAAGCTGGTAGAGCTGTAGGATAAGTAGTTAGGATTTAAAATCGCCTGTTATTGCGAGCCTGCGAAGCAATCGCACCAGAACGAAATCGTTCGGGTATCATGCCGGTGCGATTGCCGCGCTGCGCTCGCAATGACAGGCGTTTCGAGTTTAAAAGCAAACCAAATGGCCGAATTTTCTACCCCTACCACCGCCCAGGAATTCGCGGAAAACTTCGCGCAGCTCAAGCCGAATATGAGCCGCAACGAGGCGCTGTATGAAAGCGCGCGCTGCCTGTTTTGCTTCGACGCGCCGTGCATCACGGCCTGCCCGTCGGGCATTGACATTCCGCAATTTATCCGGCAAATAAATTCGGGTAATGTGACGGGCTCGGCGCGCACCATCTACGAGGCCAACTACTTCGGCAATGCCTGCGGCAAGGTGTGCCCCACGGAGGTGCTGTGCGAGGGCGCCTGCGTGTACAACTTGCAGGACGTGAAGCCGATAGAAATTGGTCGCCTCCAAAGCTATGCCACCACGCAGGCCATCGCGGAGAATAAACAGCTCTTCGCGCCCGGCCCGGCCAATGGCAAGCGCGTGGCCGTTATTGGTGCGGGCCCCGCCGGTATTTCGGCGGCCTGCGAGTTGCGGGCGTTGGGCTATGAGGTGGTGGTGTACGAGGCAAAGGCGCAGCCTTCTGGCCTCACGCTGTACGGCGTGGCCCCGTACAAAATCACTAATGAAGAAGCGCTGGCTGAGATGGCTTATTTGCAAGGGCAGTTTGGCTACGAGGTGCGCTACCACGCGCCCATTGCCGGCCGTGCCGACCTGGCCGCGCTCGAAGCTGAGTACGACGCCATTTTCCTGGGCATTGGGCTGGGCCACACCAGCGCGCTGGGCCTACCCGGCGAGGACAAGGCCAATTGCATGGGCGCGGTCGAGTTTATTGAGGAGCTGCGGCAGCGGCAGGCGGGCACGCCGGTGGGCCGCACGGTAGTAGTACTGGGCGGCGGCAACACGGCGATGGATGCCGCCTCGGAGTCGGCGCGGCTGGGGGCCGAGAGCGTGACGCTGGCCTACCGGCGCGGCAAAGACGAGATGGGCGCCTACCCCTTCGAATACGACCTGGCGAAGGGGGTAGGGGTGAAGGGCCTATTCAACGTGGCGCCGCTCGAAATTCTGGGCGAGGAATATGTGACGGGCGTGCGCTTCATCCGCACCGCGGTGGAGGATGGGCGCGTGCGCGAAGTGCCTGGCACCGAGTTCGTGCAGCCCTGCGACATGGTAATTAAAGCCACCGGCCAGGCCAAGCAAACCCATTTCCTGCACCACATTCCGGGCCTGGAGCTGGACGGCCGGGGCCGCATCGTGGCCGACGCGGTGGGCCAAACCACCAACCCGCAGTATTTCGCCTCGGGCGATGCCCGTAACGGCGGCGCCGAAGTAGTGAACGCCGCCGCCGAGGCCAAGGTGGCCGCGCGGGGCATTCACGCGTTTTTGAGCAAGTAGGTAGCAAAAAATAAAAAAGAACGTCATGCTGAGCTTGCCGAAGCATCTCGCTCGCATCGTTGAATGATTGGGATTACTGCTGCACGCGAGATGCTTCGACAAGCTCAGCATGACGTTCTTATAATTAGGTAGAAAACTATGCCTGACCTCTCCATAAATTTCGCCGGTATCAAGTCGCCCAATCCGTTTTGGCTGGCCTCGGCGCCGCCCACTAACTCGGGCTACCAGGTGATGAAAGCCTTCGACGCGGGCTGGGGCGGCGCGGTGTGGAAGACGCTCGGCGTGCCCGTTATCAACGTGTCGAGCCGCTACGGCGGGGTGAATTACCGCGATAAGCGGCTGGTGGGCTTCAACAACATTGAGCTGATTTCGGACCGGCCGCTGGCCGACAACCTGCGCGAGATTTCGGAGGTCAAGAAGCGCTTCCCCGACCACGCCGTCATCGCCTCACTCATGGTGCAGAGCCGGCAGGAGTGGCACGACATAGTGCGCCAAAGCCAGGACGCGGGCGCCGACGGCTTCGAGCTGAACTTTGGCTGCCCGCACGGCATGTGCGAGCGCGGCATGGGCTCGGCGGTGGGGCAGGAGCCCAAAATCCTGCAAATGATAGTGGAGTGGGTAATGGAAGTGGCCCAGAAGCCCGTCATCGTGAAGCTGACGCCCAACATCTCCGACATTACGGAGCCGGCGATGGCCGCCCGCCGCGCCGGGGCCGACGCCATCTCGCTGATAAACACTATCCAGAGTATCGTGGGCGTGGACCTCGACCAGTTCTCGCCCTACCCCATCGTGGATGGCCAGGGCACCAATGGCGGCTACTGCGGCCCGGCCGTGAAGCCCATTGCCCTGAACATGGTGAAAAACTGCGCCCAGCACCCCGACGTGCGCCTACCCATCTCGGGCATCGGCGGCATCGAGAACTGGCGCGATGCCGTGGAGCATATCCTGCTGGGCGCCAGCTCGGTGCAGGTGTGCACGGCGGCCATGCACTTCGGCTTTGGCATCATCCGGGAGATGGTGAGCGGGCTGGAGCAGTACATGGTGGAGAAGAATTTCCAGACTATCAATGACTTCGTGGGTAAGGCCCTGCCCAACGTGCGGCACTGGGAAGACCTCAACATGAAGTACCAGGTGAAGGCCCACATTCACGCCGAAAAGTGCATTGGCTGCCAGCTCTGCTACACCGCCTGCGAGGACGGCGCGCACCAAGCCATTCGGCTGCAGGCCGGTACCCGCACGCCCGCCATCATCGAGGAAAACTGCGTGGGCTGTAACCTGTGCTCGCTGGTGTGCCCAGTGGATGAGTGCATTACGATGGAGCGCCACGACGACGGCACCCAGCACCTTACCTGGAAGGAACGCACTGCGGCCGGCGACATTCCTACCACTTTCAACGACGAAAAGGCCGGCGGTCGCCACCACTGGGTGCCCGAGCCCGCCGCCGCGCTGGGCAAGGAGCGCCACAAAACGCTGCCCGGCAAGGCCCGGGCGCTGGGGGTGGGGTAGGGACGCCGCTAACCGTTGCGCAAGGCGCTGAAATGAAAAGGTATCGGGCTCCTCAACGTGCCAATAATCTGCTCTATATTGTGTCTGCATTATTTACTTACGGGCACGATGAAGTATTTCCTGCTTTTTGCGTTACTGCTAGGGTTGGCTCCGGCTGCTTGGGCACAATCGGCCAATCCGGCGGTTTGGTGCCCCGCGGGCGCTACCTGGATTTACGGCTACGGTTTATTCACGGAGGACGGTACCGTAACGGTGCGCTACGTGCGCGATACGCTGGTAGCCGGGCAACCGGCGCAGCTATTGACGCGCCGGCTGACGAGCCACGACCGAGCTTATCCGGGCCTAGAATCCACCCACGCTATGCCGAGCGTGGTGACGCGCACCGTGGCCGACCGGGTAGAAGTGTTAGTCAACGGACAGTTTTACACGCTGTATGATTTTAGCGCGCAGCCCGGCGGCAGCTGGCTCACGCCCCGCGTGGTGCCCGCTGGCCCCTGCCCGGCCGAGGTGGTGCGCGTAACCGTGGATAGCGTGGGCTCGCGGCAGGTGGCTGGCCGGTCGCTGCGCTGGTTTCGGGCCCACCTGACTACGGCAACTGGTGATGCGGTAGTTGGCAACTGGCCGGGCCGTATCTACGAGCAAGTGGGTAGTTTGCAGTACCTGCAGCCAGAGTCGCCTACCTGCGGAGGCACTGACCCTGGTTTTATGGGGCCATTCGTCAGCTACAAGGCCACTGGGGGGCCAATGGTTGGCTACAACCCTACTGCCGGTACGCTGCTGGCTACTGCCCAAGCGCGGGCTACTGCTGCGGGCTTTACGGTTTTCCCCAACCCCAGCGCGGGTCTATTTACGCTTGAAATTCCGGCCACCCTTGCGGCCACGGCTACACTGCGCCTGCTTGACCCCTTGGGCCGCACGGTGCGGCAGCTGCCCTTGCCCGCCAACCGGCAGGTAAATGTGCGTGGCCTACCCGCTGGCGTTTATACGTTGCTACTAATCAGTACTGACCAGCTGCCATTGGCGCAGCGCTTGGTGCTGCAATGAGGGGGTAGGGCCCTACTTAATTTTGCCCCTTTTGAAGAGATATTGCACGATTGTAGGACATAAGGTAGATTAGTTTGCACAGCAAAAAGAGCCGCTGGTAGGCTGGAACAGCGGATTGGTCGTAAGGCAAGGGTGGCTTAGGTAAGGCTTCCTACTTTTACGCTTCCCCTATTTCCTTTCCACCTATGCCTACCCCCGCCTACCTCACCCAGCACCAAAATCGCTTTCTCGAAGAGCTGATGGACTGGCTCCGCATCCCATCCGTGTCGGCCGACCCCAAGTTTCACGGCGACGTGCTCAAGGCCGCTGACTTCCTGAAAACCAGGCTCGAAGAAGCCGGCGCCCAAAACGTGGAAATTTGTCCCACGGCCGGCTACCCCATCGTGTATGGCGAATACTTTGCCGGCCCCGACCGGCCCACCGTGCTCGTGTACGGCCACTACGACGTGCAGCCCGCCGACCCCTACGAGCTGTGGACCTCGCCGCCCTTTGAGCCGGTGATTAAGGATGAAAAAATTTACGCCCGCGGCGCCTGCGACGATAAAGGCCAGGTGTATATGCACGTGAAGGCGCTGGAAATGATGCTGCGCGACGGCGGCCCCGGCGCACCCTGCAACCTCAAGTTTATGTTTGAGGGCGAGGAAGAAGTTGGCTCTAACAACCTGGCTATCTTCGTGAAAGAGAATAAGGAGAAGCTGAAAGCCGACGTCATTCTCATCTCCGACACCGGCATTTTGGCCAACGACGTGCCCAGCATCGAGGTAGGTCTGCGCGGCCTCAGCTACCACGAGGTGGAAGTGACTGGCCCCAACCGCGACCTGCACTCGGGCCTCTACGGCGGCGCCGTGATGAACCCCATCAACGCGCTCTGCGACATGATTAGCAGCCTGCACGATGCGAATCGGCACATCACCATCCCCGGCTTCTACGACAACGTGGAGGAGCTGCCCGCCGCCGAACGCGCCGAAATGGCCCAGGCGCCGTTTTCGGAAGAGGAGTTCAAGCAGAGCATCGGGCTGCCCGCTGCCGTGGGCGAACAAGGCTTTACTACCCCCGAGCGCACCAGCATCCGGCCCACGCTCGACGTGAACGGCATCTGGGGTGGCTACACCGGCGAGGGCGCCAAGACGGTTATCGCCAGCAAGGCCTACGCCAAAATCTCGATGCGCCTGGTGCCGCACCAGACCAGCGACGAGATTACGGCGCTGTTCCAACAACACTTCACCAGCATCGCGCCGACCGGCATCACGGTGAAAGTAACGCCCCACCACGGCGGTGAGCCCGTGGTTACGCCCACCAACTCGGCTGCCTACCGCGCGGCGGTTAAGGCGCTGACTACCACCTTCGGCAAGAAGCCGGTACCCACGCGCGGCGGCGGCTCCATCCCCATCGTGGCCATGTTTAAGAGTGAGCTGGGCCTCGACTCGGTGCTGCTCGGCTTTGGGCTGGACAGCGACGCCATCCACTCGCCCAACGAGAGCTTTGGCATTTTTAACTTCCTGAAGGGCATCGAAACCATCCCCGAATTCTACAAAGAATACGCGGCGGCCCGGTAATTCACCGGCTTCCTACCCCCACTAAAAAGCCCGAACGTTGCGCGACGTTCGGGCTTTTTAGTGGGGGTAGGGCCAGCCAGAATTAGTTGAACGAGTACGTGAGGTAGAGTTGAAATGCGCTGTTGCGCACGCGCGGCTGCACGGTAGTAGTGCCAACAGTAGCAGAATTAGGGAAGTTGGTAAAAGCGCCATTGTAGCGCAGGCCCACGCCGGGGCCATGCTTGAGCTGGTAGCCCAGGCCGGCCAGGTAGCCAAAATCCACGGTTTTGTAGCTGTTCGTAACATCAACCGAAACGCTGCCGGCCTCCTGCCGGGCAGCTACCAGAAAGCCTACCTGCGGGCCGGCCTCAAAGAAAAAGCCATCGGTGTTGACGTGGAAGGCCAGCGGCACGTCAACGTAGTGCAGCCGGTAGCCCGCGTCGCTGTTGCTGGCCAGCTTCGCGCCTTTTTGCGAATAAATAATTTCAGGCTGGAAGGCAAAAAGCCGGGCAAAGCCAATGTTGGCGAAGATGCCTGCGTGGAAGCCAAAACGGTTTTTGTAGTAGCTATTGCCGGCCCCGTCCTTCGTATCGGCCCCCACAAAGTCGGTGAGCGAAGCGCCGGCCTTGAGGCCCAGCGACACGTTGCCGCCGCGCCCGCGGTACTGCGCCTGGGCGGCGGTGCTACCCCCCGCCAGTAAAGCCAGGAGCATGAAAGTAATTTTTTTCATTAGAAACCAACGGGTGATAGAGGCGGCAAAGTTACGGCCGCCAGTCTGGCGAACGGGGGTAGGGAAACGCAAAAAGCCGGTTTCCTGAGAGAAACCGGCTTGAAGTACAGCGGCCTAAACTACTTATTTGCCGCCGAACATATACGTCAGGTAGAGCTGGAAGGCCCCGTTGCGCGTGGCGTTGTTGCTGTTCGAGTTGTCTTTGCTAACGTCGACAAAGCCGCCATTGTAGCGCAGCCCGATGCCAGGGCCGGCCGCTAGCTGGTAGCCAAGGCCCGCGGCATAGCCAAAATCAACCGTTTTGAGCTGCGACTTTACATCTTCGGAGTAAGACTGGCCGTTGGCTTCCAGTTTAGCTTTAGCCGAAGCCAAGAAGCCAACTTGCGGCCCCAATTCGAAGAACAAACCACCCGCGTTGACGTGCACTAGCACGGGCACATCGATGTAGTTGAGGTTAACAGTTGAGGTAATGTTTGTGCCAGTGGAAGAATCACTCCCCTTGGCGCCTTTCATCGAATACAGCACCTCGGGCTGAATGGAAACGGCGTCGTTGAGCCCAAAATTGGCCAGAAAGCCACCGTTGAAACCAAACTTATAGTCGGCGCCATCGGACCCTTTGCCCGTAAAATTAGTGAGCGATGCCCCGGCCTTGATGCCGAAACGAGCAGTCTGGGCCTGCGCGGCACCAGTGAGACCCAAGGCTAACCCCAGTAAT
This sequence comes from uncultured Rhodanobacter sp., assembly GCA_964657755.1. Taxonomy (GTDB): domain Bacteria; phylum Bacteroidota; class Bacteroidia; order Cytophagales; family Hymenobacteraceae; genus Hymenobacter. The sequence continues at coordinate 19,438 of CAZZWL010000023.1, forward strand.
AGGAAACTTCTTTTCATAGTGGTTTGAAAAATGTAAATGGAATGAATTACAGGGCAAAGCTATTACTGAAAAAGTAATAATCTAGCTATTAGTAATATAATGAAATAAAATAGAAGAAAATGAAAAAGCCAGTCTCGGGGTAGAGACTGGCTTTTGCGGAAGTAGCAGCAAGTGACGAGCAAGACTATCCTTTGCCGCCAAACAGGTAGTGTACCTGGAACTGGAATACGCCATTGTGGAAGTTGTTGTCGGGGGCTACGCCCGAAGCACCAGCACCGAAACCATCCTTATACACGTGCGAAAAGTCGCCGGTGTAACGCAAGCCCAGGCCCAGGCCGCTCGTGATTTGGTAGCCGATGCCACCTACGTAACCGATGCCCACCGGCACCAGCGAGTTCTTGTTCGTGTCGAGGTTCTCTTCGGCGGGGCTGCCAGCACCAGCGCCTTGTGGGCGCACAAACTCGCGCTTGCCCACGGCGAAGCTGGCCTGCGGGCCAAGCTCAAAGAAGAAGCCTTTGCCCGCTTCACCCGTGTTCACTTTAAACAGCACCGGTACGTCGATGTAAGACAGGGTCGAACGGTACTGGTTGGTGTTAGAGCCGGTTGCCTGCGTCGAATACTTGTAGTAATAGTTGTCCACGTACGCACCTTTCTGCGAGTACAGACCTTCGATTTGCAGCGAGGTCATGTCCGAAAGACCGTAATTAACCAGCACACCGGCTGCGAAGCCAGGCTTGTAGCCAGAGTTGTAGCCGGCCACGTTGCCCGTGTAGGAGCTAAGGTTGAAGCCGCCTTTGATACCATATTTTATAACGCCGCTTTGGGCGTTGGCAGCGCCGGCAAAACCGGCTAGAAGGGCGAGGGAAAGCAGTACTTTTTTCATGACTGAAAAATTTGATTAGTGGCCCTGGCTGGGTAGTGATAGGATAATTAAAGACGTTTGGCCAGGAATGCGCCTTATACTTGGCTGGGCTGGGATAGGGTTACATTCTGCGTAAATTTTGATTTTCTGTGGTGGGGGCGGTGGCGGCCAGCGCCGGGTAGTAGCTTTGGGATGAGTTTGCTCGCTTCATTTATGCGTCATTTGGGCTGGAATTCGCAGTGTATTCATCGATACGTAGTTAGGGCTGCCCTGACGTTGAGTGCGCTAAGCGGAGCGGGCCACTGCCGGGCTGCCCAGGCGCCGCCCGGCGACTCGCTCCACGTGCCCCCGCGGGCCCCATTTATTTTTGGAGCCTATGCGCAAGGTGCCATCATTGTCAGCCACACCGCGCCGGTAGCGCACCTGGTGGAGTCGCATCCCACGGGCTTTGAGTTGAACGTGCAGCGCCAGACTACCGGCACTGCGCCCTGGCACGGCTGGTACCACTACCCCAAGGTGGGCGTGGCCCTGGTGTACTACGACTACCACAACCCGCTGCTGGGCCAGAGCTACGCGGCGTCGGTGTACCTGAGCAAGCCCATCAGCCGCACGGCCCGCCACGACCTGAGCTTTCGGCTGGGCACGGGCCTGGCGTATTTCCCGCAGCACTACGACCTGTACAGCAACCGTAAGAACACGTTCGTGAGCTCGCCGCTCAACGCTACCCTGCAAATGCGCCTGGAATACGATGTGGCCATCGGCCAGCACCTAGGGCTACTCATGGGCCTGGCGCTCAATCATTACTCCAACGGGGCCACGGCCAAGCCCAACTTCGGCATCAACCTGCCTACCCTGCTGCTGGGCCTCAACTACCACCAGCTGCGGCCCGTGCCCGCGGCCCCCGCGCTGGCCCCCGACCCGGATGACCTAGGCCACAATTTCTGGAACATCAGCACTAGCCTCGGCTATAAGCAGCGCAGCGGCGGCGACCCCACCCACTACCTCGTAAATTCGGTGACGCTGGCCGCCGGCCGGCGCGTGAATCGCAAGAGCAACCTGCTGGTAGGGCTGGAGGGCTTCTACGACCGCTCGCTGCTGGCCGCGCTGCGCGACACCGCCCGCAGCCAGGAGCACCTGCCCAGCGTGAAAAAAGCCAGCGCCTTTGTGGGCCACGAGCTGTTGTTTGGGCGGCTGGCGCTGGTCACGCACCTGGGCTTCTACGTCTATAATCCCTACAAGTCGAACCCGTTTCTCTACGAACGGGTCGGCCTCAAGTACCAGTTTACCAACCTGCTCTTTGCCGACATCGACCTGAAGGCCCACCTGGCCACGGCCGATGTGGTTGAGTTTAAGGTTGGTGTCAGGCTTTAGCCAACGCGTTCCAGCAGGTAATTTGGCGGTTTGGGGGCGGGTTGGCCACGCTTGGGACGAATAAGCAGGGGTAGGGGGCGGGCGCGACTGCATCTTTGGAATGCGAGCCGGTGCTGACCTCCCGGCGGCTCGTGCGGCCCATGCTTCTGCCCTTTTTGCGCATCATCCTCTACCTGCACATTGCGGCGGGTTTCGTAGGTTTTTTCGTAGCCCCGGCGGCGCTGGCGGTGCGCAAGGGCGGGCCGGCGCACCGGCGCTGGGGGCTGGTATTTTTCTGGGCGATGGTGGTAGCGGGCACTACCTCGCTGCTGCTGGCCGGGCTCAAGCTCGCATTCGTGCCGCTGACTGCTGCCAACGCGGGCGCCCTTAAGTTCTTGCTGCTCACGGGTTTATTCACGCTCTACCTGGCGGGCTTCGGCTACCGGTCGCTCTATCTCAAAAAGCTAGGCCGGGGCCAGCAGCCCGCCCTTTCCGACTGGCTGACGGTAGGCGCCGGGCTGCCGGTGTTCGGGTTTTTCGTGTTTTGGGGCCTGCGGCACGGGGCTATTCCGGCCGTCGTATTCGGCGCCATTGGGCTGATGACGGCCGGCCGCCAGCTGCGCAGCTACCTGCGCAGTGCCCCGCCGCTGCCGGGCCAGTGGCTGCGCAACCACATCTCGGGCTTCATGGGCGCCTACATCGCGGCCATATCGGCCTTTTCGGCCACCAGCCTGCACTTCATCCCCTGGCCCTGGAATTTTCTGTGGCCTACCCTGCTGGGCGTGCCCTACCTGCTGTGGGCCCAGCGCCACTACGTGGGCGGCCGTGGCCAAACGGCCCAGCTGCCTGCCGAACCTAGCGCCGGCTAAACCAGCGCCTGGTTTATCTGGCGTACCAGTCCTGGCCCCTCGTAGATAAAGCCGGTGTAAAGCTGCACCAGCGTGGCGCCGGCGGCCAGCTTCTCCAGCGCATCCTGGGCCGAATGGATGCCGCCCGCCCCGATGATGGGCAGCGCGCCCTGGCTTTTTTGGTGCAGATAGGCAATGACCTCGGTGGCCCGCGCCCGCAGCGGCCGCCCGCTGAGGCCGCCCGCGCCGTAGCCCGCCACGGTGGGGGTAGGCGTTGCGAGGCCATCGCGATGGATGGTCGTGTTCGTCGCCACCAGGCCGCTGAGCCGCGTTTCGCGGGCTATCTCCAGAATATCGTCGAGCTGCGAGTTGGTAAGGTCGGGCGCTATCTTGAGCAGCAGCGGGCGGGGGGTAGGGCGCGCCAGGTTCACGGCCTGCACCTGCTGCAAGAGGCTGATGAGCGGCTTTTTATCCTGCAATTCGCGCAGGCCGGGCGTGTTGGGCGAGCTCACGTTCACCACGAAATAATCGACCACTTCGGCCAGCGCCTCGAAGGCGGCCACGTAGTCGTCGGCCGCGCGCTCGTTGGGCGTGTCCTTGTTCTTGCCGATGTTGCCGCCGATGAGGAGCTGCCGGTTCCGCCGCCCGGCTAGCCGCGCTGCCACGGCCGCCGCCCCGTCGTTGTTGAAGCCCATGCGGTTAATCAGCGCCTCATCCTGCGGCAGCCGAAACAGGCGCGGCTGCGGGTTGCCGGGCTGCGGCCGGGGCGTCACGGTCCCGATTTCCACGAAGCCAAAACCCAGCGTGGCCAGCTCATCGGTCAGCACCGCGTTCTTGTCAAAACCCGCCGCCAGCCCCACCGGGTTCGGAAACTTCAGCCCAAAAACCTCCCGCGCCAGGCTGGGGTGCTGGTAGTTGTAGAGGCCGCGCAGCAGCGCGCCGGCGCCCGGCAGCCGCGCCGCCCGCTTCAGGTTATCAAAAATGAAGTGGTGCGCGCGCTCAGCATCGAGCTTGAAAAGCAGCGGTTTAACGACGGACTTGTACATGGGGGATAGGGGCAGCCGGGCAAATGCGCGAAGCGCCGCGCAAAATTACGCCTACCCCGCCCAGCCTTCCCTATCGAGGCTGCGGTACTGAATGGCCTCGGCCAGGTGCTGAATCTGAATCTCCTCGGTGCCCGCGAGGTCGGCGATGGTGCGGGCCACTTTCAGGATGCGGTCGTAGGCGCGGGCGCTCAGGCCGAGGCGCTCCATCGCCGTTTTGAGCAGGTTGCGGCCGGCTGGACTTATCTCGCAAATGTCCTTCACCATCTGCGACGGCATCATGGCATTGGAGTAAATATCCGGCTGCTGCGCAAAGCGCTGGGTCTGAATTTCGCGGGCTTTTTCGACGCGGTGCTGAATGTCGTGGCTGGTTTCGGCCTTGCGCGTTTCGGTCATCTGGTCGAAGGTGACGGGCGTCACTTCCACGTGCAGGTCGATGCGGTCGAGCAGCGGGCCCGACACCTTGTTGAGGTACTTCTGCACCACGCCGGGGCCGCACACGCACTCTTTATCCGGGTGGTTGTAGTAGCCGCACGGGCACGGGTTCATGCTGGCGATGAGCATGAAATTGGCCGGAAAATCGATGCTCACCTTGGCCCGCGAAATGGTCACGCGGCGCTCTTCCAGCGGCTGGCGCATCACCTCCAGCACGGTGCGCTTAAACTCGGGCAGCTCGTCCAGAAACAGCACGCCGTTGTGCGAGAGCGAGATTTCGCCCGGCTGCGGGTTGCTACCCCCGCCCACCAGGGCCACGTCCGAAATCGTGTGGTGAGGCGCCCTAAAAGGGCGCTGATTCAGCAAGCCCTGCCCAGTTCCCAGCTTGCCCGCCACCGAATGAATCTTGGTGGTTTCGAGCGCCTCCTGCATGTTGAGGGGGGGTAGGATGGTGGGCAAACGCTTGGCCAGCATGGTTTTGCCCGCGCCGGGTGGGCCAATCATAATCACGTTGTGGCCCCCGGCCGCCGCTATTTCGAGCGCCCGCTTGATGTTTTCCTGGCCCTGCACGTCGGCAAAGTCGGCGGCGTACTGGTTGGCGGTGTGCTGAAAGATGTCGCGCGTGTCAATGCGCACGGGCTCAATTGTTTCCCTACCCTCCAAAAAGTCGATGGCCTCCTGCATCGTCTCCACCGGAATCACGTCCAGGTTGTTGACGATGGCGGCCTCCTGCGCGTTTTCCTTGGGCAAAATAATGCCCTTGAACCCCTCCTTGCGCGCCTGAATGGCAATCGGCAGCACGCCCTTTATGGGCCGCAGCGCGCCATCGAGCGACAGCTCGCCCATAATAATATAGTCGCCCAGGTTTTCCGTATTCAGCTGCTGTGAGGCGTGCAAAATACCCAGCGCGATGGGCAAATCGTAGGCCGCGCCTTCCTTGCGAATATCGGCCGGGGCCATGTTCACGACCACCTTGGTGCGCGGCATCCGGTAGCCCCGCAGCTTCAGCGCCGACTCAATGCGCTGCTGGCTTTCTTTAATGGCACTGTCGGCCAGGCCCACCACGTAAAACAGCGTGCCCGCCGTCACAACTACTTCAATGGTAATGGTATACGCATTAACACCCTGCACGGCCGAGCCGTAGGTTTTGGTTAGCATTAGTTCAGTATAATTTCTTTAGTATAAAAATTCTGTTGCAAAGGAACGTCAGGCCAGACGAAAAAGAACGTCATACCGAGCTTGTCGAAGCATCTCTGCCGCTTCCTCCAACGAGGCGGTAGAGATGCTTCGACAAGCTCAGCATGACGTTCTAATTAAGAGCGAGAAAGCAGGCAGCTGCTACGCTACCAGCTTCTCAATCAGCAGTATCATAATGTGAATGGCCTTGATGTGCACCTCCTGAATGCGGTCGGCGAAGCCGAAGTGCGGCACCCGGATTTCCACGTCGCTGAGGGCGGCGAGCTGGCCGCCGTCTTTGCCAGTCAGCGAAACCACTCTCATCCCAACGGCCTTGGCGGCCTCGGCAGCGCGCAGGATATTGGGCGAGTTGCCGCTGGTGCTGATGGCCAGCAGCACGTCGCCGGGCCGGCCCAGCGCCTCCACGAAGCGGCTAAACACAAACTCGAAGCCGAAATCATTGGCCACGCAGGTCATGTGCGAGGCTTCGGTGAGGGCCAGGGCGGCCAGCGCGCGGCGGTCCTGGCGGTAGCGGCCGCTCAGCTCCTCGGCAAAGTGCTGGGCGTCGCAGAGGCTGCCGCCGTTGCCGCAGGTCAGGGCCTTGCCGCCGCTGTTGAGGCTGGCGGCAAACAGCTCGGCGGCCTGGGCAATGCGCTGAAGATTAGTGTCGTCGGCCAGAAACTGGTCCAGAACGGAGCGGGCTTCGGTCAGCTCGGCGCGGATGAGGTCGGGGAGGTGCAAGCGGGGTAACTAAGCTAGTAGGTGGTGGGAGGGGGGGTAGGGGGCAGCGGGTTGGGGCGGCGCATATCGCCCGCAGTTGGGTAGCTCACGCCGGGCGTGCTGGCAGGCTTCTGGGCTTCGTAAAGCTGGGCCTTCAACTCGTTGATTTTTTGCTCATGCTTCGACACGTTGCGGCGCAGCAGGCCGCTGTCGATATTTTCCGAAATGAGTAGCAACCCCACGATGATGACCCCGCCCCAGGTAAAACCGAGGAGCATGTTAATCTCCATCGGCAGGCTATACACGCTGAAAATACCGACCGTGGACGAGCGCACGAACGGGAAAAACAGAATCAACAAGGCCAGCAGCAGGTAGAGGAGGGCCAGCACCGTAACGGCGCGTTTGATAAAAGACATGGCAATAAAAAGAGGGGGTAGGGCTGAAAATAAGGTGAACCGTCGGGTGCACTTTCCCTACTTACGTTCAGACTAGCGCCGCGTTGGTTTGCAGCTGGCTCAGGCGCTGGTAAAGGCCACCTTCGCGCAGCAAAAGCGCGTCGTGGGTGCCGCGCTCCACGATGCGCCCGTGCTGAAGCACGATAATCTCGTCGGCGTGGCGCACCGTGCTGAGGCGGTGGGCAATGACGAGCGACGTGCGCGCCGCCATGAGGCGCGTGAGGGCTTCCTGCACCAGCTTCTCGCTCTCGGTGTCGAGGGCCGAAGTGGCTTCGTCCAGAATCAGAATGGGCGGGTTGCGCAGGATAGCCCGCGCAATGCTCAGGCGCTGGCGCTGCCCGCCGCTCAACCGCCCGCCCCGGTCGCCGATGCTGGTCTGGTAGCCCTCGGGGCTCGCCATGATGAAATCGTGCGCATTGGCCGTTTTGGCGGCCTCGATTACTTGTTCTTCCGTGGCTTCGGTGTTGAATTTGATGTTGTTGTAAATCGTGTCGTTAAACAGAATGCTCTCCTGCGTGACGATGCCCATCTGGGCCCGTACCGAGTAGAGGGTGCAGTCGCGCACGTCGTGGCCGTCGATGAGCACCTGGCCGGCGCTGGGGTCGTAGAAGCGGGGTAGGAGGTCGGCCAGCGTGCTTTTGCCGCCGCCGCTGGGGCCCACCAGCGCAATGGTCTGGCCCTTTTTCACGGTCAGGTTGAGGTCGTAGAGCACCGGCACGTCGCCGTAGTGAAAGCTCACGTTGCGCAGCTCCACCTGCTCCTGGAAGGGGGGTAGGGCCATCGCGCCCGGCCGGTCGCGGATACTCGATTCGGTATCGATGATGCCCAGCACCCGGCCGCCAGCCACCAGCCCGCGCTGGATGTTGCTGAACGCGCCCGACAGCGACTTGGCCGGCGTTAGAATCTGCGAAAACAGAATGATGTAGGTAATAAACGCCGAGGCCGACAGCTCGGCCCGCCCGCCCAGCACCAGCGAGCCGCCGTAGTAGAGCAGCCCCGCCACCACCGTCACGCCCGCGAATTCCGAAAACGGCGACGCCAAATCGCGGGTGTTGTCGATGGCCTGCGTAGTGCGGGCGTACAAGTCATTCTGAAATTCAAACTTATCCAGCACGTAGCGCCGGGCGTTGAAGGCCTTCACCACGCGCATGCCGCCCAGCGTTTCCTCAATCACCGAGAGCATGGCGCCCAGCGTGGTTTGGCTGATGGTGGCGTGCCGCCGCAGCCGCTTCGACACGCTGGCGATGATGCCGCCCGAAATGGGCAGCAGCACCAGCGAAAACAGCGTGAGCCGCGCCGACATCGAAAAGAGCAGCACGAAAATGCCCACAATATTGAGCGGCTCCTTGAACACGGCCGTGAGCGTATTCACGACTGATATTTCCACCTCCTGCACGTCGTTGGTGAGGCGCGAAATGAGGTCGCCCTTGCGCTCGTTCGAGAAGTAGCCCAGCTCCAGCTCCGTAATGCGGCCGAAGAGCGCGCCGCGCACGTTGCGCACCACCCGCGCCCGCACCCGCGCCAGCAGCCGCCCGCCCAGGTAGCGAAACACGTTGCTGAGGAATACCGACACGATTATCAGCCCGCATACAAACGCCAGCGTGCCCTGCTTGCCGTGCCGGGCCAGCATCTGGTTGAAGTAGAAATTAAACAGCTCTTTAATGTAGTCGATAGTAAGCGCAACGTGCGGCAGCACGGCCGGCGCGGCGGCCGTGTGCACCGCCGTGGTGCCAAACAGCACGTTCAGCAGCGGAATAACCAGCGTGAAATTGGCAATGCCGAAGAAGATGCCCAGCGTGGCATACAGCGCGTACAGCGGCACGAAGTCGGCGTAGGGCCGCGAGAAGCTCAGCAGGCGCAAATAAGTCTTCATAAAATCGCAGATTTTGCAGATTGAGCAGATTTCGCAGATTCGGATGCCAGCTGGGGGGTAGGGACGAAATCTACTGGTTTGCTAGCCAGCTGCTTAACGCCGAAAGGTAGCCGTTACTTCAATGGGGCCTTGGATGTGCTGGTTGAACTCGGCGAGCTGCTCGGCGGGCACCCACAGCTCGTTGTGCTGCGCGCCGCCCACGTTCTGCACTGCGAATTGCGCTAGGTAGTCGGTGTCCACGGCGAAGCGCACCACGTGGCCCACCCCGTAGTACGGCACGTTCCAGTCGCGGCTGATTTGCACCGCGTACTCCTCATTCAGCACCGGGTAAAAAATGGGCTGCTCGGGCAGCCGGGGCGGAAACGCCCGCCAGCCACTGGCCGCAATTAAGTCCAGCTCCGCCTGATTAATCGGCCGATACAAAAAAGTGGTTTCAGCCATAGGAAAGAGACCATTAGCGGCCATCCGAATCTGCGGAATCAGCTCAATCTGCGAAAATCAGCGATTAAAATTCATGCAGGCGCTGGGCAATATTCCAGCGCAACGCCACCGACGGGTATACCACTGTGCCATTGCCGATGCGGCCACCATCCGGGAAAGCCAACTCCTGGTTGAGGGACTGACGGCGCACGATGAGCGAGGCGTCCAGAAACAGATTAAGGCGCGGCTGGTAAGTGGCCGTCAGGTCGCCGTGGAAGAGGTGGCTGGTGTTGCCGCCGCCCACGCGGTAGCCATACTCCCGGGGCTGGCCGTTGTCGCCCAGCGGGCGGTTGTTGTAGGGTTGCAAGGGGTTGGAGCCGTAGTTGCTGTTGGGCACGGGCTGCCCCACCGGGCTGTAGGCGTAGTCCAGGCCCTGCTTGCTGTAAAAGACCTTCGCTACCAGGTTGAGGCGGGGTAGGGGCTGGTAGCTGAGCACGCCCAGTATCTCCGCCAGGTTGGCGCCCATCGGGTGGGCCAGCGGCTGCTGGTACTGCTCGTAGGCGGTATACAGGTTCTCGTGCTGGTAGGTGTAGGGGCGAATGTAGTTGAATTCTACTTGCAGGTCGAGGTTGCGCACGCCGGCCAGGTCAATAAGTTTGCCGCCCAGCTGAATGGCCTGCTTGTTACTCCACCAACCATTGCCGGCCCGTATCTCGCTCAGCTTAAACTCGTCGAGCACCAGCTGGCCGTAGAGCTGGGCGCGGTGTTTGATGTTCCACTTAAAGTCGAGGCCCAGCAGCGCATTGTCCGTCGAGCCCACCTGCTGCTCGATGGCGCGGTAAAAAATCACTGGGTTCAGGTACTGAAGCTCCAACCCACGCCCCGGCCCGCCCGACACCTCCGACTCAAACACGCCGATGTTGAAGTTATCGGTTACGTCGAAGCTCAGGTGGTGCAGGGCCAGGTATTTTTTGGGGTAGAGCGTATCGGCATTGGCGATACCGCGGCGGGCCGTTAGTTCGGCAAAAATATTCTGGTAATTGAATTTCCAGACCCGCGTATTTAGCTTTAAGAAAAAATAAGGCGCACTATAATCACTCAGAATCAGGGAGCGGTAGCCGTTGCCGATAAAGTTGCGGTCGTGTGCAAACTGGATACTGATGTGCTTGGTAGCCGCGTAGGTAATGCCGCCCCGCGCCGTAAAGAAGTCGTAGGCGTCAGGGCGATTCTTAAAAGGCTTCGTGTAGCCCTCGTGCGGCGCCACCGGCGAGCCGGGCCGGCTATCGAGCTGGGTTTGGGCCTGCACCCAGCCCGGCACGGCCTCTTGGTTGTCGGTGAGGAAGGCATAAAAGCCCAGCCGCTGGTCAATAATCCCCTCGAAAGCGGCGCCGCGCGTGTTCACGTAGCGCAGCCCGCCGAGGCTGTTGTCGCCCCGGTCGGTGCCGGCTTGTAACAGCAACACGGGGTTGAGGCGAAAGGAAAAATCTTTGGTCTGCACACTATACAGGTCCGTCTGGTCGCGGTAGAAATACGTCAGAAACGGCTGCTTGCTCTGGTTGAGGCTGTCGCCCTGCGCGGCGTACATCCAGTTATCCTTAAGCAGATACTGCGCGTTGAATAAATCAGCCCGCGATAAGCCTGGATTAGCTTCAGCTGGATTGAATGAATCCGGCGCTTCCTCGCCCAGCAGGCGCTCGCCCAGGTGCGCCGCCGCCGCCCGGGTGTAGGGCCGCACGCTGGTGTGCGGGTCATGCAGAGAATCGGGGCCGTATTTGATGGCGTAACGGTCCAGTAGGCGGTAGGTATTCGGGTCGAGCGGCACGTACAAATTGCCCTGGTAGGGCGGGCGCGCCGCGCGCAGGGCCCGGCGGCCATACGCGCGCAGGGCTTTTGCGTCGCTGGGCTCGGGCTGCTGGGCCTTGGTATCTTCCGGCAGTGGCTTGTTGAAAATATACCAGTTGGCCGAGCCGGGCGCGGGTGGGGAAGGCGTAGTCTGCGCCGCCAGCGGCCCAGCCAGCCCCACTAATAAGAAGGATAAGTAGTATTTCATCAACTAAAAATCACCACGAAGAGGGCAAGTCGCCCAAAATTACGTCGGCCACCGTTACCCCGGCTTTTAGCCCGACTTTTGGGGGCGCGACACCCTCCCTACCCCCGCCAACTACCGTGCTGCACCTGCTCCGCTTCGCCGACCTCGACCTCGTCCGCTGGGAGGCCTGCGTGGCCGCCAGCCCCGGCGCGCTGCCCTACGTGCAGGCATGGTGGCTGCGCGCCACGGCCGGCCGCTGGGCGGCCGTAGTGGAGCTGGGGCCAGCCGGCGAATACCGCTCGCTGCTGCCGCTGCCCACCAAGTGGCGGCCCTGGGGCAGGGTAGGGTACCAGCCTCCCTTTACTCAGCAGCTGGGCCTGGTGCTGACGCCCGCCAGCCAGTACCGCGACCTGGCCGACTACTTGCCCCTCGTAAAAAAATACTGTCGCTGGTTCTACCAGCAGCTGCCCGCCGGGGTGCTGCCCGCCGTCCTACCCCCCTGCTTTCGCCGGGCCGAGCGCCTGACGTATCAACTCGACCTAAGCCCTGGCGCCGCTGGCCTGCGCCAAGGCTACGCCGCTGACTACCGCCGCCGCCTGCGCCGCAACGCCGAGTTGCCCGCCCCGCTGCCCACCACCGCCAGCCAGGATTTGGACGAGCTCATCACCCTGTTTCTCAGCTACCGTGGCCCGGCCCACACGGGCCTGCGCCCACGCCACTACGCGCCGCTGCGCCGCCTGTGGGCCGCCGCGCGGGCGCGCGGCGTGGCCGAGCTGCGGCAGGCGCGCCACCCGGCCACCGGCCAGCTGCTGGCGGGGGCGCTGTTCGTCCGCCACGCCGGAGGGCTGGTTTATTTGTTTGCGGCGGCCTCGCCGGGGGGTAGGGCGGCGGGCGCGCCGCTGCTGCTCGTGGATGAAGCCATCGGCCAGCACGCGGGGCAGCCGGGGCAGGTATTTGATTTTGAGGGGGGCGCGCTGCCGGGTATCGGGCGTTTCTTCGCCAATTTTGGGGCGCGGCCCGTACCGTATGCTACCCTCACCCTCCTTCCCCCAACTTGGTTTCCCACATGGATGCGCCTTTGACTACCCCCTCCCCGCTGCCCGAACGCCTGCACGTGGTGTGCGCCGAGCCCAGCATTGCCAACCACTTCCTGGCTGAGCTGCGCGATGTGGAGATTCAAAAAGACAGCCTGCGGTTTCGGCGCAACCTCCAGCGCTTGGGCGAAATTATCGCCGTTCGCATCAGCGCGCAGCTCAGCTACACGCCGCAGGTAGTGCGCACGTCGCTGGGCGAGGCCCCGAGCCAGCTGCTGCGCGATTTTCCGGTGCTGGCCACCGTGCTGCGGGCCGGCCTGCCGTTTCACCAGGGTTTTCTCAACTACTTCGACCAGAGCCCCAGCGCGTTTGCGGCCGCCTACCGCATCGAGGGTACGGCCCAGGTGCAGGTGCAGCTCGACTACCTCACTGCCCCGCGCCTCGATGAGCGCGTGCTCATCCTGGCCGACCCCATGCTGGCCACCGGCAAAAGCCTGGTGCAGACCTACCGCGCCATGTTGCGCTTTGGCACGCCGCGCCAGGTGCACATCGCGGCCGTTATCGCCTCCCCCGAGGGGGTAGCCCACGTGATGCGCGAAATCCCCGAGGCTACGCTCTGGGTAGCGGCCGTTGATGAGAAGCTTAACGAGCAGGCCTACATCATTCCGGGCCTGGGCGATGCGGGGGATTTGGCTTTTGGTAGTAAAATTTAGGACTGTAATAAGGGGTGAATTTCCCCAGGCTGTTGTACCTTCATCACGCACCGGGCCCATCCAGCGAGCCGGCGTATCCGTTTGCGCGCTAAGCCCAGGCTAGCTGCCGGTAGCAAAATCTGGCACGAAAGCGGCATAGCTGATTATTAACTAAAACTTCCAGGCCTAGCGCGTAAATCGATACGGGAAATTGTCTATTTTTGCTGTCATACTCCTTTCATTGGACGGGTTTGCCTGCTATTTTATTGTTATTCCTGTATTAGTGTTACACTTTGCCATGAAGCTTGCCACTGTTTTTTTACTCAGCACCGTAAAGTTTTTGGGCGGTCCGCTGGCCGGTAGCAGCATGGGGCTAGGCTTTTGGCCCACGCTGTGCCTCACGGTAGCGGGCATGATGACGAGCGTCTTCATCATTTCGGGGGTGGGTAGAGCCTGGGTGCGGCACCGGCAGCAGCAGCGCCGCCTGCGCCGGGTGCCGGTTTTTTCAAAGCGCTCGCGCAATATTATCAAGGTCTTTAAGCGCTTTGGCATGGGCGGCATCGCGTTTCTAACGCCCGTGCTGCTGTCGCCCATCGGGGGCACCGTCATTGCCACGTTGCTGGGCGTGCCGCGCCAGCGTATTATGCTGCACATGCTGTGGAGTGCCTTGCTGTGGGGCGGCGTGCTCACGCTGGCCAGCGCCCGCCTCGGGCACATGCTGCACCACTAGCCAACTGCCGCGCTGCGGGCGGCAACGCCAACAGGGGGGGTAGGGATAGCCGCCGCGCAGGCCGCTGCGTATAAGCGCTGCCCCGCGTTTTCACCGCTGAAAACGTGGGGTCGAAAGCGCTCATACTCACTCCTTTTCTCCCCCTATGTCTACTGTTACTACTGCTTCCCTCGGGGTAGAGCCGCTGGTTGAGCCGGCCCCCGTGCAGGCGGCCGTGTCGCGCCGGCTGGCCGTCGAGTTTATTGGCACCTTCTGGCTGGTGCTGGGGGGCTGCGGCAGTGCTGTGCTGGCGGCTGGCTTCCCCAAAGTGGGTATTGGCTTGCTGGGTGTGTCGCTGGCCTTTGGCCTCACGGTGCTCACGATGGCATTCGCGTTTGGCCACATTTCGGGGGGGCACTTCAACCCCGCTGTGAGCCTGGGCTTGTGGCTGGGTGGGCGCTTCGCGGGCCGCAACCTACTGGGCTACTGGGTGGCCCAGGTGCTGGGGGGCCTGGCTGGGGCCGGGGTACTCTACGTTATCGCCTCGGGCTCGCCCACGTACAGCGTGGCGGTTAATGGTCTGGCAGCCAATGGCTACGGCGCGGCCTCGCCGGGTGGCTACTCGTTGCTGGCCTGCTTCGTCACCGAAACGCTGCTGACGATGGTCTTTCTCTACATCATCCTGGGCGCTACCGACGCGCGGGCCGCCAAGGGCTTCGGTCCCATCGCTATTGGGCTGGGGCTCACGCTCATCCACCTGCTCAGTATTCCGGTCACCAATACGTCGGTGAACCCCGCTCGCTCGCTGGGTCCGGCCCTGATTTTGGGCGGCACGGCTTTGCAGCAGGTGTGGCTGTTCTGGCTGGCACCGCTGCTGGGGGCGGCCCTGGCGGGCGTGTCGTACCAGTGGCTCACGGGCAGCGAGGGTACCGAGGCAGTGGCGGGCTCGGCCCAGGCCATCTCGCGCGCCACCACCACGATAGGCGAAGTCACGGCCAACAGCCCTGCGCCGCCCCTGTAGGCAGGGATAGGAAGGGGGCGGCCGACTAGGCAAGCTGGCCGCCACCAGGATGCAACCTTATTGACAACCAAGGAGTCATCTATCAAATCCTGTCCTATGAAAGCACTACGTTCGACTACCTTCTTGGTAGTCGCCAGCCTCACGCTGTGTCTTGGAGCCTGCAAGAAAGATGACCCAACCCTAACAAATGCCGTCATTGTGTACGACCCCAGGCTTTGTGCCTGCTGCGGCGGATTGTTGGTGAATTTTGCGGACACTCCCAGCTTTGGGGGTAGTGAAGTCTATGCGATAGCGAACAGTACCGACTTGAGTATTGATGTCAAGGAACTGCCGCTGTATGTTCGCGTCAACTGGGTTACCCTCGCTGGTAGTTGCCGACCAACCGTAAGAATAACCAAGCTCGAAAGAAGGTAGCAGAGATTTGAAGACTGGCAGCTAAGGCGCCAATTGCTCTAGCTACTGCGCCGCCGGGGCCGCGCATTGATAGCCTTCATGGCCGGGGCGGAAGCGCCCTTTTTGCCAGGGTTTTTCTTGTTGCCCTTCTGGCTCTTTTTGTGGTGCTTGCCTTCCTCAAAAGCCTTGCCGGTGCGCTTGTCGATGGTCACGCCGGGCTTTATCCACTCCTTTTTTTCGTGGAAAGAGCCCTTAAAATCGGGGTCTTCGCGGCGGCGCTGCTCATCCAGCACACGGGCGTGCTGCTGGCCTTCCACAAAGGGAGTATGCGTGATTTCGACCGCTTCGGGGAGGGGTAGCAGCGGAATTTCCTGCCGAATCATCTCTTGAATGCGCTCAATATGTTGGCGCTCGGCGGGGTTAGCGAAGGTAATGGCCTCGCCCGTGTGCCGCGCCCGGCCCGTGCGCCCGATGCGGTGCACGTAGTCGTCATAAATCAGCGGCACGTCGAAGTTGATGACGTGGCTCACCTGCGGCACGTCGATGCCGCGGGCGGCCACATCGGTTGCCACCAGGTAGCGCACGTTGCCTTCTTTGAAAGCATCCATGCTGTTGAGGCGGGCGTTCTGGCCCTTGTTGCCGTGTATCACCCGCACCTCGCCCACGGGCGCCTTGCGCTGCAGGAAGCGCGCTACCTCGTCGGCGTTTTCCTTAGTGCGGGCAAAGAGCATGATGCGCGTCATCTGCTCGGCTTCCTGGTGCAGCAGGTGCTCGAGGAGGTTAATTTTGGTGGCCAGGTTGGGTACTTCGTACAGGCGCTGCGTCACCGTTTGGGCCGGCTGGGCGGGCGGCGTCACCTCCACGCGCACCGGAAATTCCAGAAACTCCTCGCTCAGAATGGTGACCCGCTCGGGCATCGTAGCCGAAAAAAGCACGTTTTGACGCTTGCGCGGAATGATTTCCAGGATGCGCCGAATCTGGGGCATGAAGCCCATGTCCATCATCTTATCGGCCTCGTCGAGCACCAGCGTCTGAATATTTTTCAGCACGAGGTCGCCCTTCAGGTAAATCTCCATCAGCCGGCCGGGGGTAGCGATGAGAATATCCAGCCCCGCCCGTATCGTCTCAATCTGCGTCTTGGGCCCCAGCCCGCCGTAGATGGCATAGATGCGCAAATCAGTGTGGGTGGCCAGCGCTTGGAGGTGTTTTTCGAGCTGAATGGCCAGCTCGCGGGTCGGCGCCAGCACCAGGGCGCGCGGGTGTTCGCCCTGCGCGTACTTCACCTTCATGAGCAGGGGTAGGCCGAAGGCGGCCGTTTTGCCGGTGCCGGTTTGGGCAATGCCCAGCACGTCGTGCCCGGCCAGCAGCAGCGGAATGGTCTGCACCTGCACCGGCGTGGGCTCGGTGAAGCCAGCCTCGGCTACGGCGGTGAGTAATTGCTTGTTAAGCTTGAAGTCGGTGAAGGCAGCGGGGGTATCCATCCGGCAAAGGTCGGGCTATTTTGCTGAGTAATCCCGTTTCGGTTGCCGGTCCACTTGCGATAAGGGAGGAGTTTTTGCGCAAAAATTCTTGCGAAAAACAATCCTTCACGTATCTTTGCACCCTCAAAACACCACACGGTAGATATAGCTCAGCTGGTTAGAGCGTCGGATTGTGATTCCGAAGGTCGTGGGTTCGAGCCCCATTATTTACCCTCGCAAAAGTCCCCGGATGCGAATCCGGGGACTTTTTTTGTTATTTGCACAGTTGGGTACCCATCGCCCAATTCTCTACCCACTCTAATTTCCCGCAATGAGTCTGCTCGTTATCGGCTCCGTGGCCTTCGACGCCCTGGAAACTCCTTTTGGCAAAACCGACAAAATCATCGGTGGCGCGGCTACCTACATCAGCCTCTCG
This sequence comes from uncultured Rhodanobacter sp., assembly GCA_964657755.1. Lineage (GTDB taxonomy): Bacteria > Bacteroidota > Bacteroidia > Cytophagales > Hymenobacteraceae > Hymenobacter. The sequence goes on from CAZZWL010000023.1 coordinate 36,394, forward strand.
GCCTCCTACTCGACCAAGCCCGTGAACCTGGTGGCCGTGGTGGGCGGCGATTTTCCGCAGTCCGACATCCAGATTCTGGAAACCCACGGCGTCGACACCGAAGGCTTGCAAATCAAGCCCGACGAAAAGTCGTTTTTCTGGTCGGGCAAATACAGCAAGGACCTCAACTCGCGCGAGACCATCACGACCGAATTGAACGTGCTCGGCTCGTTTGACCCCCTCATCCCCGATGCCTACCAGGATTGCAAGTATCTGATGCTCGGCAACCTGGCGCCGCAGGTGCAGCGCCTCGTTATTGAGCGCCTCGTGAATCGGCCCAAGCTCATCGTGCTCGACACCATGAACTTCTGGATGGATTCGGCGCCCGACGAGTTGCTGGCGACCATCGAAATGATTGACGTGCTCAGCATCAACGATGAGGAAGCCCGCCAGCTTTCCGGCGAGTATTCGCTGGTGAAAGCCGCCCGCAAAATTCTGGCCCTGGGGCCGAAATTCTTGATTATTAAAAAGGGCGAGCACGGCGCGCTGCTTTTTCACAAGAACAAGACCTTCTTCGCCCCGGCCCTACCCCTCGAAGAAGTCTTTGACCCGACCGGCGCGGGCGACACCTTCGCCGGTGGCTTCATCGGCCACATCGCGGCCACCGACGACTGCTCGTTCGAGAACCTCAAGCGCGCCGTTATCCACGGCTCGGCGATGGCTTCGTTCTGCGTGGAGAAGTTCGGCACCGAGCGCCTGCTGAATTTGACGCAAGAGGAAATCGAAGCCCGCGAAGCCCAGTTTGAAGAGCTGGTGCGCGTGCAGCCAGTGGGCGTCCCGGCGTAGGGATTCATGGCCTGAACGAATAGTAGAACGTCATGCTGAGCTTGCCGAAGCATCTCGCTCGCGCCGTTGGAATACTAATCCTAGCGGCGTGATAGAGATGCTTCGACAAGCTCAGCATGACGTTCTTTTTGCGTGTAATCAACCTGTGTTCTAACTTATGTTACCTCCTTGGCTGCGCAAAAACCTGGGCGAAATCCTCGTCTTCGCCGCCCTCGTGGTGGTGCTGACGACCGACCTGCGCCTGCCCGTGCTGAGTACGTTGCAGCGCGGCCTGCTGGCAACCGGGCTGTGGCGCGCCGCGCCGCCCGTGGCGCCGGCAGGGGGTACGCTGCCCGTGCGCTTTGCCAGCCTGCGCGCCGACTATCCCTATCCCCTGCCGCTGTACGCGCTCGACGGCCGCCCGGCCAACCTGCGCCAGTTTCGGGGCAAAGTGGTGCTCGTGAACCTGTGGGCCAGCTGGTGCCCGCCCTGCCTGGCCGAAATGCCCGGCCTGCAGGCCCTCTATCAAAAAACGGACACGGCCAAGGTGGCCTTCGTGTGCATTTCGCTCGACGCCAACCCCAACAAGGCGCAGGCCCTGCTGAAACGCAAGGGCTACACGCTGCCGGTGTTTTTTCCGGCCGCGCCGCTGCCCGCGCCCTTCGACGCGCCCTCGATTCCGTCTACCGTCATCCTCACGCCCACCGGCCGGCTGGCCGACCGCCACGATGGCATGGCCGACTACGACACGCCCGCATTTCGGGCGGCGCTGGAAAAGCTGGCCGATTAAGCTGGCTGCGGTAAGAAAACGGGGGGTAGGGGCAACCCCAGCGCGGCACCGACGGTAAAAGGAAGGGTAGTGTAGTCCCACCTTATTCCTTGTAGCCATGTCACTAGCGAAAAAAGAAACCGACCTCACGAACGCGAAAACGTCCGTCAATCCCGCCGCCAATACCAAGCGCAAGAGCACCCAGGTGCAGAGCCCGAACACAACCGATGTATCGGCCCACGGCAACACCACCGACGGTAATAGCGCCGGCCACGGCGTCAACAACATCCGTAATAACCCCCAAGGCAATAAGCCCATGTCGGTAAACAGCGGCAAAGTAGGCAAGGGCGGCGACGCCAAACATTAGGCTGCCTCGCCCTCCGCCAAAGAGCCCCGCTCCATCGGTTTGCCGGTGAAGCGGGGCTCTTTAGTTGGGAAGAATTAGCCGAACGTAAGTGGTATCTACTTTAGGCTCGAAGCGTAACTGCTCAATTGCGATGCTGTGGTCATCGAACCAGCGTCTTTGTTGGGGCTGCCACTGCTCAATATGTCTTGCCCACAGTAGAGTGATTTTTTGATTGGATATAGACCACAATTCGATAGCATTGTCAGAGGCCGGGCTATCCAAGCCGGGAGAGGCAACGATTAGTAGTTTCCGATTAGGTGAGATGTCGGGCTCCCAGGATAAGGGCGTGAGATGCCCAGAGTGCTTGTTGATAAGGAAAGGTTGGCTATGCTCGTACAGGGCGCTATCCGCCAGCCAGTAGGGCCGGCCTGAGATACTACCTAAAAACCGGCATTCTACATCCGACTGCTCGTCTTGGTCATGGCGCATTTGCTGCGTGTTGTTCATAAAACGCAGTACCGGTCCGGTATAGGGCCGCACCAACAAGGTATGCCCTATGCGCTGCACCCGGCCATCGCCCTGCTGCCGAATTAAGCGCGCTTTCGAAAAGTCAGGCCATTGGTGCGGCGGCGATGGAAAGTCGTTTCTGCTGCCCGGTACCAGCCGTAGCACTAGCCCCGGCCCACCTGCAGCGTGTCGAGTAGTCCGGTAGAGGCCCGGTCGCCAGAGGTGTACGCCACCGCCGGCTCAGTCGGCCTGACTGGCCTGACTCTTGGCCGGTGCATCGTCGATTGGCTAGCCTCATGATATTCGGCCGTATTCTGCCCACAGCCAGCCAGAAGCGGCAGCAGCCAAATTAGCTTTTTCATGGCTGAAAGATAAGCTGGTGAGGCAGTCGCGCTAGAATTCCCAACCCAGCCATTTCTGGAAACCTACCCGTTGGGCCTCATCAGCCTCGGCTAGCTTCTCCACCGAGTAGCGGGGGCCAAACCCTACCCCCGGCTGCGCGGCTAGCTCCACCAGCAGCAGCCGATTCTGCCGAAACACGGCCACCTCATAGTGCGGCGCGTCGATGCTGAGCAGGCTTTGCAGGTTCAGGTCAACGCGGCGGCCGTTGATGGCGATAAGCTCATCATCGACGGTGAGCGCGGCGGCGGCCGGCGAGCCGGGCCAGATGTAGGTGACCTCCGTGCGCTCGTCCTTCACCACCGTGCGGAAGCCAAAAATACCTTCTGAGGCCGAAGTGTTCTCGGCCACTACCAAGCGGCAACCCACGGTGTGCAGCGCCTTATCGAGCGGCTCCTGCAAGGGCGCCGTACCGTTGATAAACTTGTCGAAATAGACCTGCATCTTGCGGCCGGCCACCTCGCCCACGATGCGGGCGTAGTCCTCGTCGGTGTAGCCCCGGCCGGTTTTGCCAAAGTCTTCGTAGAGGCGGCGCATCACGTCGTCGAGGCTGCGGGCGTGGCCGTGCAGATGCCGCAGGGTGAGGTCGAGCAGCAGCGCCGCCAGCGCGCCCTTGTGGTACACGCTCACCTTGCGGTCGGGCACGCCGGGCCGGTAGCCGTCGAGCCACAGGTCCATGCTGGCATCGGCCAGGCTTAGGTTCTGCCCGCCGGCGTCGTCGTAGTGCTTGCGCAGCACTAGGTTCAGCTCCTCAAAGTACTGGGCTGGCGTGCGCACGTGGCTGCGGGCCAGCAGGTACTCGCCGTAGTAGGTCGTGATGCCCTCGGCGATGTAGCAGGTGCGGAAATAATTCTCGCGGGCGTAGTCGTAGGGCTGCATCTCGGCCGGCCGGATGGCCTTGATATTCCAGGTGTGAAACAGCTCGTGGCAGCTCACGCCCAGTAGCTCCTTATAAAGCGCCTCGTGCATCAGTAGCTCGGCGGGCCCCAGCGTGATAACAGTCGAGTTGTGATGCTCTACGCCGTGGTAGTGCTTGTAGGGCAGAAACTGGTTAAGGAAGTGGTAGTCAGCCACTGGGAAGCCACCAAACAGCTTGATTTGCTCCTCCGAAAAGGCCTTGAAATCGGTTAGTAGCCGGGGCCAGTCCAGCCGTGCTTCCTCGCCCTGCGCCCACACGTGGAAGGGTAATCCGCCCGCCTCGTATTGCTGGTGCTGAATGGTAGGGCTGGCAATGAGCGGCGCATCGGCCAGCTGGTCGAAGTTACTGGCTTGCAATGTGTTGGGTAGCGTTTGGGGCAGGCCGCAGGCCAGGCGCCAGCCGGCAGGCAGGTCGAGGCTGAGCTGGCAGGGCGCCTCCTGCTGGCCCTCGGCATACATCAGGGCCTGCACCGGGTTGAGGTAGAGCTGGGTGGCATCGAGCCACGAGCCGCCGGCATCCATCTGGTGGGCGTAAAAATTGTAGCGCACGCGCACGCTGCGGCCCGCCGCGCCGGGCACTTCCCAGCGGTCCTTGGTCACTTTGCGGTAGGGTAGGGGCGCGTCGGTTTCGGCATCGCTGATTTCGACGCGCTGAATTTTCTGAGCAAAGTTTTGCAGCTCATAACGACCTGGCCGCCAAGCGGGCAGCTGCAAGGCCAACGGCTCAGTGGCTTCGGCCGGCACCTCCACCATGAGCTGAATCTGGAGGTAAAAGGTTAGTGGATTTTCGAAGGAAACGTGGTAGTAAGTCATGGACGAGAGGGAATGCGACTGGCAATGTAAAACGGAGTGGCGCTCCGTTTAGGCGTGGGCTGCGGTAAAAAACGGGGGGTAGGGCGGCTGCCTATTATTACCTTACGGCGCGACTACAAAACGGAGTGCCACTCCGTTTTACATTGCCCTTGCTATTCTAAAACGAAATTCGTACCTTTGCCGGCCCAACTCGCAATTTGACCGGACATGAAACGTACCTATCAACCCTCGCAGCGCAAGCGCCGCAACAAGCACGGTTTCCGCAACCGTATGGAAACCGCTAACGGCCGCAACGTGCTGGCCCGCCGCCGCGCCAAAGGCCGCAAGCGCCTCACCGTATCGGACGAAGGCCGTCACAAGCGCTAGGCTTTTAAGCTGTTAGCAACCAGCTGATAGCTTTTTGCTGGCAGATAGCCGCATTGTTGGGGTAGGTACTTTTCTGGCGCAGCCAGGAACGACTGCCGCTACAATGCGGCTTCGCTATTTCTATTATCGTGACCGAGCCTTCCGTCGCCAGCGCCGCGCCGCCCACTGGCCGAACCTATACGTTTCCCAAAGCGGAGCACCTGTGCAGTAAAAAGCTCATTGAGCAGCTTTTTAATCGGCAGAACCCCTCCCTGGGCGTTTATCCGCTGCGCCTGACGTGGCTGCCCGCCCCGGCGCGCACCACTACCCCCCCCCAGGTGCTCATCACGGTGCCCAAGCGCACCTTCAAGCGGGCCGTGGACCGCAACCGCCTCAAGCGCCTCCTGCGCGAGGCGTACCGCCTCAATAAGTACCGGTTGCTGGAAACCGAAAACGGCCACCCGGTGGCGCTGCTTGGTATTTTGTACACGGGCAAAGAAAAAAGTGAGTGGGCGCTGGTAGAAAGAAAATTAATTTCCGGGCTGAATCGTTTGCTGGCGGAAGCTGCGGTGCAACCTGCCCCGTAGGTTAGCGCTCTTCACTAAGAAACAAAGAATGAGTTGGGAGAAAATAAGAATCGCTATTTTAGGTAGCGTTTCCTGCGTCATTCTTGATTATCTTTCTGCCCAATGACAAACCGTAAAAAATTACTCGCTACCCTGGGTCTGGGCGCGCTCGGCCTTGTTAGCTTTCGGGCCGCGTCCGATAGCGAGCGGTATTTTGAGATTGCCAAGAACCTCGACATCTTCGCTACCCTCTTCAAGGAAGTGAACACGTACTACGTGGACGAGATTACGCCCGGCAAGCTGGTGAAAACGGGCATCGACGGCATGCTGAAATCGCTGGACCCGTATACCAACTACATCCCGGAGGACGATATCGAGGACTTCCGCACGCTCACCACGGGCCAGTACGGCGGCATCGGGGCGGTGGTGGTGAAGCGCAACGGCAAAACCGTGGTGCAGAGCGCCTACGAAGGCTACCCCGCCCAAAAAGCCGGCTTGCTGCCCGGCGATGAAATCTTGACTATCAACAACATCAATGTTGATAAAAAGACGAATGCCGACATCAGCAAGCTGCTCAAGGGCCAGGCCAACTCGGTGGCCAAGCTCATGGTGACGCGCTACGGCCAAGATAAGCCGGTCGAAATTGACATTACCCGCGACAAGATTCAGGTTGATAACGTGCCGTATTACGGCATGCTGACCGGCGATATTGGGTACTTCCAGCTGGGTGGCTTCACGATGGATGCCGGCCGCGAGGTGCGCAACGCCGTGGTCAAGCTCAAGGAAAAAGGGGCTAAGAAGCTGGTTTTCGACATCCGCGACAACCCCGGCGGACTGCTAAACGAGGCCGTGAATATTTCTAACCTGTTCGTGGACAAGGGCCTCGACGTGGTGAGCACCAAGGGTAAGGTGACGGAGTGGAACAAGACGTATAAGGCCCTCGACGTGCCGCTCGATATTCAGATACCGATTGCCATTATCACGAGCAACCGCTCAGCGTCGGCGTCGGAAATCGTGTCGGGCGTGTTGCAGGACTATGACCGCGCCGTGCTGGTGGGCGAGCGCACTTTCGGCAAGGGCCTCGTGCAGGCTACCCGGCCGCTGAGCTACAACTCGCAGCTGAAGGTGACCACGGCTAAGTACTACATCCCCAGTGGGCGCTGCATCCAGGAAATTGACTATTCGCACCGCGCCGACGACGGTGCGCTGACCAAGTTTCCGGACTCGCTGCGTACGGCCTTCAAAACGGCCGCCGGCCGCACCGTGTACGACGGCGGCGGCGTGGCGCCCGACGTGGACGTGCAGGACCGCGAAATCGCCGATATCACCCGCGTACTCATCCAAAAGAGCTACCTCTTCGACTATGCTACCCGCTACCGCGCCGAGCACGCTACCATCGTGCCGGCCCGCGAGTTCAAGCTCTCTGATGTTGATTATCAGAAATTTGTGACCTACCTGCAAGGCAAGAACATGGCTTACAGCACCGACGCCGAGCGCGTGCTCACCGACCTAACTAAAAAAGTGAAGGAAGACAAGCACTATGACGATGTGAAGCTGGAGCTAGACGCTATTAAGCGCAAAGTAGCTGCCAACAAAACCAATGACTTGCAGCGCTTCAAACCCGAAATCCGCGAGCTACTGGAGGAAGAAATTGCCTCGCGCTACTACTACGAGAAAGGCCGCACCGAAGCCGGCTTCGACGACGACCCCAACATCCAGGCCGCCGTGGCCGTGCTCAACGACCCCAACCGCTACGCCGCCCTGCTAAAACCAGGGGGTAGGGCCGCCAGCGCCACGAAGTCGGCAGGGACGAAGTAGAATTAAAAGAAAAAGCAGGCATGAATAGCCTGCTTTTTTAATGCCTTGTTATGAACGAAAGGAAACAAAAGCTCGAAAACCTTATTAATCAAACTAGTGTCTTAAAAGGTGCTGTTGACTCATACGCGGATTTTGCCAAAATTCTTAAATCCGAAAAGCTTCGCATATCAATAGCAGAAAGACTTGCAAATTTGAAGACAGAATCTGCGGAAACTAGAGCAGCGTTTATCTACGAACAAAGCGAAGAAAACTTTACTGCTAACCGTGAGAAGTGGGGCATTCCCAATTTTAAAGAAGACCTAGTCAATAGTAGCGATTTTGAGAATGGTTTTCTATGGAGATTTCGTGCCCACTCTACTTCATGGAGTGAAAATCAATATGCTGACAAGTGGTTTTACACGTCTTTAGAGGCAAGAACCATCAGGCGCTATGAATTTTGGAACTGTGATGAGGGACCAGATACAGTGGATTTCTACTTCGAGGGAGATTATAAATCAATCTTAAAGCGACTTTTAGCTGACCATCTTCACGAAGTGCTTATCAGTCCTGCATTTTCTACTAATGAATTAGAGGAGTTTATAGCTAACTTTTCCGAGGATGAGGAAGATTACACATTAGAAGAGATTATAGAGGATTATATTAGTCTGAATCCGAATTATAAATCCTAATAATAAACTCCCGCCACCAGATACCCCTGCACGTAGTCGCGAATACCTTCTTCCAGCGAGGCGAAAGGCCGGTCGTAGCCGATGCTACGGAGCTTGCGCATATCGGCCTCGGTGAAGTATTGGTAGGTATCGCGGATGTCTTCAGGCGTGTCGCGGAAGCGGATGTCGGGGGGTAGGCCCATGGCGGCGAAGGTGTTGAGCGCCAGGTCCATGAAGGTGCGGGCCTGACCGGTGCCGAGGTTGTAGAGGCCCGAGTGCGTGCGGTGGTGCAGCAGAAAGTAGCACACCTCCACCACGTCCTTCACGTACACGAAATCGCGCATCTGGCCGCCGTCCACGTACTCGGGGTTGTGCGAGCGGAAGAGCTGCATGCTGCCGTTTTCGCGAATCTGGCGGAAGGCGTGCAGGATAACCGAGGCCATGCGGCCCTTGTGGTACTCGTTGGGGCCGTAGACGTTGAAAAACTTGAGGCCAGCCCAGAAATAAGGTTTTTGCTCCTGGGCCAGCGCCCACTTGTCGAAGTCGTTTTTGGAATCGCCGTAGGGGTTGAGCGGGCGTAGGTGGAGGGGTAGGGCGTCGTCCTGGTCGGAGTAGCCGAGGCGGCCGTCGCCGTAAGTGGCGCCGCTGCTGGCGTACACCAGCGGCAGGTTGTAGCGCACGCAGGCCTGCCACATCTGCTTGCTGTAGTTGAGGTTGAGCAGGTCGAAAATGGCGGGGTCCTGCTCGGCGGTATCGGTGCGGGCGCCGAGGTGGAAGACGAATTCCACCTGCTCGTGGTGGGCATCGAGCCAGTCGAAAAACTCCTCGCGGTCCACGTATTCGCGCAGCTTCTTGCCCTGGATATTGGGCAGCTTTTTCTCAATGGCGAAGTTGTCCACCACCACGAGGTCGTTGAAGTTGGCGGCGTTGAGGCGGGAGACAAGGCAGCTGGCAATGAAGCCGGCGGCGCCGGTGACGACTATCATGGGTAATGAGCAGTGAGCAGTGAGCAATGAACAAGTAACCCGGCTGCCAGGGTGTGAGAAGGGACTTTCTCCCTCAATAAGTCCCTAAAGGTAGCGCCGTGCGGCTGCTAGCTACCTTTGCACCTATGCGCGTGTTGCCCGTTTTGAGCTTATTGCTGGTCGGATTGGGGGCCTGTCAGTCCGAAAATAAGCCTGCTACCCCCTCGGCTACCGTGCAAGTGCATGATGACCTGGGCCGGGCCCTGACCCTGCCCGCCCACCCGCGCCGGGTGTTGGCGCTAGCCCCCAGCCTCACCGAGATGCTGTACGCCGTGGCCGACACGGCCACTATCATTGCCCGCACGCAGGCCGACGACTACCCCGCCGCCGCCCTGCGCAAGCCGCTGGTGAACTCCTACCCCCTCGATATGGAGCGACTCGTGGCCCTGCGGCCCGACGTGGTTTTTACCGTGGAAGGCATGACGCCGCCCGATGCGGCCGCCCGGCTGGGGCAGCTCGGCATCCCGGTCTACTACCAAAAATACCGGCGCGTGGCCGACGTGCTGCGCGGTATTAATGACCTGGGCCGGCTGCTGGGCCGCCAGGCGCAGGCCCGCCGCCTCACCGATTCGCTGCGGGCGCAGCTGGGCCAGCTGGCGGCCGGCCCTACCCCCCCCCGCCGGCCCAAGGTGCTGGCGCTGGCCTCGGCCGACCCCATTTATGCGTACGGCCAGAACACGCTGTTTACGGATGAGATTCGGCTGGCTGGCGGGCAAAATGCGGTGCGCGACACGTTTCCGCAGCCCTTCCCGGCCCTGACGCGGGAGTACATTTTGAAGCTAAACCCGGACGTGGTGCTCGGTGGTCGGTTTGGGCACCTCGACAGCACGTTTTTTAAAAACAACCCCGAGCTGCGGCGCACCCGTGCCTACCAGGCGCGCCGCGTGTTTGCCACTACGCCCAACCTGCTCCAGCGCCCCAGCCCCCGCGTGGTGGAGGCGGTGCGCGAGCTGCAACGCCTGCTAACCAACTAGCTTATGCCCGCTACGCACCCCGGCCGCTGGCTGCTCGTGGGCACGCTGCTCACGCTGCTGCTGCTGGGCCTGGGGCTGCGTGTGGGTTCATACGTCACTAGCTACGGGTTTATTCTGCGCACCCTGCGGCATTACGACCCCACCGACCCGGCCCAACTGGTGCTGGTGCAGCTGCGGCTGCCGCGGCTGCTGCTGGCCTGGCTGGCGGGCGCGAGCCTGGCGCTGAGCGGCTACCTGCTCCAAACGCTGGTGACGAACCCGCTGGCCGACCCCTACTTGCTGGGCACGGCGTCGGGGGCGTCGCTGGGAGCCATTATTACCTACCTGTTTTTTCCGGCGCTCACGTTGGGCGGCCTGTATTTGCCGCCATTGGCGGCGCTGGCGGGCGGGCTGCTGGCCACGGTGTTGGTGGTGGCCATTGGGTCGCGGCGGGGGCGGGTGCTGCCGGCGCCGCTGCTGCTGGGGGGGGTAGCGGTGGGCGCGCTGGCGGCGGCCGTGGGTTCGCTCATCACGTTTTTGAAGGCCGACCAGGGCAATTTGCAGACGGTGGTTTTTTGGGCGTTCGGGTCGTTTGAGCGGGCCAGCTGGGCGGTGCTGGGCTACCCGGCCGCCGTGCTGGTGGGCAGCCTGGGCCTGCTGGTGTTTCTGCAAAAAGACCTCAACCTACTACTATTGGGCGAGGAGCGGGCGCAGGCGCTGGGCCTGCCGGTGGCGCGGCTGCGCTGGCTGCTGCTGGGGCTGGTGGCGGCCCTCACGGGGGGGGTAGTGGCGCTGTGCGGGCCGGTGGGCTTCGTGGGGCTGGTGGTGCCGCACCTCACGCGGGGGCTGCTAGGCACGGCGGGCCGGCTCAATCTGGCGTTTTGCGCGGTGTTGGGCGGCGGCTTTCTGCTGGCCTGCGACCTGCTGGCGCGGCTGCTCTACGAACAAGGCAAGCTCAACCTGGAGGAAGCGTTCGTCGATGCCA
>CAZZWL010000024.1:0-46691 GCA_964657755.1 uncultured Rhodanobacter sp.
GGCGTTCTTGTTTTAGGCCGCTTGAATTTTAAAGCCGGCATTTTCCACGGCCTGCACGACTTCGGCCGGCGTGAGCTTATCCGTGGTCACGGTCAGAATCTTATCGGGGTTGGCCGTATCGACCTGCCAGTTGCCGGCTCCGGCTTGCTGGTTGAGGGCGGGCGTGACGGCTTTGATGCAGCCACCGCAGTTGATGTTGGTTTTGAATTGCAGGGTTTTCATGACGAGTTGAGTTAAGGAACCCGCACCGGGTTCGTGCCAATACAACACGCAAAGCTGCGGCCAGAGTGGCACGCCAGGGGTATAGAATTGCGCAGGGGACTTGCATGATTTCCCGTCACCCGGCCGTCAGCAGAACAATAGGCTTAGGCGGCTACTTTCATCCCCGCGCGGCAGGCTGCTTCGCAGCGGCGGCAGGCCTCGGCGCACTCCTTGCAGTGCTGCATGTGGGCACCGTGCTTTTCACATTCGTCGCCGCAGGCTTTGCAGACTTCGGCGCACTCGCGCAGCAGGTGCGGGCCGTGCTCCGAGCCGCGGGCAATCAGGCGGGCCGTCAGGGCGCAGACATCGGCGCAGTCGCGGTCGAGGCTAATGCAGCGGGCCATCATTTTGACATCTTCTTCTTTGAGGCAGGCGGTGGCGCAGTGCTCGCAGGCGGCGATGCAGGCGTTGAGGGCGTCGAGGAGAGATTGGTTCTGGGCGTGCATGAGGATTGAAATTAGAAGTGAACGGCGTTGCGACCGGAATTACTCCTTATACCTGTTGTTCTCAGCCCGGTTTTACATCAATTGCCTCGTGGCTTGCATCATTTGGCGCTGCCGGAAAGAATTGCGCAAGCGTCTTATGAAACAGGCGCTGCTGCGCAATGACGAGTTGATAGCGCAGCACGTCCCGTTTAAGCATCGATTCGTCCACATGGAACCGCGGGTCTTTGGCGGGCTTGGTTTCATAGATGTAGACTTTGAGTAGGGCATCGAGCAGGATAAACAGCCTGACGCAGTTGGGTTGGGTCGCGAAAGCTTCGTTGCTGAGCAAATGAGCCGCCAGATGCCGACTGAAATTTGCGTAGGCCGAACCAGTCTCCGAATTCAGGTACAAGTGCTTGGTTAAGATAGCCTGACTGGCTTTCACGTACACGTCGTGAAAAAGCACGTTGCCGGGGTTTGGCTGGCGCAGGCAGGAGTTACCCACAAACTTGCGGATGGTTTCAAATTCCGGCTTGGGCTCAGGGCCGGTGCCGTCAAACCCACTCCAGCGCAGAATCAGACCCTCCACCACGGGGACCAACGTGAGGAAGGCGCTAACATAATTTTCCTGGTAGTACGCGATGATAGCCGCCTCCACCAGCGGGGTAAATGATTGAAAAGCGGGAGAATATTCAAACCCCTGCTTCAGGATGGCGCATATCTTGGGGGATGTGATTATACTGTCCAGGTAGGCCAGAATAGCGGCTTCGGAAGCCGGTAGCTCAGCGGCGAGCTGCCCGATTCTCCTAAAATCGGCCGTCGTCATGGTAGCTGGAGTCAACAGGGCATAGCTGGCCAGCTGCTCATTCAAGGCCAGCAAGTCCGTTATCTCCGCGTTAGACGTGGTAGAAACGTGGGGCCGCCGGGCATTCTGGTCACGCTCCTTACGGGCCGCCTTTTTGGCTTTCTCATAAACCAGTGCGCTTACCTTGCTCCACATGGTGCTGTCGCCAATAGCCAGGTCGGCTCTAACATCCGCCACTGGCTTATTTGCCTCCAGTTGGGTAAAAGCTTCGGTTGCCAGGTGAGCGGCGGTTATTTTAGCCATCGTGCTTCGTGGATGCTTATCGCTAACAAGGTAGTATACTCTGCCCCAGCCCAGCCAGCCCCTATTCCTTAATCACACTTATTTCCAGCTGCTGCCGGTAGGCCGAGGGCGAGCACTGCGCGAACCGCCGGAACTGGCCGGAAAAGTGCGCCAGGCTGCCGTAGCCCAGTTGCCGGGCAATGCGCCCGATGTCGAGCCGGGAAGTCGCCAGCAGCTCCTGCGCGTAGGCCAGCCGCTGGCTGGTGATGTAGCTGATGAGGCTTTCGTGGCCGGGCAGCTGGGCGAAGGCCGCGTGCAGGCGGCGGCTATCCAAGCCCACCTCCCGGGCCAGGGCGGGAATGAATTCACGGTGCCGCAGCGTGATGGGCCGCCGTAGCAGCCCGGCCACGGCCTGTTTCACCCGGTCAACCAGTGCCTGCGCGGGGCTTTCCAGCAGCGCAAAGCCCGCAGTGGTCAGGGCTGCCCGAATGCGCGCCCAATCCAACTGCTCGGCCGGACTGGCCACCATCGCCGCGCCCAGCCGCACCTCAACCACCCGCAGCCCCAGGTTTTCTAACTCCCGGCGCACCACCCGAATACCCCGTGAGCAGACCATGTGCTTTATATAAAGCACACAGCCGGCATCGTCGGGCGCAAGGGATGGAGGCAGGGACATGACCAAAAACTTAGACGGCCGGCTGCACCGGGTTCAGGTCGGCGGGCGGGGTGAGGGGCTGAGCATCCAGCTCCTGCGGGTGGGCATCGAGGCTGACTTCGTGGTGGCCGCGTTGGTACTGGGCCAGGGCCTTTTCGCCGAAAAGCCAGAACACGACCGGTGTCACCACGATGTCGAGGAAGGTGGAGCTGAGCAGGCCGCCGAGGATGACGGTGGCCACCGGGTAGAGGATTTCCTTGCCCGGCGCATCCTTGGCCAGCGTGAGTGGCACCAGGGCCAGCGCGGCCACCAAGGCCGTCATCAGCACGGGCACCAGGCGTTCGAGCGAGCCCCGGATAATCATCTCCTTGCTGAACTGCTCGCCCTCGTGCTCCACGAGGTGGATGTAGTGCGAAATCATCATGATGCCGTTGCGCGAGGCAATGCCGGTGAGCGTGATGAAGCCCACCAGCGAGGCAATGCTGAAGGTGCCGCCGGTGAGCAGCACGGCCACCACCGAGCCAATGAGCGCCAGCGGGATGTTGAGCATAATCTGCCCCACCATCAGTCCCGACTTAAAGTGGGAGAACAGCACCAGGAAGATGCCGGCCAGCGAGAACAAACTCAGCCAGAGAATCTTCTGCGAGGCCGACTGCTGGCTTTCGAACTGCCCGCCGTAGGTGAGGTAGTAGCCCGCCGGCAGCTTGACCTGCTGGTTGATGCGGGTCTGCACCTCCTTGACGGTGCTGCCCAGGTCGCGCCCGGCCACGTTCATCGAGACGGTGATGCGGCGCTGGGTGTTTTCGTGGTTCACGGTGTTGGGACCGGGCTCGTAGCTCACGTCGGCCACCTGGCTCACCGGAATCAGCGCCCCGGACGGGGTTTCGATGCGAGTCTGGGCGATGGTGGTGATGTCATTGCGCTGGGCTTCGGGCAGCTTCACGATGAGGTCGAAGCGCTTCTGTCCGTCGAGCATCTGCGACACCACGTCGCCCTGAAACAGGGTTTCGAGCGTGGCCACCACCTGGCCGCGCTCCAGGCCGTAGGCCCGCAGGGCGGCGTCGCGGGGGCGCACCAGCAGCTGCGGAATCTGCACCTGCTTTTCTACCTGCAGGTCCACCACGCCGGGCACCGCGCCGGCCGCCGTGCGGATTTCGTTGGCGTAGCGGCGCAGCTCCAGCAGGTCGTTGCCGAAGACCTTGATGGCGACCTGCGCCCGCACGCCGCTCAGCAGGTGGTCGAGGCGGTGCGAGATGGGCTGGCCGATGTTGACGTTCACGCCCGTAATCAGGCCCAGCCGCTGGCGCAGGTCGGCCAGGATTTCCTCCCGGCTGCGCATAGTTTTTCCCGCTTGTTTCAGCTCTTCGGGCGTTTTGAAGGCGACTTCGATTTCCGAGTTGTTCACCGACTCGGCGTGCTCGTCCAGCTCGGCGCGGCCGGTGCGGCGGGCGGTGTAGGCCACTTCGGGCAGCTGCAGAATCTGCTCCTCCCCCAGCGTGCCCAGCTTGTTGGACTCGGTGAGCGAGGTGCCGGCCGGGGCCGAGAAATTGACCGTGAGCGAGCCCTCGTTGAAGGGCGGCAGGAACTCGGTGCCGAAGAAGGGCACCAGCGAGGCAGCCAGCGCAAACAGCAGCCCGGTAACCGTGAGCACCATTTTGGGGTGGGCCAGGCCCCAGTTGAGCAGGCCGGTGTCCTTGCGCTTGAGCCAGCGCACCAGGCCCCCCTCCTGCTCGGCCGCCCGAATCTGCTTCATCTTGGGCAGCAGGTAGTAGCAGAGCACCGGCGTGATGGTGAGCGACACGAACAGCGAGGCCACGATGCTGGTGATGTAGGCAATGCCCAAGGGGGCGAAAATGCGCCCTTCCATGCCTTCGAGCGCGAACAGCGGCAGGAACACCAGTACCACGATGATGGTGGCATACACGATGGAGTTGCGCACTTCCGAGGAGGCGGCGTAAATCACCTGCAACGCCGGTTTGGGTTGGGGCAGGTGCTGGTTTTCGCGCAGCCGCCGGAACACGTTTTCCACGTCCACGATGGCATCATCCACCAGCTCGCCGATAGCAATGGCCAGCCCGCCCAAGGTCATCGTATTAATACTGATACCGGCCACGCGAAACACCAGCGCCGTGACCAGCAGCGACAAGGGGATGGCCACTAGCGAAATGAAGGTGGTGCGCACGTTCAGCAGAAAGGCAAACAGGACGATGACCACCAGAATGGCCCCGTCGCGCAGGGCCTCCTCGACGTTGGTAATCGACGACTCGATGAAATCGGCCTGCTTGAACAGGCGCGTGTTCACCCGCACGTCCTTGGGCAGCGAGGGCTTCAGCTCGACCAGCGCTTTCTCCACGGCCTGGGTCAGGCCCACGGTGGCGGTGCCGGGCTGCTTTTCGATGCTCAGAATGACGGCCGGCTTGCCGTTCACGCTGCCGTCGCCGCGCTTGAAGCGCGCCCCAAAGGCCACGGTGGCCACCTGCTTCACGCTAATGGGCGAGCCCTCGCGGTAGCCCACAATGATGTTCTCAATGTCGGCCACCGAGCGCAGCCGGCCCAGGTTGCGGATGAGGACTTCCGAGCCGTTGCGGTCGAAGAAGTTGCCGGTGGTGTTCAGGTTGGAGCGGCGCAGGGCTTCCTCGACCTGGGTCACGGTCAGGCCCGTGGCGTTGAGGCGGGGCATGTCCAGCAGCACCTGGTACTGCAGGTTGTCGCCGCCGATGGGGATGACCTGGGCCACGCCGGGAATGCTGAGCAGGCGCTGGCGTACGGTGTAGTTGGCCAGCGTGCGCAGGTCGGCCGCGTTGGTCTGCTGCCCCCCCGAGAGGCCCACGAGCATTATCTGGCCCATCACCGAGGAAATCGGCCCCAGCACCGGCGTGATGCCGGTGGGCAGCTGCCCGCTCACGGTCTGCAGCTTCTCGGCCACAATCTGGCGGGCGGTGAAAATGTCGGTGCCGTAGTCGAACTCCACGAACACCATGCCCAGGCCGATGGCCGAGTTGGAGCGCACGGCCGCCACCCCGGTGGCCCCGTTCAGGGCCGTTTCCACGGGTAGCGTCACCAGGGCCTCCACTTCTTCGGGGGCCATGCCGGCCGCTTCCAGAAAGACGGTTACGCGGGGTCGGTCCAGGTCGGGCAGCACGTCCACGGGCAGCTGGCGCGCCGTGTAGGTGCCGGCAATGAGCAGGCCCGCGGCCAGGGCCAGCATGAGCAGGCGGTTTTGCAGGGCAAAACGAATGATTTTATCGAGCATCCGCTATTGGTTGAGGTAGATGGATTTGAGCTGGTAGGTACCCACGCTCACCACCCGGTCGTTTTCGTTCACGTCACCGGCCAACAGCACGGTCTGCGCGCCGTTGGCCGCGCCGGGCTGCACGTAGCGGATTTTGAAGGTCTCCGGGTCGGTGTGCACGAAGACTACCGGCTTGCCATTGAGGTCCGTGAGCGCCGAGGTGGGCACCACCAGTTGCTTCTTGCCCCCGCCGCTGCGGCCCAGCACCTGCACATTCACGGCCTGGCCGGCCCGGAACAGGTTGCTGCCGCTGTTGTCCAGCTCCAGAATCAGCTGGCGGGCCTGGTTCACCGGGTTCACCACGTTGCTGAACACCACCAGCCGGGCCGGCACGCTGCCGGTCTGCCCCTGCAGGCCTTCCACCTGAAACTGGGCCCCGGTGGGAATCTTATCCAGGTCCTGGGCAAATACCTGCGCTTCCACCCGCAGCTTGCCGGGGTTGAGCACCCGGAACAGCTCGTCGCCCTGCGTCACCTGCTGGCCCACGGCCAGGGTGAACACGTCCACCGTGCCGCTGATGGGCGAGGTAATCGTGACGCGGCGGTTGCTGGCCTGCCCGTTGAGAATGCCCGCGTTCTGGCGGGCCTGGCGCAGGCGCAGCTCGGCGGCCACTACGTCCTTGCGGGCGGCGATGTCGGCGATGGTCTGCAGGCGGGCGTAGTCCTGCTGGGCGGCGCGCAGCTCGGCCTGGGCGTTGGCCCGCTCGGTGCTGAGGCCGATTTGCTGGGTGGCGTCCAGAGTCTGGTCGATGACGGCCAGCACCTGCCCGGCGCGCACCGGCTGGCCCACTTTGGCCGAGAGGCTCACGATGCGCCCGGTCTGGGGCACCACCACCCGCCCTTCGCCCCCGGCGGCCGAGGCCACGGTGCCGTAGAGCGTGAGCCGGTTATAGGTATCGGAGTAGCCGGCCAGGGCCGTGCGCACCCCGAACAGGAACTGGCTTTCCTTGGGCAACGCCACGGCGTCGGTCAGGGCGGGCCCAGAGCCGGGTTTCGCCGCTTCGTCGTGCCCGGGGTGCGCCAGCAAGGCAGCGGGCGGGGGCAATAGCACGGAAAAGGCCAGCCCGAGGGCGGCCGTGACGGCGAGGAATTTATGCGTGGTTTTCATAAACGGCGGGCGTTGAGGTGGGGACGGCCGCCACCGGGCGACGGCGGCGCATAACCAGAACGGTGGCGGCAATGCCCAGCGCGAAGGCCCCGAAGAGCAGCAGCACGGTTTTCCAGGAGCCAATGAGCGGAGCCGCCGCCGGGGCCGGGGCCGCCGCCACGGGCAGCAGCTTGCCGACCTCGATGCCGGAGAGCAGCATCAAATCGGCCTTGTCGCCGGCCACGATGTTCACGGCCAGGCTGTATTTCTTATCGGCCGGGAACGTGCCCTCGACCAGGTAGGCCCCGGGCGACTTTTCACTGACCGTGAACTTCAAATCGGCTGCTTCCGGGCAGGTTACCGTCAGTTTGGCCCCCTTGATGGGGGCGTTGGTGGCGTAGTCCGACACGAACAGCCGCATGTCGGCGTCTTCGCCTTTTTTCAGGGGCTCGAAGCGCAGCAGCAGCTCGAAGCTTTCGGACAGCGCGGCCACCGAGAAGGTGGTG
Source organism: uncultured Rhodanobacter sp. (assembly GCA_964657755.1). GTDB lineage: Bacteria > Bacteroidota > Bacteroidia > Cytophagales > Hymenobacteraceae > Hymenobacter. The sequence goes on from CAZZWL010000024.1 coordinate 7,313, forward strand.
GCCACCGGCCCGGCCGAGGGCTTGGCCGCGTCGCCGTGGTCTTCGCCGCCGTGGGCGCGGGCCCCGGTGGCCAGCAGCAGGGCAAGCAAGAGCAGGAGGAGATTCTTCATTATTGTCCCCGCAGGTAGTTAAGTGCAACGATGGCCTGACGGTAGTCGCGGATGGTGGTCAGGTAGGTATTCTGAATGGTAAAGGCCTGGTTCAGGCTCTGAATCAGCACCAGGTAGCTGATTTCGCCGGCCTTGAACAGGCGCTGCGACTGGCTGATGATGGCCCGCGACTGGGGCAGGCCGGTCTGTTCGTAGTAGGTGAGCGAGGCGGCGAACTTGCGCGTGTCGGCCAGGGCCTGCTGGTACTGGGTGCCCAGGTCGAGGCGCTCCACCTGTAGCTGGGCCTGCGCGGCCTTGCTGCGCGCCGTGGCCGCCTGTAGCTGCGCGCGGTAGGTCCAGAACCAAATGGGCACCGACACCCCGAACTGGAAGCGGTAGCGGTAGGGGGAGTCGCCGTAGGCCTGATTCTGATAGCCCAGCGTCAGGGCCGGGGTGCGCCGGGCCCGCACGAGGCTAATGCCCGACTGGCTCAGCGCCACGTTCTGGCCGTAGTAGGCCAGCGTGGGACTCAATGCCACCGCGGCGCTGTCCTGGGTGGGCAGGGTGCCCAGCAGCTCCGCGCCGGCGCGGGCCAGCTCGGGGCCGGTCTGGCGCAAGTCGGTATCGGCGGTGAGGTTGGCTTCCGGCTGCCCGAGCAGCAGGCCCAGGCGGCGCTGCGCCGAGCGCTGGTCCACCACGGCCTGGTCGAGCTGGTTGCGCACCTGTCGGGCTTCGGCCTCGGTGCTCACGCGCTGCAGGGCGGTCACCTCGCCCGCCTTGAACAGGCGGTCGGTGGCCACTTGCAGCGTCCGAAACAAGCTGTCCTGGTAAGTGAGCTGCCGCACCTGCGCCTCGGCAAACTGCAGGCTCAGGTAGGCCTGGCGCACGTCGCGCCGCACGGTGGCGCGGTTCACGTCGAGGCCCCGCTCGGCCAGGGTGATGCCGGCCTGTGCGGCCTGGGCCTGCCGGCGGTACACCGTGGGAAAGTCGATGGTTTGCACCACGCCCGGGGCCCAGCGCTCGCCCGTGGGCGCGGAGAACAGGAAGTCCGGGTTGGTGGGCGAAAAGCTGCCGCGCTTCAGGGCGCGCTGCTCCGCGATTTCCTCGGCCGACTGGCGCAGGCGCGGGTGCCGGCGCAGGGCCAGCTGCTCGGCGCTGTCGAGGCGCACCACGACCTGCTGCGCCCCCGCCGGACCAGCCAGCAGCACCAGCAGTAGCAAGAGCACCAGCCCGGGTCGGCGGTGACGAATGGGAAGAGTATTCATAAGCAGTAATTTGGCCGCTGGCCCCTCCACTGGCAGCAGCCAGCAAAGGGGAGCGGTACACGAAGGGCGGCCCGGAAGCGGACCGCCCGCAGCTAGGATTTTTTGACCAGCGCCATGCCGCACTTCGGGCATTTACCCGGCTCGGTGGCAGTCACTTCGGGGTGCATGGGGCAGGCAAAGGCCGCGCCCACGGCCTTGTGGCCGTGGGCCTCGTCCAGCTTGTCGAAGCGCACGGTCAGGGCCTTGCCGTCGGCCGTGTTCAGCGTCACGATGGCGGTGCGCACCTTGGCCCCGGCCGGGAGCTTGGCCGTGAGGTGGTCATCGCCGGCCAGGGCCAACGGCACGGTCACGGTGGCGTTGGTGCTGAGCTGCACCAGCACCGAGCCGCTCATGCCCTTGTTGGGCACGGCGCTCATCTTGGCGCCCAGCAGGTAGAAAGCCAGCTCGGTGGGCTGGGCTACCAGCTCCAGGTGGTAGGGGCTGGCCGAGCGCACCACGCCGCCGTGGGGGGCAACGTGGGCGTGGGTTTCACCCGCCGCCATTTCGGCGTGCTGGGCGTGGGCGTGGGGTGCGGCGGCCAGCAAAGCCAGCGCGGCGAGAAGGGAGCGGAGCATTTTCATGAAGGGCTGTAGCAGCAGTTAGGGAGGTGGGATTAAGCTTTTTTAATCAGGTCCATCTCGCAGGTGGGGCACTTGCCAGGCTTGCTGCTGCGGCTGCCTTCGCAGCCCATCGGGCACTCGTACACGGCGGCCGTGGCCTTCATCTTGCCGGCATTCTTGGCGTGCCAGTCCTTGAACTGCTGGATTTCCTTCTGCTGGGCGTCAACCATCATTTGCGCCATCTCCTTGAGCTTGGTGTCTTTGCCGTGGGCCAGCTCGGCCTTGGCCATGTCCACGGCGCTCTGGTGGTGCACCGTCATCAGCATGTTGAAATTCATGTCCGGGTCGGCTACCGTCGCGGGCATATTCTTCATCATCTCATCCATCGAGGCCTTCATTTGGGCGGTGAAGGGGTCGGCTGGGTCCTGGGGCTTGTAGTTGGTCGGGGCGGCATCAAGGCGCTCGGCAATGGGCTCCAGCTCGCCGATTTCCTTCTGCTGGTCGGCCTTAATCTTCTCGGCCAGCTGGCGCATGGTGGCGTCCTTGCCGTCGCGCAGCTCGATGTCGGCCATGGCAATAGCCCCCTTGTGGTGCTCCATCATCATGTGGGCAAAGTCGTGGTCGGTGTTGCCCTTGGGCTTCATGGCGTCCATCTTGGCCATCATGTCGTTCATCGAGGCCACCAGGGGCGAGGTGCCGGCGGTGCCATCAGCCATTTTCGAGTGGTCCATGCCGGCCATGTCGCCGGCCGCGGCGGTATCGGCCGGGGCCGAGGTCGTTGCCGTGGTCGTGGTGTCGGCCGACTTATCGGAGTTGCAGCTGCCCAGCAGCAGGGTGCCCGAACAGAGGGCGGCGAGGAGAAATGCGGACTTTTTCATGGGGTTTGGGTTGGGGTAAGCGGTGAAAAAACGAGGTGTTGGGTTGTGGGCTAGGCCTTCACGTTGATGGTGAAGTCGCCGGTGTGAATCTGCCCGCCGTGGTTGAATTGCAGGAAAACGCGGTACAGGCCGGGCTTTTCGAAGTTGGTGTTGAAGCCGATGACCGGCCCCTTGTCGGCCTGGTCGTTGGGGTGCACGTGCAGGTAGCGCTCAGTGTCTTCGCTGATAACCACGACGTGGCCCAGCGCCCCGAGGTACTTGTCGAGGTCGGTCACGGGCTGGCCGTTCTTGCTCAGCGTAATTTTCATGCCCATCAGCTGGCCCACTTTCAGCTCTTTGTCAAAAGCCAGGGTGGCCTGATAGCCGTCCTTACTCCACTGCATCTGGTCCTTACTGAACTTGACGGGCGTGTACTTTGGACCCTGCACGCTCACCACCTGGCGGCCGAGCTGGTGGCCGCTGCCATCGGGCGTGTAGTCCTGAAACAGCACGTAGTCGCCGCCTTTGGGGAAAGTGAACGCAGCCTTGTAGTTGCCATCGGCCGTGAACTCGGGGTGCTCGTGGTCGAACACCGATAGGTCCTTGCGGACGATGATGAGGTGGATTTTCTTCTCGTGCACCACCGCCAGCGGCACCGGCGCTTTCTCGTTGCCGATTTCCTGCGGGGTGTAGGTGAGCGTAACGGGCTGGCCGGCCACTAGCTGCATGGGCTTGGGCTCAAACTGCATCTGGTAGCTCTTACCGTTGCTCACCTGGTCGTTGTGCACCAGCTCCATGCCGCACTTGGGGCACTTCTCGCCGGGCTTGGTGCTGGTCACCTCCGGGTGCATGGGGCAGGCGTAGGTGTGGCCCCCGGCGTGGGCAGCCGTGCTGTCGGGCGCGGTGCCGGTGGGCGTGGTTACGGTGTTGGTGGCGCTGCTGCTCGACGAATCCGAGGAGCAGCTGGCAACGGTGAAAACGCTGGCAGCGGCCAGCAGCGGAACAAGAAAGCGGTTCATGAAAACGGGTATAGGATGGGAAATCCGGCCCCGGAAAGGGCCGTTGGGGCCTACGCCTGCCACTGCTGCCCGAGCACGCAGCCCAGTGCGGCAGCCAGCCCGGCGTAGAGCAGATAGGACAGCCAGCGACGGCCCGGCCCACGCGGGGGCGGCGCACCGGCCTCCTGACAGCAACTCTTCATTGCGAGGGAGGGGTAACCAGGAAAATGGGGGAAGGGGGCGCGGCCGGGCCACGCAAACGAGCAAACGAAAAGGCCCGCCCCGGACATAGCATAGCTATGCCGGCGCGAGCCTTAGCGCGTCGGAACAATCAGACAGTCAGCGACTGGATGAAAATGCGGATGTCGGGTATTTTGGGCGGCAGGTGCTCCCTGGGCACCAGCGTGACCGCGCAGGTACGGTCCCACTTGCCGGCGGCGGGCCGGAAGTGAAAATCCATGGCTTCGGGCAGTAACGCCGGAGCGGGCACCAGCAGCTGCTTCTGCGCCGGAGAAGTCAGCGACGAAAGCAGCGAGGCCGATTTGTCCTTGCAGCAGTCGTGATTGCGAGTCGACTTACCCGGGTGGCCGTCGTGCTTGCCATGGTGCTCGGCTATTGCGCCGTGACCGTGGCAGCCCGGATGCGTAGGCTTTTCCGCCTGGTGGTGGCTCATGGCCGCCATTGGCGGAGCCATTTGGGCAGGGTTCACCGATGCGCACCAGCACTGCCCCACGAACACGTTGACGAAGACGAGCAGGAAGCTCGTCGCCAGCAAACGGCGGAATGGGAACAGGCTACGGAACATAACGGGCACTAAGCAACCGCAAAATTAGACTTATCTCCGGTAAGGAGTAGGACTGCTTAACTACCAGCAATGCCCCGAAAGGGTTCCGGGGGTGGTTTACGCGTGGTGGCGGCGGGGCGGTAAAACGGCGCTACTGAGCTTCTCAGGCCCATCCGGTTTCATCTCTGTGAAACTCCATTATTTGCAGAAAAGCAAAATTATGCAAGTCTGTTGCGAGATTTTATAAGCTAGTCTCGGGTAACTACTTGATAATGTCCTGAGGCAGCGAAAATAATTTAAGGCTCTTTTCCAAGTGGCAGGGCGGATTTCGTATTTAATCTGTGAGAGGGGCCATTAAGGTTAATTCTTGGTGCCCCAATCAATAACTTATTTTTTTACCCCCTTTTAACTATGGCTACAACGCCGGAAACCCTGGAGCTTTTTCAAAAAGTGAAAGCTCAACAACTAGGTATCGCCACCGATGCGATACTACAATCAACCATCCAGTTCTATTGGTACAACTCCGAAGGGCGGTTCGAAGCCCTCGGTAGCGGCGTGCTGCTGACCATTGACAACCGCTACTTCGTGGCAACGGCCGCCCATGTTATGAAGGGTGCCACCAGCAACACCTACGTGGTGCTGGGCGATTACGAAGTGAAGCTGGCCGGCAAGTGGTGTTCCACGAAACCAACCGTCATTGACCTGGCCGTGCTTGAGTTGAGCGACGCACCGCAGATAGCGGAGTTGCAGCAGGCCTACCAGTTCCTAACGCTGGATGACCTGTCCCTGCGGCAGAAGACCCTTACCGGCAACTACCTGCTGGTTGGCTATCCGGCTACCAAGACCAAAGTCTACGGTGGTGCGGTTCACCCGAAGCCTTACTTCCTGCAAGCGCCGGAGGCAACGGACTTCGACCTGGCGAGCAAGGGGCTGCAACGCGCTGCCCACCTGGTGCTCAACGCTACGGGGCTGGTGGTCTCGGCCCCTAACCCCGACCCGCACAAAACCGCGGACCTGGAAGGCATTAGTGGCGGCGGCGTGTGGGATACCGGCAACTACCTGCAGCGCGACCCGGCTCAGGAGAAAAAGCTGGCTGGCATTATCACCGAGGAAGTGAATAGCGGCCGTGGCCGGCAACGCCATCTACTGGTCACGCGCACGGCGGTGCTGCTGGAGTTCATGAGACAGGCGTTTGGCCTGAGCATTCCGGTATCCACGACGATTAAGACCCGGCAGAGCCAGGTAGTAGCTTCTTAAACGGCGCGCTCGAAGCCACAGCAGGCCGGGGTTTGGTAGCAGGGTATTTGCCCCGCTGCCGAACCCCGGCCGCTTTGTGCATAGGGGAAACGGCTAGCTGGCCGGCACCGCCCAGTAGGCTTTGGCAAAATCAACGATGCGCTGCTTCCGGGCGAGAATATGGGGCTCGTCCCACCGGTTGTCCTTCTGCAGCACTTTCCCAATCTCGCGGTCAGCGAGGTAGGTAGATTCGCTGAAAAGTGGGATGCAGTGCTGCGGCAAGGTGTTGCCTTTGCTAGCGTTGGGGCCGAGCATGAGCAGGGCCAGGTTGCCAAGATTGTGCAAGCGCGTTTTGGCAAATTCCTTCGTGTATTCTACCGCTTCAGGGTTCTGCGGGGTGATGTGGTCGAGTGTCCCTTCCCAGCGCTTTACTTGCCACACGTTGAGGAAATCAGCCCCGGACACCGGCACGCTATTAGGCGAGGTGCGCCGCAGCTCGTTTTCGTACTGCCAAAGCAAATAGCGCGTAACCCGGTCGTAATGATGGTCACCGTCGAGGCGGTCGTGAAAGTTCTGGGTAAACGTCCACCACCAACGAAACCCGTTCTGGGCCTGTTCCCGCAAGGTGTCACGCAACGCCACTGCATCTCCAGCATAGTGTTTGGCTAAGCTGTGGAAATCGTGGCTCCGGTAGTCGCCCGTCGAAAACTCCATCTTGAAGCTCACGATTTCCATGAGGCGGTACAAGCTCTCGCATAACGCCTGGTCGTGGCCGTGGTGCCGCTGAATTTTCAGAATGAGCGGCCAATTGTCTTCGCTACGCAAAAAAAGCAGCCCGGTAAGGTGGCTGTGCCCGGCTGCCCGCCGGGTTACTTCAACCACCGTTTTGAACGACTGCCGCAAACTATCGCAGTACGTCGTAATCCAAGACGCTTTCGCGTCGTCGGCAGCGGCCCGAAGGCCCGTTTTCACGTTTTCGAAAGCATCCTCCCAGGTAGGGCCAAACGCGACGTTGTGGTAACGGAGAACGGTGTCTTCGCCCAGGTCCATTTCTTCGGTCAGCGCGTAGATGTCAGCAAAAAAACGCTCGACGTGGGCAATCGTGTAGGTGGCCTGATTGGTGGAGTCATCCAGGTAAGCCCGGTGCATCAGATAAGCTTTGAGCTTTTCCAATGTGGTCAGTTTGGCCCCTCGGTCGTTTTGAAAGGCGAAAATCTGGGTAGCCCGCACCTTGTCGGATTCCTCAAAACCTGAAACGCTAGCCGTAGCCAGCAGCTTCGCCCAGCGCAGCAAAATGGCGGTGTCCGTTTCCGCCGCAAACGCTTCTTTTAATACTTGCTGAGCGTGAAACAAGCGCTTTTGCGATTGACGGGCGGGGTCAGGTTGCGCATTGGTCAACCGCTGAACGAAGGCGCGGTTAAAAAACTCATCATCGGCCACGACTGTCCGAAACCGGCGCATTCCGAGCCGCACGAGGTAGCGCTCTTCCCAACGCCAGGGCTGGACCGGGCTACCGTTCGAATCAACCAGCACTTCGCCGTTGCGCTCCCGAAGCTGCAATTCCTCAATCAGACAGCTAAAGAATACGGCTACGGTGGTAATGCGCTGCTGCCCGTCGATAACGTAATAATGTCGTTTGTTCACGTCGGGCCGCTCCAATAGAAAGTGGCCCAGGTAGTAGTCCTTGTTGAGGGGCTGTTCGCGCAAATCAATCAGCAACTGGTCGAGTTGCTTGTCGCCCCAGGCATAGGCCCGCTGGTATTGCGGTATTTCATAGGTCGCGTCATCACTTGCAAAAAGGTCCTCGAATTTGGTCAGGTTGAGCATCAGTTATACTGGACGGCGTAATATTTTAGGCAAAGCGTGAAAGTAAGCAGCCTGCTGAACTTTGGTGGATAAGCGAAATGAGTTTAGTAGTCAAATACCAAAAACGGTGCAGCGTTACCCGTCAAATTATGCAATTCTGCGGCGGTATTTAGTACCAACTTCGCTCTTCGATAGCCGTTCCTTTGTAGCGTGATTATGGGCTTTCGCCAACTGGCTAAACGGCTCAAAAACCACTCATTACGCCGCTTTTTATGGAACCTGCCACCAAAACCGAAACCCTCGACATCGAAGGCATGACCTGCGCCTCGTGCGCGTCCGCCGTCGAGAAGTCGCTCAGCCGCACGCCCGGCGTGCAGCGGGCGATGGTCAACTTTGCCACCGAGAAGGCTACCGTGGACTACGTGCCGACCAAGGCTTCCCCAGCCACCCTCAAGGAAGCCGTCATCAACGCCGGCTACGGCGTGATGGAGCGCGCCCCCGACACCAGCGCCGCCGAGCGCAGCGCCGAAATCGACCGCCAGAAGGCACTGGCTTACCAGAAGCTCAAGCGCCGCTTCTGGGTGGCCGTGGGCCTGGCCCTCCTCATAATGCCGTTGAGCATGCTCATGCTCTGGCCGGCCATGATGGCGCGCATCAACATGCAGTGGCTCAACTATGCCCTGCTGCTGCTCACGCTGCCCGTACTTCTCTACAGTGGGCGCGAGTTCTACGTGTCGGCCTGGAACGGCTTCAAGCACCGGGCCGCCAACATGGACACGCTCATTGCCGTGGGCACCGGCGCGGCCTTCCTCTACAGCCTGGCTGCTACGGTGGTGCCCGACTTTTTCACTAGCCGGGGCCTGATGCCAGAGGTGTACTACGACACGACGGCTACCATCATTGCCCTGATTCTGCTGGGCAAGGTGCTAGAGCTGCGCGCTAAAACCCAGACCTCGGCCGCCATGCGCAGCCTCATCGGCCTGCAAGCCAAAACCGCCCGCGTGGTGCGGCCCGATGGCGCGGAAGTCGACGTGCCCATCGAGCAGGTGCAGCTGGGTGACCTCGTGGTGGTGCGCCCCGGCGAGAAGGTGGCCACCGATGGCCTCATTACCGAAGGCAGCTCGGCCCTCGACGAGGCCATGCTCACGGGCGAAAGCCTGCCGGTGCAGAAGCAGGCCGGTGACCCGGTATTCGGGGCTACGCTCAACAAAACCGGTTCCTTCCGCTTTCGGGTGACCAAAGTCGGGGCCGACACCATGCTCTCGCAGATTGTGAAGCTGGTTGAGGACGCCCAGGGCAGCCGCGCCCCCATTCAGCGGCTGGCCGATAAGGTCAGCGCCATTTTCGTGCCCACGGTGGTGGTCATTGCCATTCTCACGTTCGTGCTGTGGTTTGATTTGGCTCCGGCCGGCACCCGCCTGCCGCTGGCGCTGGTCAACTTCGTGGCCGTGCTCATCATTGCCTGCCCGTGCGCGCTGGGGCTGGCCACGCCTACGGCCATTATGGTGAGCACCGGCAAGGGCGCCGAGCACGGCGTACTGATTCGCAACGCCGAGGCGCTGGAAAAGGCCTACCAGGTGAACACCGTGCTGCTTGATAAAACCGGCACCATTACCCGCGGCGAGCCCGCCGTGACGGATTTCTGGACGCTGCCCGGCCAGGAGGCCAATCAGCTGCTGCAAGTGGTGGCCGCCGTGGAGCGTCAGAGTGAGCACCCGCTGGCCGAGGCCGTGGTGCGCCACGCCGAGGCGCAGGGCGCGGCCAGCCTGACGGCCACCGGCTTCCAGGCCGTGGAAGGCAAAGGGGCCGCTGCCACCGTAAGCGGCCAGGCTGTGCTCATCGGCAACCGCCGCCTGCTGGCCGGCGAAAGTGTGAGCCTCTCGCCCGACCTGATTGCGCAGGCCGAGCAGCTGCTGAGCCAGGCCAAAACCGTGCTTTACATCGCCGTGGCTGGCCAGGCGGTGGGCCTGGTGGGCGTGGCCGATACTGTGCGCGACACCTCGGCCGCCGCCATCAAAAAGCTGCAGGCCCTGGGGATTGAGGTGGTGATGATGACGGGCGACAACGCCGAAACGGCCGCCCAGGTGGCCGGGCAGGTGGGCATCACGCGCTACTTCGCCGAGGTGCTCCCCGCTGATAAAGCCGGCAAGGTGAAGGAGTTGCAGGCTGAGGGCCGCACCGTGGCCATGGTGGGCGACGGCATCAACGACGCGCCGGCGCTGGCGCAGGCCGACATCGGCCTGGCCATCGGCTCAGGCACCGATGTGGCGATGGAAGCGGCCGGCATTACGCTCATGCGCTCCGACCTGAACGGGGTGGTAACGGCCATTGAGCTGAGCCGCCAGACCATCCGCACCATCAAGCAGAACCTGTTTTTTGCCTTCATTTACAACACGCTGGGCATTCCCGTGGCGGCCGGGCTGCTGTACCCCTTCTTCGGTATTCTGCTCTCGCCCATGCTGGCGGCCGGGGCCATGGCCCTGAGCTCGGTGTCGGTGCTGACCAACTCACTGCGCCTGCGCAGCTTCGATAATCATTAATTCCACTCTGCTATGGATACGCCCGCCATTATGGTAACCGTCATCGGCCTGGCCCTCGCCGGCTTCGTGCTGTGGTACTTCTTTTTCTCGGCCCGCCAGACGGCCAACGCCGTCTCCTCGTCCAGCGGCGTGCAGGAGGTGGCCATCACCGTGAAGGGCGGCTACTCGCCCGACGTGATTGAGGTGGAGCGCGGCAAGCCCGTGCAGCTGAGCTTTTACCGCGACGAGGAAAACAGCTGCTCGGAGGAGCTGCTGATGCCTGATTTCAGCATCCGTCGCGACCTGCCCGCGTTCAAGACCACCTTGGTGGAGTTGCTGCCGAAGCAGGCCGGCACGTTCACCTTCACCTGCGGCATGGGCATGCTGCGGGGTAGCTTAGTGGTGAAATAATGCCGCACCCCATGAAAGCCGACGTCAGTATTGCCCACGTCCTGCCGCCGCCCGGTTCGCACCGGCTGCTGATTAAGAACATGGTGTGCCCGCAGTGCATCCGGGTGGTGCGCGAGGAGCTGACGGCGCTAAGCCTGACGGTGCACCGCGTGGCGCTGGGCGAGGCCGACGTGAGTACGGCCGATGGCGCGGCTCCCGACTGGGCAGCCGTTCGGGCCAGCCTGCAGGAGGCCGGGTTTGAGCTGCTCGAAGACCCCCGCGACCAGCTGGTAGACCGCATAAAAACCCTGCTGGTGGCCCTGATTCACTACCCGCCGCCCGGCCCGCGCCTGCTCAACTACTCGGATTATCTGGTGGAGCACCTGAGCAAGGACTACCACTATCTTTCCCATTTGTTCTCCGCTTCCGAAGGCCTCACGATTGAGAAATTCATCATTCGCCAGAAGGTGGAGCGTGCCAAGGAGCTGATTGGCTACGGCGAGCTGCCCATGGCCGAGGTGGCGCAGCAGCTGGGCTACAGCAGCCCGGCCCACCTCTCGCGCCAGTTCCGGCAGGTGACCGGCCTTACCCCCACCGAGTTCCAGCGACTGGGGCCAGCCAGCCACGCCCGCCGCAGTCTGGATTCGCTGATATAGTGGCAAGTAATGGTGCAAACAGCGGTAATTAGAAAGTAAAACAGCAGTAGATTTAACGCCGGGCTGTTTTTTACTGTTCATCTGCTCAGGAGCCATTCACCTTACTTCCCGGCTCCTGATTTGCTTATGACGAGAGGATTACTTGTTGACTTCCCCTACCTTTTTTCCGAGCCCGTACTGCCCTTTGAGGCGTATCTCTCGGGCATCAGCCGGCTGCGGCGCTTGCAATGCGTGTCGCACCTGCTGGGCTACCTCAGCCAGGTGCCTGCCCCCAAGCGGAACCACATCTCGGACATGCAGCAGTTCTTTGGCACCCATAGCCAGCTGTTTGCCGACGAGGTGTATTACCGGGCGAAGGTGCTCCAAAACCGGGGGCATGACCGGCTGAGCTTTCTGCACCCCAAAACGGTGCTGCAGCTCTACTATTACTGCTTCGAACTGCCGGATGAGCCCGACACCAAGTCGTCTGCTGAATTGGAGAAGAGCTTGTTTAAAGCGTGCTTGGTGCTGAACGGCCCATATATCGCGGAGCAAGAAAAAGCTTCAGCCGCAGCGAAGGAGCTGCTCCCGACCCAGCCGCTTGCGGCAATGACGTTGGCGCTAACGTTCTCCGATTTTGAGTTGGTGAACCTGCGCCTGCTCAATATCGCCGTCCTGCAACTCATTAAGTCAGTGCGACTATTCGAGTTTTTGGAGGCGGAGCCTCGTTTTGCCCCGTTGCTGCAAGCTTTTCTGCAACGCTTTGGCTGCCATGACTGGCCCGAGTATTTTCGTAAGCTCAGTGGCGTAACGAAGCCTGTGATGCAGGCAGAAAATCCGGGGCGCATCTCCGTCGAGATACCCGAGAGTCAACCGGACTTTGAGGCTGACCGGGGCTTTCTGCGACAATTTGCACTTCGCGAAGGCCAGCCACTGGATAAAGCCGATTTCACCAGTCTGCGGTCTACCCCGCTGGTGGAGGAAACGCCGGGCACATTTGTGCTGGCCTATCCGGTCTTGGTGGTGGAAGCCATGCACAAGGGCTTGTATTTCCAGTTTAATCTGGCCAACCGGTCTTTGCCGAAAGGCCAGCAGGAGTCCGACTGGCGCTCGGTGTACTGCGACTTGTTCTCGGAGCAGTACCTCATGTACATGCTACTCGATACCACCTTTCGGGACCGGGGATTGGCCTTGAGCGGCCGGGCCATCCTTGACGGCTGGCAGTTGAAAGGGCAATCCGAGCCCGACTACTATTTCCGTCACGATAATCGGGCCGTGCTTTTCGAGTCGAAAGATGTTTGGGTAAACAAGACTGCCAAGGCCGGCCACGACTTCGCCACGTACCTGGATGAGGTAAAGAAAAAGTTCTACGAAGATGAGGACCAGCACCCCAAAGCGGCGAGGCAGCTGGCCAACAACGTGGCGCGTCTACTGCGCAAGCAACTGGCATTCGATACCGATTTTGACCCGGCTGAGTTGATAATCTACCCGGTACTGGTGGTGCACGACCGGCTCTATAACCAGCCTGGTCTGAACGTGGTCGTCAACGACTGGTTTCAGGAGGAGTTGGCCAAGCTAGAGAAAGAGGGGCTACCGGTGCACAACGTACGCCCGCTGATTATCATCGACGCTGACACGCTTCTAGCCTACCACGAGGACTTCCGTGACGGTCGGCTGGTGTTCGAAGACGTGCTGGAAGAGTACGTGGCCTACCTGCGGGCCCCGGCCTGGGCCGGCATCAGCGCGGCCGAGGACGAGCAGCGGCAGATGCAAAGTGTGCATCCGTTCGCCCTATTTCTGGAGAACTACGCGGAAAAGCGCGATATGCTGGGCATTCCTAAAGAGATGCTGTACCAGATTCTGCCCATCATCAACCGCGGCGCGGACGATGAAACGGGAGCGTAAAGGAGGCCGGAAATTATGCAAGGAAATTACGCGGATATGTAAAATCTAAGCGGCCGGCTGGGGTGTTATGGAAGTTCATCAAACCTTCATAATGTCTATGCCCCGTCTCCGTATCCCCTTGCTGATGCTGGCCCTGCTAGGGCTCTTCGTGGCTTCCTGCTCCAAAAGCCACGACATGGACCCTGACCATAATAAGAGTGTGTACATGACCATCATGATGGACATGATGACGCAGATGGACGCGCAGGCCAAAACCCAGGACCCTGACCACGATTTTGCGGCCCAGATGGTGCTGCACCACGAAGCGGCCATCAAAATGGCGCAGGAGGAGCTGAAAAGCGGGACCAACCAGGAAATGAAAACGACGGCCCAGACCATCATCACCAAGCAGCAGGCCGAAATCACGCAGTTCAACGCCTTCCTCAGCGGCCACCCGGCCCGGCAGCCCCTCGTACCGCAGTTTACTCAGCTCCAGAAAACCAACATGGACAAGATGATGGCCAGCAGCGATAAGCGCACCATCACGGGCCGGTCGGACTATGACTTTGCCCAACTAATGGTCGACCACCACCAGGCGGCCATTGACAACTCCGAGGCACTGTTGGTGCACGGCCGTGAGAACACCACCCGCGCCCTAGCGCAGGCCATCATTGCCGACCAGCGCCAGGAAATCCTAGCGTTGCAGGACTGGCTCACGCGTAACAAGTAGCGTCCGGCGGTACCGCTCAAACGCACGAAAAGGCAGCCCATTCCGGGCTGCCTTTTTTTGTGATAGTCGCGAGCGGCTCTGATGATGGGCAGCGTGGGTTGGTTGAAAATTATGCAAGCCGGGGCTGCATCGGTATAAATCCTGGGTTAGAGCAGGCCGTTTTAGCAATCAGGAAAACTTAACCACGTCCTGCTATTATGAAAAAGCTATTTCGCCTTCCCCTGCTGGCCCTGCTGTTGGCTTCCGTTACGCTCGTTTCCGCGTGCAGCAAAGACGACTCTGACAGCCTGAAAGTGCAGGCGCATGACCAGAACACCATGATGACCCTCATGCACGACATGATGAAGAAGATGGATGCCATGATGAAAACCCAGGACCCCGACCAGGACTACGCCATGATGATGGTGATGCACCACCAGGGAGCCATTACCATGGCCCAGGAGGAATTGAAAAATGGCAAGGACACCCAGATGCGGGACCTGGCCACCCGCATCATCGCCGCGCAACAGGCCGAGATTACGCAGTTTAACGCGTTTCTGGCCGGTCATCGGGTAGAGACGCCACTCGTACCGGCGTTTAACACGCGCCAGATGATGGCCATGGATAAGATGATGCGCGCCAACGACCTGCGCGTTATCACGGGCAATACCGACCGCGATTTTGCCCAACTCATGCAGGACCACCACCAAAGCGCCATCGAAACATCGCAGGCCGATTTGGACCTGGGTCGCCACACCGAAACCAAAGCCCTGGCGCGGCAGATAATCGACGAGCAAATGATGGAAATAAAGGAGATGCAGGAGTGGCTGCTGACCAACAAAGGCTACTAATGTCCTCCTTCCTTTCACCTGAAAAGCAGCGGGCTACGTAGCCCGCTGCTTTTTAATTTACACCCATTCCCAATGGAAATGCACAACACTCCCTGGCTGCCGGAATGGCTGCTCTGGGCCTGGTTCGGCCTCACGTTCCTGTCGGTGCTCTACGTGACCTGGGACCTGTTTACCAGTACCCCGGAGATGAAGGTGATGAAGTGGGGCTGGGTACTGGTCACGCTCTACACGGGGCCGGTGGGGCTGCTGGTGTACTGGTTTTCGTGCCGCGAGCCCTCGCCCGGTACCCATGAGCAGTTCGTAGCGCCACTCTGGAAGCAGGCCGTGGGCTCCACGATACACTGCGCCGCCGGCGATGCCACTGGCATCATCGTGGCCGCCGCCATCACCGGCTATTTTGGCCTGCGCATGGGCACCGATATCTGGGTGGAATATGCGGCAGGGTTCCTATTCGGGCTGTTCATCTTCCAGGCTCTGTTTATGAAGGACATGATGAACATGAGCTACGGTGAAGCCGTGCGCAGCTCGTTTATGCCGGAGTGGATGTCGATGAACGCCATGATGGCCGGCATGCTGCCCACCATGGTGCTGCTCATGAGCCGCGACATGCGGGCGATGGAAGCCACCTCGCCCTGGTTCTGGGCCTCAATGTCGGCCGCTACGCTCGTGGGCGTCGTGGTGGCTTACCCCGTTAACTGGTGGCTCGTCAAGCATAAGCTCAAGCACGGCATGGGCACCGAGCGGGCCCTCGGCAAGGGCGGGGCCCCGGTCGCCGCCGAGCACCAGCACGCGGGCATGGCCATGGCCGGCATGACGCACGCCGCCGCCCCGCTGGCCGCCAGCGCGCACACCGGGCACGCCATGCCAGGTATGCGCATGGAAGGCGACGGCCAGGTTTCGGCCGGCCGCAAAGCGCTGGTAACGGTGCTCACCTTGGTGATGCTAGCCGCGGGCTACTACGTGGCGGCCCGGTACGGCGACCTCTCGATGCGGCCCGGCCAGCCGATGAGCATGCCGGAAATGGCCATGCCCGGGATGACGCATTAGCCCGCAACGGCAACCTTGACGACGGATTTTGGGTGCGGCGGCTTGCGGACCCCGGGGTTCTGCGCATCTTCGTGATTCCAATTATCCCGCCCCATTATATGTCTGCCGCACTACCGCCCCTTATTCAACAATACAAAGCTGATTCCGAGTCCGTTTACAACACCTGGTTCATCAACAACGAGGAGCGCCTGAAGGCCTTCCGCTCCATCCGGCGCGGGGTGCAGCAGGTGGTCAAGGACATCAAGGCGGGCAGCTTCGGCAACGACTTTAAGGGCACCTCGCTCGAATTCGTGCTCAGCGTCATCAGCGAGCAGAAGCAGGTGTTCCAGGGCGCGGCCCACCCCTTCTACTGGAAGCCCAAGCTGCGCATCCCCGACATCTACGAGCACGAGGACAACAAGCGGGCCTTCGGCCAGTTTCTGGAAAGCTGCCTGGCGGCCACCACCGAGCAGCAGCTGCTCAAGGAAATCGACATTCTGGACCGCCGCAAAATCAAGGGCCTCGGCCCGGCGGTGGCCAGCATCCTGTATTTCCTGCACCCCACGCTGATGCCGCCCTGCAACACGGCAATCGTCAACGGCTTCAACGCGCTGTTCGGGGAGAAAATCAAGCTGGGCTCCTGGTCGGAATACCTGCGCATGCGCGACCGGCTGCGCGACCTCAACCAGGAGCACCGCCAGCACCTGAGCCTCGACTACGGCGCGTTGAGCGGCCTGCTCTTCGACGTGGGCGTGAAAAAGATGATTGCCGGCGACCAGCAGTTTGCCACCGACGAGGACCGCGACAAGTACCAGCAGCAGGCCCAGAAGCGCCACAAAGAGGTGCAGTCCGAAGCTCAGGAGGAAAACCAGCACACCGAGATGCAACACCACCTGCTGCGCGTGGGCAAGGCCCTGGGCTGCGACGTGACCACGGCCATCAACGACCGCAACCGCCTGTGCGGCGGGCAGAAGCTCTCATTTCTCTGCCTCGACCAGCACCCCGAGCTGCCCGTGCCCGCCGACGTGGCCAGCACCATTCGCCTGATTGACATCGTGTGGTTTGCGCCCGGCACCAGCCGCGTATTGGCGGCCTTCGAGGTGGAGAAAAGCACCAGCATTTACAGTGGCATCCTGCGCCTGGCAGACCTGGCGTTCTCGATGCCCGAGCACGAGACGGCCCTCTACTTGGTCGTGCCCGATGCCCGCGAGAAGGAGGTGCAGGCCCAGCTTTCGCGCCCGGCCATCCGGGCCGCCGGCGCTACTATCCGCTACATCCTGTTTTCGGAACTACGGCAGCACTGCGAGGCGCTGTGCAAGTTCGGCGACTCGCCGGCGGCCATGCTCAAGATTGCGCGCTCGGTTTCCTGATATTAGGTTTTGCTAATCAGCTCTGAAGTCAGACATGAATATCTGCGACTATACCAGCGACTTTTCCCAGCGAGTGTTTCACCATCTCTCCGAAGTATTCAGTTATGAGCTAAGCTTTTCTGAGTTGGGGCTGACGGACCACTTTGTGCTAGCGTTAGTGCGCTACTCCCAACTATATGGCACACAGCAAGTGAAAGTCTACAAGACCTCATGGCCGGTTGAAAAGCCGTTTGGCAATGACATTGACCTATTTGTGCAGGATGCCACAGGTAACTATGACTGGTATGCGCTTCAGGCCAAGGTTATGGCACATGACGGCGTATTCAACGACCTGAAGGTGAAGAAACCGGGAACAGTAGAAGAGCAGTGGCATAAATTGCTTCTGCACGAATACTTGTTCGGCAGCCAAGCATTTTACCTGCTGTATGCAGGGAAGTCAAAGACCAATTTTCCCGCAGTTGCATCTACGTGGTCGGACTGCCAGGGCATGGCATCAGTTGAGGATTTTGGCTTGACTCTGGTAAAGGCTTTAGACATCATGAACACGGTCACAACTGCCTCTGCTATGCCGTTTTCTGATGTGTTCCCAGCCTTCGCGGAACCGATTCGCTCACTCTTCTGCTGCCCCCATACTCCGCTGCCAACGGCCAAAAAATTTAAGCGGGCGGCTATCCTCCCACCGATTTATAAGCAAGTGTACGCACGAGGAAAGGATGATGACCCATACCAAGGCCATAATCACCCGGACAATTTCCGACCAGATGGCTTTGCCCCCATTCGCATTCTGATTGACCTGAACCCAAACGTGGCGGAGTAAGAATGCCTAAGAGCTTGAATTGGCATTCCGGGGCGGGTTACTTCCGGCAATCGACCGGGCAGGCCGGGCTTGGCGCGCAGCCCTTGGGCTTGCACGTAGCGGTTGGGGCACACGAGGCCGAGCAGGTGGTTTTGGCCTTTGCTTTCGGCGCTTTTGCCCTCGGCGCGCCGACACCGGCAAAGGAGAGCGTGGACGTAGCGAGCAGGGCCGCCAGCAGAATCTTGTTCATGGATGAAAAGTAAAGGGTGAGAAAAAGCAGGAGAACGTTCAAAGAATCAGACCACGAATATGGAAGAAATCTGCAGACCAGGGCAGCTGCAGGCTGGCGAGAAATACCAAAACCAATGAGTGCGGACGGCAGCCCCGCTCCCCGAAGGCAACCCTGGTTCCGATGGGCGGGGGCGTACTTTTACGCCTGATTGGCATTCCAATGGGTACCAAAACGGCAGCATACGTTAAGAGCAATGAACGGAGACAAGGGTAGCCAATTTGGTGCGGATGAGCAGGCGGTGGCGGCGGTGGCCAAGGCGTTGGGCCACCCGGCCCGCATTGCCATCGTGCGCCTGCTGGCCACCCGGATGAGCTGCACCACCGGTGAGCTGGTGGCCGAATTGCCCCTGTCCCAAAGCACCGTATCGCAGCACCTGAAGGAGCTGAAAGCGGCCGGGCTGGTCGAGTCAGTACCCGGCAGCAGCCGCGAAGGCTATGCCCTTTCGCCCGGCCGGTGGGCCCAGGTTCGGCAGCTGTTCGGCACGGTGCTGGGCGAGCTGCTTCCCGCCGAGGCTACCGCCCCGCCGGCGTAACGGCTGCTGGTGCCAGAAATGCTTGAATTTCATCGACCGTAGCCCGGGCCGAGCGGCCTACGCCAATCAGCGTAGCGGAGGCGAACCCGGTCCAGCTGCCGTAGCCCACCAGCCACAGGCCCGGCAGTTCGGTAGCACGGGTGCCCGCCGTGGCTACGCGCCCATCGGGCTGCACGACATCCAGGTCCGCCAGCAACGCGAGGGCCGGCCGAAAGCCCGTGCACCAAATCACTGCGTCCACGGCTTCTTCCCTTCCATCGGCCCAGACGACGCCCGTGCGGGTGAACCGCGCAAACGGCCGCAGGCTGCCCAGCACGCCCCGGCTCCGGGCTTCCTTCACCGGGGGCACCATCACCACGTCGCCCAGGGAGGGCGGCGGGGGCGGGGCCGCGCTGCCCTGCGCGTGGTAGCGCTGGGTAGCCTGCGAAAACAGCACCCGGCCGTCCACATCATCGGGCAGAAAGCGGGGCTCCCGTTCCGTCACCCAGGTCGTCTGCGCCACCCGCGATACTTCGGCCAATATCTGCGCGCCGGAGTTGCCGCCGCCCACCACCAGCACCCGCTGCCCGGCAAAGGGGGCCGCCTCCCGGTAGTGGGCTGAGTGCAGCTGCACCCCGCCAAAGTCAGCCTGGCCGGGATACACTGGCACGAAGGGGTTGCTCCAGCTGCCGGTGGCGCACACCACCGCCCGGGCCTGCCAGGTCCCGGCATCAGTTTGCACGATGAAGCCTTCCCCCGACCGGCGCACGGCGGCCACGCGCACTGGCCGGTGTACCGGCAAGGCGTACCGCTGCTCGTACTGCGTGAGGTAGTCAATCACGGCGTCGCGGGCGGGAAAGCCTTCCCCCACTGGGCGCGGCATGAGCCAGCCCGGCAGCGAGCTGGCATCGGCCGGGGAGAACAGCCGCAGGGAGTTCCAGCCGTGGGGCCAGGCCCCGCCGGGCTGGCGTTGGTCATCTAACAGCTCAAAAGCGACGCCCGCCCGCCGCAGGTAATAGCCCACGGCCAGTCCGCTCTGGCCGGCTCCAATGACCAGTACGTCGGTAGTGAAGTCGGTGGGCGCAAGCAGCGGGCCAGTGTTGACAGGCATTAAGTAGTCTGGAATTGCGCCTGCACGAAGTCGTGGGCGTAGGCTTTCACCTGGTCACGCACGCTGCGAAACTGGTCCATGATTTCTTCCTCGCTGCCGGTCGCCTTGGCCGGGTCGGGGAAGTTGTGGTGCAGCTTCTTCGCAGTGGACGGAAATACCGGACACACCTCGTTGGCGTGGTCGCACACGGTAATTACGTAGTCAAACGGCACGGCGGCGTATTCGTCCACATGGTTGCTGGTGTGGTGAGAAATATCCACCTCATCCTCGGCCATTACGCGCACGGCGCGGGGGTTGAGGCCGTGGACTTCGACGCCGGCGCTGTACACGTTGGCGCGCTCGCCCAGAGCTTGTTCGAGGTAGCCGTGCAGCAGCTGGCTACGGCAGGAGTTGCCGGTGCAGAGCACCAGCACGTTTTTCTTGTCTGACATGAGCAGGGGAAAAAGCAGGGAGGAGATTTACGCGGCTGAAGCCACCGTTTTGCCGCCGTACCAGCGGCGGCGGAACCAGAATGCCAGGTTGACGAGCGCAATCAGCGCCGGCACCTCAATCAGCGGGCCGATGACGCCCGCGAAGGCTTGGCCCGAGTTCAGGCCGAACACGCCGATGGCCACGGCAATAGCCAGCTCGAAGTTGTTGCCCGTGGCCGTAAAGGCGATAGAGGCATTCTCAGCGTAGTCGGCCCCCAGGTACTTGCCGGCGGCGAAGCTGAGCACGAACATGATGCCGAAGTACAGGGCCAGCGGCAGGGCAATGCGCAGCACGTCGAGCGGCACCTGCACGATGGTTTCGCCCTTCAAGCTAAACATCACCACAATGGTGAGCAGCAGCGCCACCAGCGTAATGGGGCTGATGGCCGGAATGTACACCTTCTCGTACCACTCGTCGCCTTTCAGGCGGCGCAGGACGGTGCGTGAGAGAAAGCCTGCCGCGAAGGGAATGCCCAGATACACCAGCACGCTCTGCGCAATGTCCCAGATGCCGATATTCACCGCGTAGCCTTTCAGCCCGAAGTAGGGCGGCAGCACCGTGATGAACAGCCAGGCCAGCACCGAGTAAAACAGCACCTGAAAGATGGAGTTGAGCGCCACCAGCCCGGCCGCGTACTCGCGGGAGCCGTCGGCCAAATCGTTCCAGACCAGCACCATGGCAATGCAGCGGGCAATGCCGATGAGAATCAGGCCCATCATGTACTCGGGCTTGTCGGGCAGCAGCCAGATGGCCAAGAAGAACATGAGCAGCGGCCCCAGAATCCAGTTCAGAAACAGCGAAAGCCCGATAATTCGCGTGTTCTTGAAGACCGTGGGCAGCTGCTCGTACTTGACCTTGGCCAGGGGCGGGTACATCATCAGAATCAGCCCGATGGCCAGCGGCACGTTCACCGTGCCCACCGAGAAGTAGTTGATGGCCCCGTTGATGCCCGGCACGAAGTAGCCCAGGCCGACGCCCAGGGCCATGGCCAGAAATATCCAGAGCGTGAGGCCCCGGTCAAGGCCCGAGAGTTTCTTTTCGGCCAGCGCGGCGGGTGCCGGGGCGGCGGGTAGGGGTTGGTTCAGGGTTGTCATAAGTAGTAAGCAGTTGAGTTAAGCGACGCCGACAGTGGGGCTGCGCCGCTCCATTTGCACCGTGTTGCGCCACACGCCGTGGTGCTGGCCAATCCGTTCGCGGTGGCCGATGACGCGAAAGCCGGCCTGCGTGTGTAAGCCAATGCTGGCCGCATTTTCCTCGAAGGTGCCGGCCTGCAGCGTCCAGATGCCGTGGGCTTCCGAGTCCGCAATCAGTCCTTGCAGCAGCTGCCGACCCACGCCCTGACCGCGCGCTTCCGCTGCGATGTACACGCTGATTTCGGCCACGCCGCCGTACACGCAGCGGCTCGACACGGGCGACAGGGCCGCCCAGCCCCGCACCTTGCCGGCCTCATCGACGGCCACCAGGCGGCTGTGGGCCAGGTGCGCCCGGTCCCAGGCCTCCCACTCGGGGGCCTGCGTTTCAAACGTGGCATTGCCGGTGGCCATGCCGGCTTCGTAGATAGCGCGCACTTCGGGCCAGTGCGAGGCGGTCATGGGGAGCAGTTTCATCTGTTCAGCAGAAAGAGGGTAATTATTTGCGGTTGAGCAGGTAGGCCCCGGCCACGAGCAGCAGCGCCCCGGCCAGCCGGCTCAGCGTGAGCGGGCTGCGCACGAGGCCTAGCAGTCCCAGCTGGTCGAAGAGCAGGGCCGTGAGCAGCTGCCCGGTCACGACCAGGGCGAAGAGCGAGGCCGCCCCCACCCGCTGGAGGGAGAAGGTGATGGCCGCGATGTAGACCATGCCCAGCGCCCCGCCCGTCCACTGGTACCACCGCACGCCTTGCACCGCCGCCAGCGTGGGCAGCGAGGCCTGCGTGGTTGCCAGCACCAGCGCGGCGGCCAGGGTGCCCACCAGATAGGAGGTCAGCACGGCCCACATCACGCTCTGCAGGCCCCCGCGCAGCTGGCTGTTCACGGCCGACTGCGTGGTCAGGGCCGCGCCGGCCAGCACCAGCACGAGAAAGGGTAGGTATTTCATGAAGGAGATATGACCAGCGGTTCGGAGCAGGGGCCTTAGTAGGCCTTGCGCAGCATAGCGGCGTACTCGTTGGGCAGCGGCGAGGCTTCCACCGCCTGCGCGGCTTTCTCCACGTCGTATTCCACCCGCACCAGTTCCGAGCGCACGCTGCCTGGGTCGGTGAGCGAAGTGTTTTGGTCGAGGTGCAGCAGCTGGTAGGCGGCGCGCGGGTCGCCGTCCTTGGGCTTGCCCACCGAGCCGATGTTGAGCGCGTGGCGGTAACGGGTTTCGCCTTCCACCTCGTAGGCAAACGTGCGGTGGTAGGGCTTGTGGGTGTGGCCGAAGAGCATGATGTCGGCGTTGGCTTCGGCCAGCACGCGCAGGAAGCTGGCTTCGGGCCGGTCCTCAAACAGGTATTCATTGATTTTGCGGGGCGAGCCGTGCACCATCAGCAGGTTCAGGGTGCAGGGCTCCTCCTGAAACTCCAGGCGCATGTGCTTGGGCAGCAAGCGCAGGTAGCGCCGCTCGGCATCGCCCACGATGTGGTTGGTGTAGGCGATGCTTTGGGCACCCAGGTCTTTTTCGGTGTCGGTTTTGTAGGCGCAGCCGCAGTTGCTGCTGGCCAGCCCGATACCCTGGTCGTAGTTGCCCGCCAGCGTGGGGATGCCGCGTCGGCGTACCTCGTTCACCACTTCGTTGGGCCAGGGCGCATAGCCCACCAAATCACCCAGGCAGAAAATCATGTCGGGCCGGCGCTGCTCCATGTCGGCTAGCACCGCTTCCAGGGCCGGCAGGTTGCCGTGCACGTCGGAGAAAAAAGCAATTGTCATCGAAATCGGAAGAAATGAACGAGGGGAAAAGTCAACCGGCGCGACCTAGGAGGGCCGCGCCAGCTGGGCTTTTTAGCAGCACCCGCCGCCCGGGGTGCAGCCGCCGGCCGTTTGCAGCTGGGGCAGCGCAAACGACTGGGCATCCGGAATGCCGCAGGCATCCTGGGCCAGGCAGGCTGTCTGCTTGGACGTGAGCACGAAATCGGTGCCGTCGAAGGCCAGGCCGAACTTGCCGATGGTGGCCTGCTGGTACTCCACTTCAATGTCCAAATCCTCGCTACCCAGAATCTTTTCCGACAGGTTGAGGATGTGCAGGAATTTCTGGGGGGCTAGCCGGTGGTCGTAGTCGCCGGCCTCCCAGAGCTGGAAGTTGGCCACGGTTTCCTTGCGCTCCACGCCGCCGCAGTCGATGAAGTGCTTGCTCACCAAACCGACTTCCGTGACGTGGAAGTGCGCGGGCAGGTACTCACCCGTGGGCAGGCGGAAATTGATGGCTTCCATTTCAGCCAGGGACTTCTTGATTTCAGAGATTTTCATGGCGCTACGTTGTTAAAAAGAGGATGAAAAGTTGGGTGGGTCTAGCAGGCGCAGGAATCGTCGGGGCCGCAGGCCGCGCCGCTCGTGGCCTCGATGAAAAAGGCGGTGAACTGCTGGTGCACCTTGTGCAGCAGCTCGGTATTGAGGCAGTAGCAGACCGTGAGGCCGTCGATTTCGCCGCGAATCAAATCCAGTGCCTTCAGCTCCTGCAAGTGCTGAAACACCGTGGTGCGCGAGAGGGGCAGCTCGGCGGCGATGTCGCCGGAGATGCAGGTTTGCTTGCTGGCCAGAAACTGGATGATGGCCACCCGCGCCGGGTGGGCCAGGGCCTTGGCCACGCGGGATAAGTATTGTTGCTCTTCGGTGAAGGCGGCGGTTTTAGCGTAGGTCATTAGGCGGAAGCAGGAGATGCGGTGGAGGTGGCGGCTGGCGGGACGGCCGTAGCGGCCAGCAATTGGGTGAGCAGGGTTTCGGCGCGCTGGTAGGCCCGCTGCTCGGCGGCCTGCAGGCGCTCCTCGCCGCCGCCGCCCGGCAGGCCGTTGTAGCCGCCCTGGGTTTGGAGCCGGAGGCCTTCGAGCACCAGGCATTCGGTACGCAGCACCCGTTCGAGCACCACGCGCAGCAAGGGATGAGTCAGGTTATCCGCGTTGGAAGACATAGGCGTCAGGAGCAAGGCTGGAAGTATGTCGCAAATATACGACATTAAATGACGTAAGTTTACGACATAGATTATTTTTTCTGAATTTCGGCCTTGCCTACCTTCATCGGCCCATGAAAATACCCCTGTTCGTCATGCTCGCACTACTGCTGCCCGACCCCCTCCTGGCCCAGCAGTCCCTACTGGTTGCTGACCAGGGTTCGCGGTCGGCTTTTCAACCCGCCCATACCGGGGAAATTCGGTTTAGTGCAGCGGCGATAGCCACCGGCGGCGAGGCAGAAGCCGATTACATTGGCTTGAACACCTACGTATTAAGCCTGCGCAGCAAACTGTTCCTAACGGCTTTTCAGGGCATTTCGCTTACCAGCGCCCTGCACCGCCTAGCCCCCCATGTGCCGCTAAATGAGTTGGCGCGAAGCGGAACGTATCAGTTCTCTTTCTACGTGGACGGTCAACTGGTATACCTCACCATTCTGCCCCCCGGTGCCGTGCCTATAGCCATCCGGAATGACGAAACGGTGCTGCACCAGGCCTTCATAAATCCCGGTGAGCCGGCCAGGGAATGGGGGCCGCTGCTGTGGGACCAGTTTCTGGCCCACGGCGGCATCAGGGCCCTGGCGCAGGGCCAGCACTTGCTGCGAATAGAGCTCCGGCCCTACTTCCAAAACCCCGCGCTGCGTGACGCGCCCGTGCTCGCCGCCGGGCAGGTGGCCCTCGACGTTGCCCAAACGCTTGCGCCCCGAAGCCTGGCGCGTTAAGTTTCGGTCGCCTTTCAGCAGCGAGCAGCGGTAGCGCCCACCAGTTGCTTAGCGCTCCGCGGCCGGCATTGGCCCCCAACGTATATCCCCATGAGCTACCTGCAGGTCATCCGGCACATCGAGCAAGTCCTCAACGGCTGTGGGGACCCGGTCCGATTCACGCCGACCGGCCGGAAGTTGTTGAATGCGGTTACCGCCCTGATGGCGGTGGAAGTCGTGCGGGTGGACATTATGCGCGAGAACGAGTGCTTTGCGGTGCCGTCCCCCGTACCAGCCTATGCCCACAACCGGGAGGGCCGGTACGCCGTGAATATTGTGCACGTTCCCCCGGAGCTGGCCGACGCCTATTCTCATGGGCACCGGCACACCGATGCGGAGCTGGAAAGCCTGATTCGAACCAATGCCACACTTTTTTCCTGCTACCTCATTGCCTGAACGCGCGCAGCCCTCCGCCAATGCATTCACCAATAGCGCCGGCACTCAAGTCGGGCAAAACAACATGGATATTACCCCGAAATTTGGTCCCAAGGAAACAACTCAGGAGCAGCGACAGGCGCTGGCGGCCCGAGCCGCCGCGTTGAATGCGACCCAGGGCCGCAAGCTGAGCCCCGTTGCCGAGCAGTTGAGCCAGCGCTACATCAAAGGCGAACTGAGCCTGGCCGAAGTAAACGCGCAGCTGGAAGTTTATTATCCGGTAGGTCAGGGCAATTAAGTCGGCCGTCTTGTTGTTGAGAGGAAAAGATGCTCATTTTCCCCTCTTGTTGAGGCAACGCGAACGGGACTGATTAACCGCTCAGGACCGCCCTTATCGCCGATTTTACGTATCTTGTATCGATGGAAAAGACTCCGTATTTCTCCGAAAACGAACGCACCGAGCAGCAGCGCCGCGACGTGGCCAAGTTTGCGGTGGGCGTGTCGCTGAGCCAGAGCCAGCCGCCCTCAGCGCAGCTGGTTGAGCTGCAGAACCGCTACATCGCCGGGCAGATTGACCTGGAGCAGCTAGCTGCCGTGCTCGATGCCGAATACGGGCCCGCGCCTGGCCCGGACCCACACTCTAAGTATGCGTCGGGCGAAGGCCCGTTCGTGGAGCCCGCCCAACCTTACGAACCCTATCTGCAATTCGAAGAGCGCATTGTGAGTCTGGCTTAGTCAGCTTGCGCTGTCGCATCGTGTATTCTCCGCAGAGCCTGGCCCAGTGCCGGGCTTTTTGCTAGGCTTGCCCTAGTACTTCCCACCCTATGGCCGACCTCTTTGCCAACCCCGCCGACGGGTTGCTATACAATAATGTGCGCGCCACCAGCGAGGTGCATCTAGACCGCCTCGAAGCCGACCTGTCCATCAAGCGCTTGATGCTCGTTCGGGCGCAGGTGGGGCTGGCTACCCCCAGGCCGACCAGCGCGCCCATGCTGGGGCCGGCTTACCCTATTCCGCCTACTCCCCTGCGGTTTGATGAGCAGTACCTGCGTGCTATGCACCGGTACCTATTTCAGGATGTGTACCCGTGGGCCGGCGAAACCCGCCAGGACCGGGCATTTCAGGGCTACAAGCCGGCTGCTAACGTGCAGGCCGACCACCTGATGACCTACGCTAACCACCGCCGCATCAGCCCGGACGTGGAGGCGCTGGCCGCGCAACTCATTTCCGAGAACAACCTGAAAGGCCTGGCCAAGCCGCAGTTTGTGGAGCGGGCCGCCTACTACCTCGACCACTTCAACCATGTCCATCCGTTCCGGGAAGGGAACGGCCGCACCATGCAGGCCGTGCTGATGCAGCTGGGCCACCAGGCCGGCTACCGGATAAGCTTTGAGAAGGTTTATCGAGAATTTAACTTGGCGCGGGATACCGGCGTAGTGGGCGTTTCCGCCAAGCAGGACGAGAATCAGACCCGCCTGCGCTACCTGCTCGATGCGGCGACTACGCCGCTGCCTGGTGCCGCTGGCTTGCTGGCTCGTCTGCCCAGCCAGGCTCAGCCATTGGCAGCATCCACGGTAGAAGTAGCCCGCATTGAGGCATTGCGGGAGTTGAAAAGCAGCAGTCAACGGGTAGGTATTCGCCACGCGGAAGAAACAGGGGCCTCTCTGAAAGCGCCCAGCGGTGCGGTGCTTACCTCGCCGGTATTGAACTACGTGCAGGCCGCCATCATGGCCCGGCCGGAGGCGCTGACCGAGCAGGCCACGCTGGATGAATTGAAGAGTGCCTACTTGGTTATTGCCCGCTCAGCCAAGCCCCAGTTCACCGACAAAGCCATCCTGCAGCGCTTCACCCAGGCCACTGAGCAGGCCGTGAAGCTGCATCAGCAGCAAGGGGCTTCGCAAAAGCAAGTGCTGCCAACGCAACCCAAAGGGGCAGTTGTGCCGCCGGATACAGTAACTCCTATCCAACAAAAAGCCCCCGCGCCGAAACGCCGGGGGCCGAAATTGTGATAGCCGGATGTAAAGGCAGTCATTCGCACCTATTAACGAAGGGCCCAGTTATATCCCCGGCGGTAAGACCAGAGTGCTAAGCTGGGGGCGATGTCTTCGGTGAAGCGGTAGCGTCCATAGGCAAACAAGGCAAAAGCTGCCCCGAGGCCCCAGCCCCATACTGGACTGGCTGTAGGAAACGAGCTGATGACAAACTGCCGAACCAGCCATCCGGGCAGCAGGCAAGTAACCGCTACGCATACCGAAAACGGCAGTAGCCACAGCCAGCCCTCGCGGCGATGCTGAGCAACCACTAAGCCTTTCAGCCAGTAGAGGCCGGCATAAAACAAGTAGGCCATGATACCGATTCCCAGCAAGCGAACTGCCCCGAGCACTGGCCCAAGAAAATCCAGGGGAGCCATTACAACGAAACCCAGCATCAGGAACGGAGCCGCCAGCAGCACTTCTACCATGACCCGGGACCCCGCTATCAATACCCAGCCAATCAGCTTGCCAAGTCCTTGCCCCACCTGCCGCGAGGCTTGGTAGGAATATTGCTCGTTGCGGCCTTCGTCGAGTCCTCTTTGGTAGTCTGACATAGAAGTGCGAATAGTGGAAGGGAACGTGCCTCACCGCTGTTTCAGCGGGAAAAGGAATGCCCTTAGCTGCTTCTAAACGGGGAATGAAGCATTGGTGTTCCTGTTTGGCCGTTTCTAAACGGGTGGACTGCTTCGTGAATGAGCCAACCCCTACTTGAACGAGCGGGCTTTGAGCAGGTCAGAATTTGCCAGCTTGAGCTTAATGTTGCGCCCGCCGCCCTTCTCATACACCTCGATAATGAGCTGCTTTTGCTCGGGAATGGTAAATTTCTTGAAGATGTAGACCTGTTCGAGCTGGCCTTTGGCGTCAATCTTTTTCAGCCCGCCGTTGAAGACGTAGATGGGCGTGATTTCCAGGGCCTGCTCGGCCGTGCGCTTGGCCACCTGCTTGTCCTGAATGTAGAATTTGACGAAGTCCACGTCGTAAGTCACGTTCGACTTATTGGCGATGTGCAGCGGAAAAAATAGCGTTTCCTGCTTGTAGCCCACGTTTCCGGCTCGCACACTCAGTTGGTTGGCACTCTCGCTGGCCGAGGTGCCGCCCGCCGCCAGCGCCTGCCGGGAATACGCATCCAGATTGCCCTGTGGGATGGGCGAGTTCGACAAGATGGCTTCGCCCTGTGCCGACGAGGCTGACCCCGCCGCGCCCAGGTCGAGGCTGAGCACTTTGGGGTCATGCTGGTAGTTCACCACGAAGGAATAGAGCTTGCCATCGGAGGTGAGCACCGTCATGTTCGATTCCGGAAAGCCGGCCGAAGCCGCTTTCACGCGCACGATGTTTTCTGCGCCGGTAGCCTTGGCGGCAATCAGTCCCGAACTGCCCAGGTCGACGTAGGTGACCGGAAAGGGAAATACCAAGTGGGTTGTTTTCTGGTCGCTGATGTAAAGCGGATAGGTCGGCAGCTTGTTGGCTTCCGAGTATTGCAGCATTCGGGCAGCCGAGGTTTGGGCCTGTACCGGGGCAGCCGCCAGGCCGAGTAAAAGGGCGCTGGTACCAAATAGGGTGGTTTTCATGGGTGGGAGTCGTTAGTCTTTGTCTACTTTGAGCATCACGTTGTAGCCGGCCTTGAGGCGAACTTTGACCAGACGGATTTTCTTCTGGCCAATGCCCTTCACGGCGCTCACCGCCACGCCGGCCGCAGCGGTCGCGGGGTTGGCGCTCATGGTCATCATATCGGCCGCGCCCAGGCTTTCCGCGCCGGCCTGCTTGGCGGCATCGCGGGTGATGGCCCCGGGAATGTGCAGGCCTTCCAGCCCGTCCACGTCGTACACTTCCAGTGCCGCCGGAAACACGCTGTTGCCCGATTTGAGCGTTTCAATGGCAATGCTGAGCCGCTCGCCGGCCAGGCTGCACTTGCCGTAGATGAAGGTGTTGGCCGGCAGCGAGTGGCCGTTGATGACGGCCGACTCGGTGAGGCGCATCTTGACCAGCGAGCCGCTCACGACTTCCTGCGATTCGTGGATGACAGCTGGTAGTGTGTTACCATCGCCGCCCGTGCCGGTTTCGGCATCGAAGCCCTGAAAAGAGGCCGTGCGCTTG
The DNA here is from genome assembly GCA_964657755.1 of uncultured Rhodanobacter sp. Classification (GTDB taxonomy): domain Bacteria; phylum Bacteroidota; class Bacteroidia; order Cytophagales; family Hymenobacteraceae; genus Hymenobacter. Next base: position 36,888 of record CAZZWL010000024.1, read on the forward strand.
CGCCCCGGCCCGTTGGAGCCCAGGCGTGATACCACGGCATCATCATCCACAGTGTGTAGCCGGGTGCTGGGCTTCTTCCTTTTAGGAGCCACGGCCACCGCCCTGGGAGCCGCCCCTCCCCCACTGGCGCTGTTCGACTGGGCCAGCATCGCGGCCATTTGCAGCTGGGCCTTTTGCTCGGCCAAGTCGCGCTCGTGCTGCGTGCGCATTAGCTCCATTTGTTCCTGTGGCGTGAGGGCTCCCGGTTGGGTAGCTGGGGCAGCGGTGGTATTGGCACCGCCATTGAGTTGGGCCTGCTGCGCGGCAATGAGCTGCTGCTGGGCGGCGGCCACCGATTTATCCACCGAGCCATTGGGGCCGGCTTTCCCATCGGCTCCAATGCCGTAGGCCAGGCCGGTACCTTTCGCCGTGTCCAGTTTAGCATCGACCAGGCCCCGGTTGCGCATGGAATCGACCGGGCTGGCGTAGGCTTCGAGCTTGCTGGTAGTGATGGTGGCCTTTTCCGCTTTGGGCAGGTTGGTGTTGAAGCCGGTTGCGGTGCTCTGCGCGGCTGCCTGCGTACCCTGCCCACCGCCGCCCAGGTAGAACATCACGGCCAGAAAGGGCACACCCACCACCGGCAGGAAGGTGGCCATCTTGCGGGTGCGAAGAAATTGCGCGTCGTGCGGTTTGGTTTCCATGGGAGCAGATTAGCGGGGCTGGGTGTTCAAATCCTCGTTCTTCAGCACCCGCCAATTCTCCATTAGGAAGCCGTGGGGGTTATTTTCCGAGCGGGTCACGTCGCGCAGTGAGCATTCGGAGAGGAAGTTGCGGTTCGTAACCGAGGTGGCCCGGATAACGCGCTGGTGCCCGTAGCAGCGGGCTACCATCGGCCGCGAGTTGGTGACCACCACGCTGTCCACGGTCATTTCCAGGCTGATGTTGGCGGCAATCAAATCATTGTAGAAGCCCTTCTCCTTGAAGTTCTCATACTGCCGCTTGGCCGAATTGTCGGCCAGGTACAGCGCCTTGTTGACGTTGCTGTCGATGGCCTTCTGGTCAGGGTCGAGGGTGAAAAACAACTCGTGAAAGCGCGTGACGTGGCTACGGGCCTCCACCGGCCGGTTGGCCCGCGCATCCTGCGCCCCGGCCGTGAGCAGCTGCCCGCCTTCCAGCACATAGATGCGGTTGGCCGCGGCGTTGGTAGACTGAAACGCGAAGTATGCAATGGTGCCGGCCAGCACCAGCACGGCCACAATGAAGAGCAGCGCCAGTGTTTTGACCTGCTGAAAAGCCGAGTCGATGGTTTTAAGTGATGCGAACATAGCGGGATGGGAAAGTGAAAGAATGAGGAGCGACTCCCCCTAGCCACGCAGGCGATTGATTCGCTCGCGCACCGCCGAGCCCGCCCGGTGGCCGAAGGATTCGCCCCGCGTGGCATTGCTGCTGCCGCCCATGCCGGCTAGTCCCTGCCCCGCGCCTACGGCGGCTCCCAGGCCATCGGCCCCGGTGCGCAGACCTGCGCCGCCCGTGGCTCCGGCGATGCCGGCTGCCCCCACCGTGGTAGTGGTGATAAATGAAGTAGCGGCGCGGCCTACGCCTGAGCCGTCGATGAGCATGTCAGCTGCTTTGGGCACCATCAGGTAGCCCACGATGGCTAGCACCAGCAGGCACAGATAGCCGATGTCGGCTGATTCGACGCTGCCGCCGGCCTGCAGTTGTTGGATGTTGCTATTGAGCATCGTGACCTGCACGTGCGCCAGCACCGCGGCGTAGATGTTGGCCACTGGCACCCACAGCGAAATGGTGATGAAGTAGCCGAACCACTTCATCAGCCCGCCGCCAAAACCGGGAATGATGGCGATGCCGAAAGCCAGCGGCCCGGCCACGCTGAGCAGCACCAGCAGGAAAGTAGAAATGAGGCTAATGGCCAGCTTGGCCGCCAGCGCCCCTAATTCCAGGATGGATTTGGTCCATTCCCGGAAGTTTTGCCCGACCGAGTATTGCACTTGGTTCATGGCCAGCGTGGCTTTGCGGCCGATGTCCAGCGCCCCAAGCTTGCCCAGGTCTTCCTCGTACTTCTCGTTTATCTGCATATCCGACTTGGCCTTGGCATCGGCGGCCAGCCGGTCCCGCTCACCCGTCAGCCGGTTCACTTCCCCCAGTTGCCCGAGGCGAATGGCATCAGTGCCGTGGGCCACGGCCATGGTGATGCCGCGTAGGCCCGAGCACAGCGGCACAAATAGCAGAATGGCCAGCCCAATGGCGAACGGCCGCAGCAGTGGAAAAAAGTCAATGGGCTCGGCCCGGGCAATGTGGCCCCACACCCGGCTGCTGATGAAAAGCAATGCTCCCACCCCACCAATAGCGCGGCCCAGGTTGATGAACTGCGCGGTAAACGTCAGCATCTCGGTGTAAATCCCTTCGAGCTTTTGCTCATACAGGGCCATGTTGAGGTCGATGGAAGTTGGGTCCATGGGGTAGTTCGAAAGTTGAAGGGATGGGAAGTCAGGAAAGGCAGCTTAAGGCAGGTAGTGCTCATCGTGCACATTGGCCAGCCGCCGGGTACCCCGCGCCAGAATGCCTGCTTCCTTAGCGGCCAATTCCCCGACCAGCGCGGTTTGCGCCGGGTCCTGGGCCTTCGCCGGGTCGAGTTGGTCCAGTGCAGTAAGGTTGTCCTGGCTCTGTTGCACCATATCAGCGAAGCGTTGCTCCGAACCCTTGATATGGGCCTGACTGAGCTTTTCGGGGCCGGTGAGCGTGGGAAGCAGCGCGACGTACTGCTTTTGCTGCGTCAGCAGCTGCTCATGCTGCTGGTGAATGGTAGACACCCGAGGGTCTGGCTTGGCCACCTTGGAACTGCAGCTGATAGCCAGCAGCGCCAAGGGCAGGAAAAGGAAAGTTTTCATAAGTCGGAAGTAGGAATTGGGTGGGGTAGAAAGCTGCCGCGCTAGCGGGCCGTCATGAAAGCGCGTATTGATTCGCGGTCCTGCACCTGCTGGGCCTGCTGCTGCGCGATGGCCCGGCACTTGCTGCTGAAGTAGTTCATCAGGTTATGCTGCTCGCTGATGCGGTCGGCGATGTTGTCGATGAATTCTATGCGCTCCGGGTCGGTCATTTTTGCCTTTCTGGCGCTGAGCACCCCGGCCAACTCCCCCATCAGGGCAATGTTCTCCGTGAGGATTCCCTGGTATACCGTCGAGGCCTCGCTGAGCTGGGCAGCCGACAATTGCTTGGTGCGCAGCTCCGGAATGATGGCCGAGAACTGGCTAATCATATCGCTCTGGTGGGAGTAGATTTCACGCACCCGGCGGTAGTTGCGCACGTCGGCGCTGATTTGCAGCAGGCTGCTGTACCACTGGTCGTGCAGGGCCTGCGTCTGGTCGATAACGCCTTTAATCTGGCCGCTGACTTTGGTCATGTCACCCGCCAGCACCTTGCCCTGGCCGAGCAACGTAGTCGAAATGCCCTGGTGCACCACCTGCTTACGCGACTGGTCTTCGGCAATCGGGGCCGAGATGACGGCTGGCATTTGTGCGTAGGCTGGGCCGGCCAGCAGGGCCAGACCCACGACGAGAAGTTGAGTGCTTGATTTCATAGTAGATAGCCTGGGAATGTGTAAGTAGCCCTTAGCGAGCGCCCATCAGCGCATTGAGCGCCTGCGCGTCCTGCGCTTTCTGCTCGGCCAGGTGCATCTGCACGAGGTTGCGCTGGGTGAAGTAGTTGATGAGGCCCAGCTGGTCGGTGATTTTCGCGTCGAGCTTGTCGATAAAGCGCATCCGGTCGGCATCGGTCATCTTGAGCATGGCCGGGCTCACGATGGTCTGCAAATCCGAGAGTGTATTGGCGCTTTCGGTCAGCATCTTCGTGTAAATCGTCGTCATGGCCGAGAGCTGTTCCGGGGCCACATAGGGCGACTGGCGCAGCGTTTCAATGGCCGTCGAGTAATTCTGAATGATGCGGCCCTGCTTCTCAAAAACCGACTGCACGCGCCGATAGCCACGCACCGCCGAGCTGACTTGCAGCAGGCCGTCGTACCAGGTTTTGGCCAGCTGCAAGTTCTTTTCCGAAAAGACCTTGGTCAGCTCTTGCTCCTTCACGCCGGCCTTCACCAGCACGTTAGCCGCCGAGGAAAGCCCTTTCATGGTATTCTGCAGGCCGGTTTGCACGCCCGACTGCACCTCCAGCACCGGGGCCGTAACCACGAGCTGCGCGGAAGCCTTGTTGATGCCAAAACCTAGTAAGGCCAAGCTTAAGAGCGTGATTCTCGTTTTCATGTTTTTCCCCTTTGGTTCAGTTCAAATGCCATACCCTTCGCGCAGCTCGTTGGCGAACAGCTTGATGGCCGTAGGCATATCCCCCGTCTGCTTGAACTTCTCAAACAGCCGCACTTTCTCGGTTTCCTCGGTGGTGTAGGTCACGTATTCTTCCTTCGATACCTCGATGGCGTACACCTTCGACACGACCCCACCCAGGCTGATGAAGACCTCCGTGTAGCGGCCCCGCGTGGCTTTGTTGTCGCGGTTGATGCTCAGCACCAGGTCCTTTTCCTTGGGCGTGAGCGAGAGCAGCGCCTGAATCTCATCGAAGCGGTTGATGAACTTGCGCTGGTCGAGCAGAATCTTGCAGTCCGAGTTGTTGATGATGGCATCCTTGACAATCTCGTTGCCGATGATGTCGTCGATTTCCTGCGTCACCACGATGGCCTCGCCGAAAAACTTGCGCACCGTCTTAAAGAGATACTTGATGTAGGCGGCCATGCCCGGCGTGGTCAGGGCCTTCCAGGCTTCCTCAATCAGAATCATCTTCCGCACCCCCTTGAGCTTGCGCATCTTGGAGATGAAGGTTTCCATGATGATGAGCGTGACTACCGGAAACAGAATGGGATGGTCCTTGATGTTGTCGAGCTCGAACACGATAAAGGGGGCCTGCACCAGGTCCAGCTCTTTCTCGGAGTTGAGCAGGTAGTCGTACTCGCCGCCCCGGTAGTAGGGCTTGAGCACGTAGATGAAGTTGTCGATGTCGAAATCCTTTTCCCGGACCTTTTCCTCCTCCAGAATCTTGCGATAAGGCCCTTTAACAAATTCGTAGAACGTGTTGAAGCTCGGCTTGATAAGCTCATTTGCTTCCAGCATCACGTAATACAGACTGACGGCCGTGGAGAGCGACACATACTCCGACTGGCTCACGCTTTCGTCGTCCTTTTTCCAGAGCGCCTGCAGCAGCGTTTTGATGGATTCCTTCTTTTCCACGTCCAGCTTGCCCGAAATCAGGAAGGGGTTGAAGGCAATCGGGTCGTCCTCCTCGTATGTGAAGTACACCCCGCCCACCAGCTCGCAGAGGCCCTTATATGAGTTGCCGGTATCGACCAGCAGCACGTGGGCACCCTGCTCGTAGTACTGGCGCACCATGTGGTTGGTGAAAAACGACTTGCCCGAGCCCGAGGGCCCGAGCACGAACTTGTTGCGGTTGAAGATGATTTGCTTCTTCATCGGCTCATCCGAAATGTCGACCAGCACGGGCTTGCCCGTGAGGCGGTCGGAGAGCTTGATGCCCTTGGTGGCCCCGGTGCTGCGGTAGTTGGTTTCCGAGGCCCAGAAGCAGACGGCCTGCTCGATGAAGGTGTAGAAGGTTTCTTCGCTGGGAAAGTCGCCCGCGTTGCCCGGGATGCCGCCCCAGTAGAGCGCGGCGATGTCCACCGTGTTCTGCCGCGGCTTGCAGTTCATAGCGTTGAAGGCCGCGTTGACCAGCTTGCGCACTTCAGTCAGCTCCTCCTCGTGCCGCCCCCAGGTGAGCACGTTGCAGTGCACCCGCACCGGCCGGCGCTTGTGGGCAATCAGCTCATTGAGGAAGGCATTGTAGTACTCGAAGTTGATGGCGTTCTGCCGCGAGTAGAGCGAGAGCGAGTTGAGCCGGTCCTTCTTCTGCTCGAAGGTTTTCACCGTTTTGGTGGTGTTATCCAGAAACACGTACTGGTTCAGGATGTGGTTGGCCCCCAGCAGCAGCCCCAGCGGCGCAGCAAACGAAATGGGAAAGTCCGAGTACTCGGTGCTGTATTGCTCGTAGCGGATATCGGTTTCGACGGAGGTGGGCAAGTCGTCGAGGTTGGCCACCGAGAACATCTGGCAGTACTCCGCCCCCACCTTCAGCCCTTCGGTCAAATCGAGGTCCACCTGCAGGGCCTGGTCGGACAAATCCAGCGCCAGGTACTTTTCCAGCAGCCCAGCTTTTTCGGCGGTACCGGCAAGCTCGTCCGAGGTGAGCCGGTGCGAGCGGATGTAGGGCGCGTTGGTAGGCCCCACCCCTTCCAAGGTGCGCACGAACTGGCCCACGTTGTCGAAAAAGCTCTCCAGCACCTTGGTGTCGAGCATGTCCTTGGGTACAATGTTGCGCCGGGCCAGCAGCCCCGAGGTGCTGCCCCAGTTGGGGCGTTCCGAAGAGGTTTTGGTGATGTAGAGGTAGCAGAAGTGGTTCAGGAAGGGCCGCTCGTTGAAGTGGCGCTCGTAGGCCGACGAGAGCAGCGTGCGCTCGGCCTCGAAGCCGGGGGCGTACTTATCCTCCACGTACCAGTCCTGCTTGTGCACCACGCAGTGGTCGGGCAGCAGGCGCACGGCCTTCACGAAGGCGGCCTGCAGCTGGGCGTAGTCTTCCCGCGAGAGGGTGAAGATTTCGGGCAAATCCAGCCGGAACGCCACCGTCACGTCCGCATTCTTCGAGATGAGGCAATCCTTCTCCACCTTGTAGATGGGCTGCTTGGATTCGAGGGAAACGGAGGACAGAACCTTATTGCTCATAAGCGGGAAAGCACCCAAACCAGCCGTTAGGCGCGGCTGGTTGGGTCCTCGTTGAGGCGTTGGAATAAGCGGCTGTGCCGGTTGGTGATGTATTTAGGCGAGGAGCGCCGTGCGGCGGCCTTCATCAGCCCGTGCTCGCCGTAGCGGCGGTTCAGGGCGAAGACCCCGGCCCACATGCCGCCGCCGGCCAGGAAGGTGACCAGCACCGTGAGCACCAGCGGCAGGCCCAGCAGGTAGCAGGTCACGAACAGGGCAAACACCAGCCCGATGCCGGCGGCCAGAAAGTAGATGTTGCTGCCCACCAGTCCCTTGAATTCGACGGGCTTGTTGATGCCGCGATTGAGGTCGTAGATGGGCATGGCGCTTAGAGGAAGAACGAGCGCACCACCGTGGCCACGATGACCAGGAAAATCATCGAGCCAAACCACGACACCGCCGTTTTCTGGGTATCCTGGTCGCCGGCGTTCCACTTGCCGTAAACCTTGATGGCCCCCACCAAGCCCAGCACCGCGCCGATGGCGTACATGAGCTTGGTCAGCGGGTCGAAGTAGCTGGTAACCTGGGTGGTGGCATCCTGAATGCCGGCCGTGCCGTTGCCACCCCCGGTCTGGGCGTAGAGTAGTTGCGAGCTGAATAGCAGAGCCACGAGGGCCAGCGAGGTAACGAAAGGTTTCTTAGTCATGGCAAAGGAAAAGGAGTCAGGAATCAATGATTAAGGAGAAAAATGCCGGGCTACTTATCGTCGGGGCCGAAGAGGTCATCCAGCTCGGCGTGGTTGAGGGCCATCTGCTGGGCCATTTGCTCGGCCAGGGTGGTGCCGGCCAGTTCGACAGGCGGCGCGGGCTGCTGGCCGGCTTGCAGCAGGGTCAGGTATTCGGCAACCGAAGCAGCGGCCACCAGCCGGGGCGGGTCCACCGGGGCTATATCCAGTCGCGAGGCCACCGGCTCCTCGAACGTGGCCAGCGGCTCGTAGCCATCCGCTACCAGGGGCAGCTGCACGGTTTCAGGCTCCAGCACCCCGTCAGCTGCCGTATCCGCCGCCACGGACTCCGGGGGCAGGTTGTGGGCTTCGCGCCGGACCAGCGCAGCCAGGTGCTCATCGGCCTGGTCAGCCTCTTCAGTGCGGTTTTCGTCCTGCGCCTGCGCCTCGTCGCCCGCGGCGGCCGTGGCCTCCATCGGGGCGGTGTCGCTGGTGCTTTCGTCGTGGCCAGTGGCCGTGCCGGTCGAATCGGGCAGTGCTCCGCTGACCAGCGGCTCGGCGGCGGCTGGCAGGTTTTGGTCCGCCCCGGCTTCGGGTCGTTCCGCGTCATCAGCGTCTTCCCGGGCTTCCGTGGCCGCCGGCGTGGCCTTCATGAAGGCTGAGTTGGGGCGCACCAGTGAGGGCGGAGCCGCCGCGCCGCCGGCCGCGCCGGCGAACTGGGTACCGACCATCTTTTTGCCCGGCGTCAGCAGGGCCGTGAGTTCTACCCGGTAGTAGAGCAGGCCCACCACCAAGTAGTAGAGAACAACCACAACCAGGACGAAAAGGCCAAACTGGCCCCAGGAATAGGCGCTGAGCATCGCGGGGAAATAGCGTGGCACCCCAAGCCGACCGGCCCGGGCGTGAACTTGCCAAACCGTGATTTGACGCTACAAACCTATCCGGGCTATAAACCGCTTGGGTAGAAAGTTGACGAATGGTTGGAATTCGATGGTGAGGTGCAGCCCCGACACACGAACGGCACAGCCTTTAAACTTGAAATATTAAGAAAACTACCGCTAGCGTGAACACCAGGTGGAACCAACGTGCCGGGCCGATATGGTGAGCCATTTATTGCGCCCTTACGTTTAGGTGTTACACTTTTCCCTTCTTTATGGACCTGCACTTCGTTCGCCGCGGCACCGGCCGCCCCTTATTACTGGTTCACGGCATCGGCGGCAGCTGGCGGTCCTGGAACACCATCCTCGACCCGCTGGCGGCCGAGCGTGACGTCATTGCCGTGGACTTGCCCGGCCACGGGGACACCCCGAAACTCGCCGGCCTCCATTCCATCGGCACCCTGGCCGATGCGGTGACGGACTTTCTGGCCCAACACGACCTGCTCGGCATCGATGCCGTGGGCAGCTCGATGGGCGCGCGGCTGGTGCTGGAGCTGGCCCGGCGCGGCGGCGTGCTCGGCGCGGTGGTGTCGCTGGACCCGGGCGGGTTCTGGCAGGGCTGGCAAGTGCCGTTTTTCTACCACTCGGTGTCCCTGTCCGGGAAGCTGGTGACGGCCCTGCAGCCGGTAATGCCCGCGCTGGCCGGTTCGGCCGTGGGGCGCACCGTGCTGCTGCCACAGTTTTCGGCCCGTCCCTGGGCCGTGGACGCGCAGGTGGCCCGCGACGAGATGTACAGCTTCGCCCACTCGCCCGCCTTCGACGAGCTGCTCGACCAGCTGGCGCACGGCGAAGTGCAGCTACCCGCCCCCAAGGGCAGCATCCCCGAGCCCCTGGTCATTGGCTGGGGCCGGCAGGACCGGGTGTGCCTGCCCAGCCAGTCGGCCCTGGCGCTGGAGAAATTCCCGGATGCGCGCCTCTATTGGTTCGAGCACTGCGGCCACTTTCCGCAGTGGGACCAGCCCGCCGAAGCCGCGCGCCTGATTCTGGCCGTTACCAGCCGCGCGGCTTTTACCGATGCCGCCATTGCCGGAGTAACATCAGAAAAATCAGAAAAGACTGCGCCGGCCTTGCCCCAGGCGGCTATCGTGGGGGCCGCGCTGGTGCTGCTGGCCGGGGGCCTCTGGCTGTTGTCGGCGCGGCGGAAACCGCAACGGTCGCCCGGGGAGTAAGCGGACGTCAGTAAGTTGGCGGCGCCAGCTGCTCCACAAAAAAGCCCCGGCTCCTTCGCAGGACCGGGGCTTTTCGAGGTTAAGTAGCCGCTTAGCTATTCTGGCCGGCGCGTATGTCCGCGCCGGTAGCAAAGGCAATCAGGTCTTGGTTGAGCTTGTCCTTTTCGGTGATGAACAGGCCGTGCGGCGCGCCATCGTAGGTGATGTAGGTAGCATGGGGCAGG
>CAZZWL010000025.1:0-45946 GCA_964657755.1 uncultured Rhodanobacter sp.
TTGGTTAAAATGAACACAAAAAAACTCATGCCATTCTTCATTGCTCATTGTTCATTGCATTAGTATTCGTCTTCGTTGAACATGAAGTCTTCCTTCGTGGGGTAGTCGGGCCACACTTCCTCAATATTTTCGTAGGGCTGGCCGTCGTCTTCCAAACCCTGCAGATTTTCGACTACCTCCATGGGTGCGCCCGAGCGAATGGAAAAGTCAATGAGTTCGTCCTTGGTGGCGGGCCAGGGGGCATCTTCCAGGTAGGAGGCAAGTTCGAGGGTCCAGTACATAGTGAAAAAAGGTGGGCGTTGAGATGAAAGAATGTTAAAAGTAAGCCGAACTAGCGCTACATAAAATAGGGCAGTCGGGGTTAATTGCCAATTGGCAATTGAAATAGCGCAATTAATTCCGTTTTAGTTTGAATTTTGCGTTCAAAGGTGCGAATTTTTCCTTGCAGCAGCTGCCGAAATTGGTCGTTAGCCGCCGAATTGTTGAGCTTACTTAGGTTATCCTGAAGCGTAGCCAGCTCCTGGCGGTCGCTCTCGATAAATTTGCGGAGGGCCACCGTGGCCTGTTGGGCCCGCTCCACGGGCGAGGGCGCCGGGCTGCCTTCGGCCTGCCGCTTGCGCAGGTAATAGTCCAACGCGCTCATTTCGAATACTTTATCGCAAGCCAGCATAAAACGTTGCCACAGCTGGTCCGACTCGGGGCCGCGCACGGCGCCACTCTGCTTCCACTCAGCTTGCAGGTTTTTGGCCTGCGTCACGCCCTGGTTGGGGGGTAGGGCAATGAGGGCTTCGGCGCGGCGGGCCAGCTCGCGCTTGCGCAGCAGGCTTTCCTCGGGCGAGCCGGGGGCCGCGCCGGGCCGCACCTCAACCGGGCGCTGCGACTCGATGTGCTTTTTGAGGCGCTCGAAGAAGTGATTGTTGGCCGCCCGAAACTTGGTCCACATCTCGGCCGCCTGCTTTTTGGGCAAGTTACCGTTCACGTCGCGCCAGGCGGTTTGCAGCTGCTTGAGCTGGCGCGAGGTAGCCTCAAACTGGTCGGAGTTCTTGAGCGCTTCGGCCTGGTTCACCAAGTCGCGGTAGCGCTCCACGGTGCGGCGGGCAATGGCCTTGCGGTCGGTCTGGAAAGCTTTGCGCCGGTCAAAAAATTCCTGCACCGCGCCGTGAAAGCGGGCTTCCAGATTCTCCGTCAGGGCCTTGTCAACGGGCCCGGTCTTGAGCCAGGCCTGGCGCAGTTCCTTCACGGTTTCGCTGGCCGTAATCCACTCCACGGTGTCGGCCAGGGCTTCGGCCTGCTCAATGAGGCTGACTTTGGTGGCCAGATTTTTCTCGCGGTTGCGGGCTACCGATACGTTGAGCTGCTGCTCGGCCTCCTTCAAGCGGCCGTACAGGCTCTCGTAGTCGCCCAGGCCATCATGCTGCTGCGTCTGCTCCTGCAGGTGCAGCAGCTTCATCAGGTACGAGCCTTGGTTATCAGCGGCTTGCAAGCGTTCCAGCAGCTCGTCGATTTTAGCCCGAAAGGCCTCGTAGCGCTGGGCAAAATACCGCAGCGCGTCATCGGCGGTGTCCTTTACCTGGCCGATGCGGCGGGCCGGCTGGCCCAGCACGGGGCGTAGCCACACGCCCCCGTCTTCCACGTAGCCATATCGGCGGGCTTCCGTGAGCGGGTGGTCGGGGAGTTCCATTGGGAAATGGGAAAGATAGAGTGAGGCAAAAACGTCGGAAAGCGCAGCAATTGGCTTTGAACGTGGACGAGGAATGAACTACAAGTTTACGCGGAAAATTGCGTGTTGCTATCGTGCAGGACGCACTTCCCGCGTTTAGGTTTTGGGCGGGGGGAGGGGAGCGGGCTGATTTACCGCTGAATGGGCGTTTTTTTGCCCCGCAACGCGCTTTTTTTTTGCCCGCGCCTCGCCCCGCCAACCTGCGGCTACGCGGTAGCTTTGTAGCATTCCGCACCTTCACTCCCGTTTCCCATCCCATGTCCGACCAGCCCACCATTATCTTTAGTATGGCGGGGGTAAGCAAGATTTACCCGCCCCAGAAGCAAGTTCTCAAAAATATCTACCTGTCCTTTTTTTACGGCGCCAAAATCGGCGTGCTCGGCCTCAACGGCTCGGGCAAGTCGAGCCTGTTGAAAATCATTGCCGGCGTCGACAAGCAGTTTCAGGGCGAGGTCGTGTTTTCGCCCGGCTACTCGGTGGGCTACCTCGAGCAGGAGCCCCAGCTCGACCCCGCCAAAACCGTGCGCGAGGTAGTGGAAGAAGGCGTGGCCGAAACCGTGGCTCTGCTCCAGGAATTCGACGCCATCAACGAGGCCTTCGGGGCCGAAGATGCCGACTTCGACAAGCTGCTCGAGCGGCAGGGGGTAGTCCAGGAGCGCCTCGACCAGCTCGACGCTTGGAACCTCGACAGCAAGTTGGAGCGCGCGATGGATGCCCTACGCACCCCGGCGCAGGAGGCCGTCATCGGCAACCTCAGCGGGGGCGAGAAGCGCCGCGTGGCCCTGTGCCGCCTCCTGCTGCAAGAGCCTGACGTGCTGCTGCTTGACGAGCCCACCAACCACCTCGACGCCGAAAGCGTGCTGTGGCTGGAGCAGCACTTGCAGCAGTACAAGGGCACCGTTATCGCCGTCACCCACGACCGCTACTTCCTCGACAACGTGGCGGGCTGGATTCTGGAGCTCGACCGCGGCACCGGCATTCCGTGGAAGGGCAACTATAGCAGCTGGCTGGAGCAGAAAACCGACCGCCTCGCCAAGGAGGAAAACTCGGAAAGCAAGCGCGCCAAGACTCTCCAACGTGAGCTGGACTGGGTGCGCATGTCGCCCAAAGCCCGCCAGAGCAAAGGCAAGGCCCGCCTCGCCAACTACGACAAGCTGGCCAGCGAAGAAGCCAAGGACAAGGAGCAGAAGCTCGAGCTGTTCATCCCCGACGGCCCGCGCCTGGGCGCGCAAGTCATTGAAGCCGAGCACTTGCGCAAGGCTTTTGGCGACAAGCTGCTGTTTGAGGACCTGAGCTTTTCCCTACCCCAGGGCGGCATCGTGGGCATCATTGGGCCCAACGGCGCGGGCAAAACCACCCTTTTCCGCATGATAACCGACCAGCTGCAGCCCGACGCCGGCACCTTCGAAGTTGGCCCCACGGTGCAAACGGCCTACATCGACCAGCAGCACGACTCGCTCGACCCCGCCAAGTCGGTGTTCGACACCATCACGGGCGGCACCGAAACCATGCTGCTCGCCGGCCGCCCGGTGAACTCACGGGCCTACGTGAGCAAGTTCAACTTCGGCGGCGGCGACCAGGAAAAGAAAGTCGGCACGCTCTCGGGCGGCGAAAAAAACCGCGTGCACCTGGCCATGACCCTCAAGCAGGGCGCCAACCTGCTGCTGCTCGACGAGCCTACCAACGACCTGGACGTGAACGCCATCCGGGCCCTGGAAGACGCCCTCGAAAACTTTGCCGGCTGCGCCGTTATCATCAGCCACGACCGCTGGTTCCTGGACCGGCTCGCTACCCACATCCTGGCCTTCGAAGGCGATTCGGAAGTAGTGTGGTTTGAGGGCAACTTCTCCGACTACGAGGAAGCCAAGCGCAAGCGCCTCGGCGACGTGGAGCCCAAGCGCGTTCGGTATAAGAAGCTGGGGTAGGGTTGAGCCAGCCACTGGCAGGCTATGAGTAGTTGCCAGTGGCCGGTTCCCAGGCTGCCGGGCCGGCCCCGATAGCCCAGCAATAGGCGTTGAGGCACAAAGGGGGCGCGCAACATCCGCGGCACAGGAGATGGCTACTGCTCAAGCAGAGCTTGGGTAGTAGCAAGTAGGGCGTTGAGTTGCCGGCCGATACCGCGATGTTTAGGGTGCTTAAATGGCGTTTCAACGTGTTGCTTTTGCAGCGCTTGGAGCATGTAAAATGTGTTAAGCAGCCGCTGGCGGGGGGTAGGCTGAGCCACGGTGGGCTGACGGGTGAGCACATCCCCAAAAGAGGGAGCTAGCATGGCCACCGCAAGTGGCTGCAGGTTCTGCAGCTGCGCCAGAATAGCCTCGATGGTGTCCAGGGCTAACGCGTCGAGTATCTGATTAGCATCGTCTCGTAGTCCGGCATCTGGGCATGGGAAGGCCACGTAGGCTTCCAGCGCTTGTTTGGCGGCCTGGAGGATATCCGGCTGGTTGTCTTGGACCGCGTCGCGGGCAGCGTCTTTCAATTCTTGAAGCTTCGTAGCCCAAGCGTCGGTATCGCCGCCGAGGGCCTGGCCATCAAAGGTTGGCAGGTCTTGGTTGGTGGTAGGCATGGTAGGGAAAAAAAGTAGTTTACTTCTGAGCTTCTTTTAGGGCCTTGACTTCTTTTTGCAGGTCTTGCGCCGCGTTGAGATAAGTGAGTGCCTCTTTGCCGGTAAGGTGAGAGGCATCGGTCAGCGAGACGCGCAACTTGTGGTGAGTGCTGGCCCAGGTAGCCAGTAGCGGCCCGGCCTTGGCCAGGGCGTTGGCGGGCTGCGGGCGAGCTTGCACCTGCGCCTGCCAGGCGCGCAGTTCGGGGCTGATAGTGGCCTGCTGCTGGTAGAATTTTTCGCGCTGGGCCAGGTTTGTCAAAAGCTCGGGGCTGGCTTTCTGCCCCGCTTTAGCCCAGGCCTTGCTGATGAGGTGCTGGTCGTCTTGGTCACGGATGATAAGCTGCGGGATGAGACCAGGCTTACCGTCTGCCCGATGTTCTAAAACGCTTGTGCCGTTGTTGAGCAGGAGATAGTATTGCGATTGGGTGATAAGGAACAGGATAGAATTGGCTTGCTGCTGACGATTCAGGGAGCTGGCGAGCAAGTCATCCCACATTTGAACCTGCGGTGCCTGGTGCCGCTTCAACAAGCCCTGAGCTTCGGCATCGATGGCGGCAAACCTGGCCATAGCTAGGCGCAGGTAGCGCGCTGTTTGTTGGATAAGGCTGTCCTGGGCCGGTGAAGCCAGGTCGCTGAGCTTGGTGATGGTAGTGCGGGCCGCAATGCCGGTTGCCAGCGTGCCGCCGAGGCCAAAAGTTGCTTTCAGCGCGGCCCCATACACGGGCACGGCGGCGACTAGTCCGGTGAGGGCTTCGTTTACCTTAGTGAGGGCCTTTTGTTTGTCTTCCCCAGCGGCGGCTACGTCATCCAGTGCCTTGGCATACGCATCGAAGCCGTGGGCTACCGCCCCGAATTTTTGGGTGGCATCGGTCAGCTGCGCCTTGATGTCCCTCAAGCGAGTAGCCGTAGATTCTGGCTCCGTGATAGTGACTTTGTCGAGGTCGGCTACTACCTGTTTCAGACTTTCGTCCAGGGCACCCGCCATCTCTTTCGTTGCTTGAGTAAAAGGATGAACATCGGGCACCTCGCAGCTTTTGAGTAGCAGCGTGAGGAGCAGAAGTAAATAAAAGCGAGGCTGGCGCATGAGAAAGTGAGTTGAAGCTGGAGCAGGTAAAAGCAGCCAACGCTATGGACTAACTATCCAGAAAAGAGCTGGGCGCACCCGGCACGTTGGCCAGGTCGAAGGCCAGCAGGGTGGCCCCGTCGTCGAGCATGGCGATGAGGGTGTAGCAGCCGGCCGAAAAAAACTGGTAACTGGCCTGGCCCCGCACGATGGGCACCACCACCACCCGCTGCCGGTAGGTGGGGTGCAGCAGCAGCACTACCTGGCCGGTGAGGGGGGTAGGGCGGTCGTCCGTGCTCGTGACGGTCGCCACCAGGTCGAGGCCGCCCATGAGCGTGGCCGCGATGCCAACCTGGAGCTGGCAGCCATTGGCAGTGCTGGAAGGTAGCGGATTGAAAATGCGGCGGCTAGGGTCGCTGTCATACAGCGGCGGAGCGGCCCGAAATTCGGCCAGCTTGTTGTTCCAGTCTTGCCAGGGGGTAGCAGTTGGGTCGGAGGCCGGGGCAGCCGGGCTAAGGGCCGAGAAAGTGAGCCCAGGCGTGGCGTCGGCGGGCAGCGCGTCAGGGGAGGCGGCCGGGCCGGTGGGTGTTCGGGGGGCAGTGGGGGGCTCCTGGCCGGGAGCCGCAGGGGGGGTAGGGGCGGCCGGTTTAACCGGTGCACCAGGGTTGGCGGGCGCCGGCCCGCCGCCGGTGCTGATGGGCGCCGTGCCGCCGGCCGCCGGGCCGGTGGCCCCGGCGCTGCCGTCTTGCTGGGAAGCAGTGGCAGCGTTGGCTTCATTGGTTTTCTGCACCAGGAAGCCCGCGCTGCTGATAGAAATTAGGGCTAGTAGGCTGCTGTCGAAGTCGGGCAGGGCCCAGGTGGCCAGCACCTGCCGCACCAGGTAAAGGCCCGCGATGGCATTGAACACCACAAACTGCAGGCGCACCACGCTCACGCCGGTGCTATCGGTGAGTACATCCTGAAACCAGCCGCGCGATAGCGTCGCATTGGGCACTTCTCCCTTGGCCGCAACAGCCGGCGCATCAGCCGCGGGGCGACTGATAATGCTGCTAAACAAGCCATTGGCAATGCTAATGCCCAGCAGCCCGAGCAGGCCGGTGGGAATGGTGGGCAGGGCGGCCGTCACCATCGAAATCATGAGGTAGGCCGCCACTATCAGCAGCGTCCAGTAGGCCACCTGCGTCTTGGCCAGGCTGTAGGGCACCTGCCGGTAGCCCTGGCTAAACACCGAGGCCAGCCCGGCCGGGTCGAGCGGAATGCGGCGCGATAGGTCGGAGCGGATGAAGTTGCTGTTGCGCAGCAGCCAGTAGAAAGCCCCGCCCAGCAAGCCCAGCAGCCCCAGCCCCACCAGCAGCCAAGGCACCTGCACCAGCTCGAGGTGCAGCCGGTCGGGGCCGCCAGGGTAGGCTTTGCCTAGCTGGCCGGTGTCGAAGCCCACGTTGAAAGTGCTGGGATGCTCGTAGCGGCCGGGCACTTTATAAAAAAGCTGCCAGATGGGCTCCGTGGTGGCATTGCGCACCAGCTGAAAGCGCACCGTGGCCACGGTGCAGTTGCGCAGGGTATCGACCGCCACCGGGGGCATGGGTAGGGCAATGTCATCCACGTACAGGCGCAGGTCTTTAACAGGGCGCTTTCGCAGGGCCACGGCCAGGTTCTGCACGTCCAGCACCACCTCGTCGTTGAGCCGGAAGTGCGTGCTGTCGGTCGAAGACGGGTTGCGCACCTGCAACACCCTGATGTTGCGCAGGCAGCGGGCAGTTTCGGCCGCCTGCTGGGCCGAGATGGCCGCCTGCCGGGTGGCCAAGGCCGCCTGCTGCGCCACCTGCTGGTCGGCTAGGGCTTTTTGCTGCGCCGCCAGGGTTGCTTGCTGGGTCGCTGCGGTGGGGGGCGGGCCGTCTGCTGGCGGCGTGTTTTGCCCGGAGGCGGCCAGCGGGCCGCAGCTTAGCGCAATGAGCCCAGGCAGCAGCTTCTTAATCCACTGCCGGATAGCAGGCTTGCCGACCAGAAGAAGCAGCGCTGGCGGGTACGCAACCCCATGGTCTTTGGAGGTAGGGCCCCGCGCATCGTTAAACCGGGCGATGACTTCTTCGGAAGTAAGGCGAGCAGCCATAGCGCGAACAAAAGTTAGAGGAAAGGAACAACCCAAATACCGGCCGCCTACTGCCCGCCGCTGAGGCAGAATCGATGGCGAGTGAGCAGCCCGCCCGGCCCGAGGAGCCGTAGAAAAACACCGGCCCGGCTGCTCTTCTGCCAAAGAAGCGCCGCCATTGCCGGTGAAATCCCACCCGGCACAGGGCTATAGGACCTGATTAGAGGCGCAGGCTGACGGCTGAAAACCTGGACGCAAACCACGTACTTGGCAGCCCGTAGCACATCAGTGTCAGCACTGAATTCGTGCCCCGCAGCAAGATGAGCGTGGGCCGGAAGCTGTCCCACCCACGTCGCTATAAACGCGCTTGTGTGCTGCCCGGTAGGCTTACTTCTCCTTCTTCACCACGCTAATGCTGCCGTCACGCTCCAGGTACACTGTTTCGGCTTCGTCGAGCGAGGCCAGGTTGCCGTTTTCGTGCAGGCCTTCGAGCACGTCTTTTTCGTTGAGATTGAGGCTGCGGAGCTGGTCGGGTTTTATCCGGCCGTTCTCGTAAAGCACGAATACCCGCCCCTTTACGATTTTGTCGACCCATTCATAGTGGTAAGAGCCCCAGGCCAGCACCCGGTGCAGCAGCACAAAGACCAGACAAGCCAGGAGGGTGCCCGGAAAAGACGAAGCCGCCACTACGGCCCGGCTCAGCACCGAGCCCAGCATAATTTTGACCACAAGGTCGAAGGCCGTGCTACCGCCAAACGTGCGCGGCCCCGATAGCCGCAGCAGCGCCAGCGCCGCAAAAAACACCACGATGGCCCGCGTTGTCATCTGCACGTCGGTGATAGTTTGGGAGGTAGCGTGCGGGCCAAAAAGAAGAGCGAATAAGTCAGACATGCAGGGCGGAGTAGCCCCGGCAGCAGTCTCTAGGCAGAGTGCCGGCCGGGCTACCGCTTTCTACGGCACAGTGTTACGCCAAGGTTACGGGCCCCTGGTTGCGGGAGTGGGGGTAAGGCCCGGTTGGCAGCAGTTGGCTTGCCGCCGCGTCTCAGGCCACCCAGCCCTCGCGCACGGCGCGGGCGGCCAGGCCCACCAGCGTGCGGGTGCCGGCCTTGTGCAGCAGGTTGCGGCGGTGGCTTTCCACGGTGCGCACGTTGATAAACAAGCGGTTGGCGATTTCCTCGTTGCAGTGGTCTTCCACCACCAGGCGCAGCACCTGTAGCTCGCGGGCGCTGAAGTGGCTGTCGGGCAAGGGGGTAGGGCGCTCGGGAGCCGGTTTGGTTTCGAGCAGGGCATCGAGCCAGGGCGCCAGGGCGGTGGCCAGGGCCTGGGGCGCCACTTGGCTGGGCACGAGCAGCCGGGTGCCCGGCCAGGCCAGCGGCGCGCTGCGCGGGGGGCGGGTGTGCGGGTCGGCCAGCACTACCAGGCGCTGGGTGGGGCGGGCCTGGTGCAGCCGGGCCAGCAGGGTGGGCATATCCAGGCCCGGCAGGGCGCCATCCAGTATCAGCAAGGCAAATGCGTGGTGGGCCACCAGGCCGGGTACCTGGGTGGCATCAGCGGTGAGGCTGAGCAGCAGCTGGGGCCAGCGCTCGCGCAGCAGAGCCAGCAAGCCCTGCCGAAACAGGGTAGGCGCGGCCGCAATGAGGGCCGTCGCGGCGAGCGCAGTCATTGGGCGCGCAAAAAGGAAGTGGGGCCCGCGGCAGCATCGGGGCTGCCAGAGGGGGGTAGGGGCCAGTGCGCCCCAACGGGGCCACGGGCAATGCCCCGCCTGGCCGGCGTGAATCTCGTTGTTTTCATAGCAAAAAGAAGGGTGAGGTGACAAAAAAGCGCATTCGGCCGGCGCATACTATCGGCCAGAAAGCCTGCGCCGCCCGGCGGGTAACGGGGAGGTTGCATCAGTGAAAGCAGCCCTCAAAACCAACAACACATGCTACCTGCGCTGGTGGCCCAGGCAAGCCGCGCGCCCCGGTGGGGGCGCCAAACAACCAGGTGGTGCCGCCGGGTGGCCGGCTGGCAAAGCGCCGGGAGGCGCGGCCTCCGCAGGGAGGCGTGGGGGCAGGGGCACTCAAGCCGGTCGGCCCCAGTGGGCCACCGGCTACTACGCTCGGCATGTCCTCGGCCAGGCCCGTAGCTGGCCCAACCAGTTGAGAACTAGGTTAAAAACATCCCAATGTACGGGTTATGCCTGACTAAAGCAACTGGGCGGGCTGCTGGCTGGCCAGCGCCAGCCAGGCGCCGGCGGGCAGGGGGCCACCGGGGTCGGCATCGAGCAGCAAGGCGCGGGCCGGGGGCTGGTCATCGTGCGCCAGCTCCTCCAGGGTGGCGGGCAGGGGTAGGGGTGGCTGGCCGGGCCGGTGCAGGCACAGGGCCAGGGCCGTGTGCAGCGGGGGCGTGGCCAGCCAGGCCGGGGCCGGCGCGGCCGGCAGCACCAGCAGCCCCAGTCCCGGCACCCGAAAACTGCGCGCGATGATAAAGGTGGGGGGGGAATTAACAGGCACGTGGTAGTAGCGGCGTGCTGCCGCCGAAAAGCCCAGGAAAAATATTGCCGGCGCGAGTAGCCGGCCGGCTAGTAGCCCGCGTGCATAATAAAGCCCTTGCGCTTGCCGTGCTTCTTGATGCGGGTGCCGGGTAGCAGCTGCATCTCAACCGTGACGGGAATGCACGACGTCAGCGCGAACTCCTGGGGGGCGTAGCCGGCGGCGCTCACGGCCAGGGTAGGCAGCTGCGTTACCCTGGGCGGCAGCGCGAAAAAGCCTTCCTCATTGGTAATGAGAATAATATTAGTGCCCTTAACGGCTATGCTCACGCCGGCCAGGGGCTTTTCGTTGGCCGTTACCCGGCCGGTATAGGCCGCGCAGGGCTGGGTGGCCGGGCTGCCGCCAGGGGTGGTTTGGGCCAGCGCCGCTCCCGAGCCAGTCAGCAGCAGGCCCGCGAATAGAAAAGGAAGAAGCTGCTTCATAGAAAAAAAATACGACCGGCTGCCGCACGGGCTCATCCAGCTAACGGGTGGGAGGAAAGATACGGCCAGCCAGGGGTGAATGGCCGGGTGCCGCGCTTTCTTTCAGAAAACGTGCCGGGCTCACCGGGCCGCGGCAGCAGGGGTAGGGCGGCGCGTTTATACTTTCGTAGATGCGCTTTTTCTCCATCCTGCGGCGCGGGCTGCTGCCGCTGCTGCTGGCCGCGAGCCTGGGCCGGCTGGCCGCCCAGCCCGTGCCCGTGCCTTGTCTGCTGCTGCCCCTACCCCCCGCCGAGCGCGTGCAAGCCGCCCCGCTCATCGTGGAGGCTGAAGTGCTTGATGGTCAGGGAGAATGGGATGCCCGGCATCAGCATATTTTCACCCGGCAGCGGCTGCGCGTGTTTCGGGTACTGAAGGGGGCGCTGCCCGATACCGCCGCCCTGCCCCTGCTGGTGGAGGGCGGCCAGGTGGGCCTGGCCCGGCAAGAGCTGACCAACACCCTGCGCCCGCTGCCGGTGGGCCAGCAGGGTATTTTCTTTTTGGTGCCCGCGCCGTGGGCGGGGGTGGGGCCGGCGTATGCGGCCTATGCGTCCAGTCAGGGCGTCATCACCTACGACCTGGCCCAGGGCACCGCCGCCGAGCCCGCCCGCGCCTACCTCACCTGGGCCGCCGCCCGGCGCCAGACCGAGGCCCTCAGCGGCCAAGTGCCGCTGGTGCTGCGGCCCAACCCGCGCCTGGCCGCCGCGGCCGGCCCTACCCCCCCCGCCACTACCCACCGCACGCTGGCGCCCAGCATCACCGCCTTCAGCCCGGCCCAGGCTACGGCCGGCACGGGCATGGTGCTCACCATTCGGGGCAGTGGCTTTGGCAGCAGCCAGGGCAGTGGGGGCGTCGATTTTCGCAATGCCGACGATGGGGGCGCCACCACCACCCGCGCCCTGGCCCGCGACTACCTGAGCTGGACCGATACCCAGATTCAGGTGCGGGTGCCGTCGCTGGCCAGCAATGGCCATCCCGCCGGCACGGGCCCCGTGGTGGTGACCACCGGCGACGGCACCACCACCACCACGGCCACGCCGCTCACCATCGTCTACGCGCTCACCAACGTCGACAACACCACGGGTACTTTCGTGGACCGCCCCAACCACGTGGCGACCAATGCCACGGGTGGGCTTACGTTTCGCTTCAGCCCCAATTTTCGGAGCAATACGGCGGCCGGCGCGGCCTGGCAGCGGGCGCTGGCGCAGTGGCGCTGCACTTCGGGCATCAACTGGGAGCTGGGCACCGACGCCCCGGCCAATGCCATTGCCTCCGACAACAGCAACGTCATCGCCTTCGACGATGGCACGCTGCCGGCGCGGGTACTGGCGCGCACTACCTCTTATTACTTAGGCTGTTATAATCCGCAGGGCGAGGTCGTATTCTACGTGTCCGAAATCGACCAGCAGTTTGCCACCAGCCTGCCGTTTCAGTTTGGGCCGGCGCTGGCGGGGGCGGGGCAGTACGATTTTGAGTCGGTGGCCGTGCACGAGCTGGGCCACGCGCAGCAGCTGGCGCACCTTATTCGGCCGGGCGCCATCATGCACTACGGCGTGGCGGCGGGGGCCAATCTGCGCACCCTCGACCCCACCTCCGACGTGGCCGGCGGGCGGCTGGTACTGCGCACCCGCAGCTTTCGCGGCCGGGGCTGCGGCGGGGCGGCCCTGCTGCCCGCGCCGCTCACGGCGCTGGCGGCGGCCCCTGCGGCCGGCCTGGCGTTCAGCACCCGCGCCGAGTGCTTTGTCACGGGCTTCGTGCTGGAGCGCAGCGCGGGCCTCGACACCACCACGGCGGCGGGCGGCTGGCAGGCGGTGGCTACGGCCGCCGCCGGGCAGGCCAGCGGCCAGTATGCGCTCAGCGACCCGCAGCCGCAGCCGGGCGTGCACTACTACCGCCTGGGCCTGCGCCGCCCCGATGGCAGCACCGACTACGCGGCGCCCATTCCGCTCAGCACCGATGCCACGGCCGACTTTCAGCTATTTCCCAACCCGCTCACCGGCAGTCAATTGCAGCTCAGCTACCCTGCCGCTGCCAGCGGCGAGCTGGTGGTGCTCTTCTACGACGAGCTGGGCCGCTACCACCGTGGCCAGCGCGTGGCCGTGCAGGCCGGCCCCAACCTGCTCACCCTCGACGCCACCGGGCTGCGCCCCGGCTTCTACTTGCTGCGCCTCACCGGCGACCAGGGCAGCCGCACCATCAAGTTTGTAAGGTGGTGAGGTGGTGGGTAATGGGTAATCGTTTGTCATTGCGAGCGCTGCGCTCGCAATGACAAACGATTACCCATTACCCCATTGCTCAAGCTGCTCGGCGCTGAGGTTGCCGTTGAGCCACTCGCTTTCAATGGTGGCGCCGAGCTTTTTGTAGAAGCCGATGGCCGGCTCATTCCAGTCGAGCACCTGCCATTTCATGCGCTGGGCGCCGGTGCGCCGGGCCTCGGCCACCACGGCATCGAAGAGCTGGCGGCCGTAGCCGCCGCGCCGGGCGGCCTCGGTCACCACCAGGTCTTCGAGAAACAGCATCCGGCCCTTCCAGGTCGAGTAGGCCGTGTAAAACAAGGCCAGCCCAATGAGGTCGTCGCCATCTTCCAGCACGAAAAAGCCAAAAATCGGCGCGGGCCCGAAGCCGTCGTGGCGCATCATTTCCAGCGTATTGGTCACGGCGTCGGGGGCGCGCTCGTACGCGGCCAGCTCCTGAATGAGGGCCAGCACGCGGGGCAAATCGGCTTCCTGGCCGCGGCGCAGGGTAGGGGAGGTTATCATAAAGCGGAAATGCAAAAGCCTGGGCTAATAAGCTGCTTAGCAACTCACTAACCCAGGCCATTGACTACTAAAACAGGTCGGCCAAAACAAGCCGTCCAAATCTGCGGAATCTGCTTAATCAGCGTAAATCTGCGATTTACATCTGCGGCTGCATCTTCTTGATGTCTTCCACGGCGTTGGGCGCGCTCAGCTCGCGCAGGGGGCTGTTGGCAGCGGGGGCGGGGGCTTTTTTGCCGCCGGTCGTGTCCACGGCGGCGGGTAGGGGGGGTAGGGGCGTTGTGGCCACGTCGTCGGGCGTGGTGCCCGTGCCAGCGCCCTCGGGCGATTCATCGTTGCAGGCCGCCAGGGACAGCGTCAGGACTGCCGACGCCAGCAGCGCGGGCAGGAAGCGTTTCATTATCATACAAGAAAGCCAGATTTAAGGCCGCAAGTTACGGGTGAATGCGGAATGGGTTGCCAGGAAATTGCCGCCCGCGGCCGGGGCCCAGCTTACTCGGCCCCAAATAAGGGGGCGCCTACCCCCGGCTCAGCAGCCAGCCGAGCCAGGCGGCCCGCGCCGTCCAGGCCAGCGTGCGCAGCCAGTTGGTGCGCGTGAGGCCATCAAGCGCCACGTAGTCGTAGCCCCCGGCCGCCAGCCGGTTGTGAAAGGGCACGGCGATAAAAAACGTGACGGCCCAAACGAGCAGCACCAACGCCAGCTGCCCCAGCGCCGCGCCCGCGCCCCAGAGGGGGTAGGCGGCCCAGGCCAGCCACGCCGCCAGGGCTAGCTCCAGCACCATAGGGGCGCCCACCACCCAGCCCATGCCCTGCGTGTGGGCCGCGTGGTAGCGGGCAAATTCGGGCTTGCCCACCAGCGCCAGCGCCGGGTACGTCACCAGCTGCACCACCCAGATAACGCCCGTGAGGTAGGCGGCCAAAGCAAAATTGAGCAAGAGCAGGCGAGCAAGCGGCATAGAGGGGGGTAGTGAAGGGGTGCAACCGTCTTACGCAAAAAGCCGCCTGTTGGCAGTAGCACGCTAATTTGCTGGCTCTTTCTTTCTTCTATGAATAAAAATCTGTGGGCGCTGCCGCTGCTGGCCGCCCTGGCCACGGCCTGCAACTCGTCTTCTACCTCGTCGTCATCAGCCGCGGGCAAGCAGCCCGATTTGCTGCGCGCCGCCCTCGACACCACCGTGGCGCCGGGCGACGACTTTTTCAGCTACGCCAACGGTACCTGGCTGAAAAACCACCCGATTCCGGCCTCCGAAAGCAACTCGGGCATCGGCATTGAGGTGCAGAAGGAGGTGTATGCCCGCCTGCGCGCGACCAGCGTGGAAGCCGCCAAGGCCAGCGCCGCCGCGGGCAGCAACCAGCAGAAAATTGGCGATTTCTGGGCCGTGGGCATCGACTCGGTGAAGGCCAACCAGCTGGGCTACACGCCCATTAAGCCCGAGCTGGACCGCATCGCGGCCATCAAAACGGCGGCCGACGTGCCGGGCGTGGTGGCTCACGAAATCCGGCTGGGCGTGCGCGCCCTCATCGGCCCGCGCGTGAACCAGGACGAGAAAAACAGCGACAAGATGGCCCTCTACCTCTACCAGAGTGGCCTGGGCCTGCCCAACCGCGACTACTATTTTAACACCGACAACCGCACCAAGGGCATCCGCCGGGCCTACGTGCGCCACGTGGCCAGCACCTTTAAGCTGCTGGGCCAGGACTCGACCACGGCCAACGCCAGCGCGGCCAAGGTGATGGCGCTGGAAACCACCCTGGCCAAGTCGTCGCGCAAGCTCGCCGACTTGCGCGACCCGTATAAGAATTACCACAAGATGACCCTGGCCCAGCTCGACAAGCTGACGCCCGGCGTGAGCTGGAAAGCGTGGCTGGGCCAGCTGGGCGTCACGAACGTTGATAGCATTATTGTGGGCCAGCCCGAGTTTTACCAGACCGTGGGGCAGCTCCTGAAAACCAAGTCGGTGGACGACTGGAAAGCCTACCTCAGCTGGCAGCTGGCCCGCGAGTACGCGCCTACCCTCAGCCAGCCCTTCGTGGACGAGAATTTCAAGTTCTACGGCACGCGGCTGCGCGGCGCCAAGGCCATGCGCCCCCGCTGGAAGCGCGTGCTCGACATGGAGGAAGATGCCCTGGGCGATGCCTTGGGGCAGCTTTTCGTGAAGGAATACTTCAAGCCCGAGGCCAAGGCACGCTACGACACGCTGGTGAAAAACGTGGTGTCGTCGTTTGCGGAGCACATTCAACACGTGGACTGGATGAGCGCGCCCACCAAGGTGGTGGCCCTCAATAAGCTCCACGCCATCATGCCCAAGGTGGGCTACCCCACCAAGTGGAAGGACTACTCGAACCTGCCCATCGACCGCAGCTCGCTGGCCGCCAACGTGATGCGCGCCAACCAGTGGCAGTACAACTACCAGCTCAACAAGCTGGGTAAGCCCGTGGACCGCACCGAGTGGGGCATGACGCCCCAGACCTATAACGCGTACTACAACCCCAGCAACAACGAGATTGTGCTGCCCGCCGCCGCCTTCGCCATCCCTACCCTGCTCGACGCCGACGCCGACGACGCGCTAGTGTATGGCTACGCCGGGGCCAGCACTATCGGCCACGAGCTAACCCACGGCTTTGATGACCAGGGCAGCCAGTACGATGCCCACGGCAACCTGCATGAGTGGTGGAGCAAGGCCGACCGCCAGCGCTTCAACCAGCGCGTGAACGTGATTGTCAAGCAGTTCAACCACTACACGCTGCTCGACTCGATGCACATTAACGGCAAGGCCACGGCGGGCGAAAACATCGCCGACCTCGGCGGCATCGTCATCGGCCTCGACGCGTTTAAGAAGACCAAAGAGTACAAGGAGGGTAAGAAAGTGGCCGGCCTCACGCCCGTGCAGCGCTATTTCCTGGGCTACGCGCTGGGCTGGCAGATGCACGTGCGCGATGAAGCCCTGGCCTCGCAGCTGCTCACCGACGTGCACTCGCCGGCGCAGTACCGCGTGAACGGCCCGATGGCCGACGTGCCGGCCTTCTACGACGCCTTTGGCGTGAAGCCCGGCCAGAAGCTGTTTATTCCGGACTCGGCGCGGGTGAAGATTTGGTAAAGAGAATTGGTCGAAAAACGGGTCCCACGGCGCTGGCATAGCGGTTTGGGGCCCGTTTGCGTATGTGGCTTTTGTTGCCCTACCCCCCTGCCACCAGCCACCCTACCTATGGCACCTACTACCGCACTTTCCCCGGCCGATAACGTCCGCGAGCTGCTGGCCCAGCACGATTTTCGGGCCCTGAAGGGCGCGCTGCAAAACTGGCCCGCCCCGGAGCTGGCCCGCTTCATGGCCGGCCTGCCCGAAGCGCAGTTTCTGGTGCTGTTTCGGCTGCTGCCGCTGACGCAGGCGGCGGCGGTGTTTGGCTACCTGGCCCCGCCCGCCCAAAACCAGCTGCTGAGCCACCTCACGCCCGAGCAGGTCACGGATGTGCTCAACGACATGGCCCCCGACGACCGCACGGGCCTGTTTCAGCGCCTGCCGGTGGCCTTCGTTAAAACGCAGGTCGAGCGCCTCTCGCCCGACGAGCGCCGCGTGACGCTGGAACTCATGGGCTTCCCGCACGACAGCGTGGGCCGGCTGATGACGCCCGACTACATCGCCATTGGCGAGGACTGGACCATGACCCAGGTGTTCGACTACATCCGGCGGCACGGGGCCAGCGCCGAAACCGTGACCATGCTGTATGTGGTTGACGAGCAAGGAGTACTGTTGGATGACGTACACATCCGGGAGTTTTTGATGGCCGACCTCACGGTGCGGGTCGGCGAGGTGCGCAACAACATTTTCGTGTGCCTCGATGCCCTGCAAAGTCAGGAATCGGCCTTGGCCGACTTTCGCCGCCACCAGCGCGTGGCCCTACCCGTCACCAACGCGGCGGGCGTGCTGCTGGGCATCGTCACGCTCGACGACATCCTGGCCCTGGGCGAGCGCGAAAACACCCGCGAGATGCAGAAGCTTGGCGGCTCCGAGGCCCTGGACCAGCCGTACCTGGAAATTCCGCTGCTGAAGATGGTGCAAAAGCGCGCCGGCTGGCTGGTGGTGCTCTTCCTGGGCGAGATGTTTACGGCCACGGCGATGGGCTTTTTTGAGGGCGAAATTGAGAAAGCCGTGGTGCTGGCCCTGTTCGTGCCGCTGGTTATCAGCAGCGGGGGCAATGCTGGCTCGCAGGCTACCTCGCTCATCATCAGGGC
Source organism: uncultured Rhodanobacter sp. (assembly GCA_964657755.1). GTDB lineage: Bacteria > Bacteroidota > Bacteroidia > Cytophagales > Hymenobacteraceae > Hymenobacter. The sequence continues at coordinate 17,451 of CAZZWL010000025.1, forward strand.
CATGAGCCTGGGAGAAGTCACGGTGGGCCGCTGGTGGCAGGTGATGCGGCGCGAGCTGCTGGCCGGCCTGGCGCTGGGCGTGATACTGGGGGTAGTGGGCACCATCCGCATCGCGCTCTGGCAAGGGCTGCACCTGCGCGACTACGGCCCGCACTGGGGGCCGCTGGCCCTGGCGGTGGGCTTCGCGCTGGTAGGCATCGTGCTGTGGGGCTCGCTGGCGGGCTCCATGCTGCCGCTGCTGCTCAAAAAGGTCGGCTTCGACCCGGCCACGTCGTCGGCCCCCTTCGTGGCCACGCTCGTGGACGTGACTGGCCTGGTCATCTACTTCACCGTGGCGTATGCCTTCTTGCACGGCACGCTGCTATAAAGCTAGGCTGCGGGGCGGAGCCACCGCGCAACACTTGAATTTCGACTGAGGTCGGAATTGGCAGTCAAGCTGGATTGGATTTCTTAAAATTATCTTAAGAATTAGGGTGAATTTGGCGTGAGTTTACGGGAAAGGCCGGCTATGGCGAGCTAATTTTGTGGCCTTATTACCCCACGGTAAATTTTAGATTTTGCCACTACCCTACTCATTACGTTCACTGGGGTTTGCCTGCGCTACGCTCCTGCTAGCGGGCCGGGCCCTGGCCCAAGGCCAGGTTACGCCGCCCGCCTCCGTCACGCCGGGCCAGCAGCCCGCCGCCGCCTCGGCCCAGGAGCCCGTGCACCAGGAAGCGGCCAGCTCTGATAACTGGAGCCTGCACTTTCAGCAAACTGTTATCCAGCAGTGGCACAACGACTTGAGCCCAAGCTATGCGGGCGACCATAGTTTGCAGGCCCGCGAAAATGCTAAGCTCTCGCTCACCACCACGCTTTTCATCGGGCGGCGGCTGTGGAAGGGCGCAACGGTTTTTTTCAACCCCGAGGTGGCCGGTGGCAGCGGCCTGAGCGGTGCCACTGGCATCGGCGGCGCGCCCAACGGCGAGACGTTTCGCATCGGCGACCCGTCGCCGCAGGTGTACCTGGCCCGCCTATACCTGCGCCAGCTGTGGGCGCTGGGTCCTACCCAGGAGCAGGACGAGGACGACCTTAACCAGCTGAAAGGCAGCCGCCCCGCGCGCTACCTATCTCTGACGGTGGGCAAGTTCAGCATCGCCGATTATTTCGACCAGAACAGCTACTCGCACGACCCGCGCACCCAGTTTTTTAACTGGAGCCTGATGAGCGCCGGGGGCTGGGACTACCCGGCCAACGTGCGCGGCTACACCGTGGGCGGGGTGGTCGAATACGTGCAGCCCGGCCTGGCCCTGCGGGCGGCCATGAGCGCCATGCCCACCGATGCCAACGGCCCTACCCTCGATTTACACTACGATAAAGCCCAGGCTACCACGCTGGAGGTAACCAAGTCGTACAGTATGCGGGGCCACCCCGGCGCGGTGCGCCTGTTGGGTTTTCGCAACCAGGCCGCGATGGGCAGCTACAACCTGGCCGTGCGCCAGGCCCTCGGCACCGCCGACGTGCCCGACGTAACGGCCGCCCGCGCCGACCGCCGCACCAAGTACGGTTTCGTAGTGAATGCTGAGCAGGAAATCAGCAAGGAAGTGGGCGTGTTTGGGCGCTTCAGCTACAACGACGGCCACAACGAAACCTGGGCCTTCACCGAAATTGACCAGAGCCTAAGCGTGGGCGCCACCAGCACCGGGGCCCGTTGGAAGCGCCCCACCGACCGCCTCGGCGTGGCCCTAGTAGCCAACGGCCTCTCGCAAGACCACCGCGCCTACCTGGCCGCCGGCGGCTCGGGCTTTATCCTCGGCGATGGCCGGCTGGACTATGGCCTGGAGTACATTGGTGAGGTCTATTACAGCATCGACTTCCCGCGCTACCACGCCGCGCTGAGTCCTGATTACCAACTTATTGTCAACCCCGGCTACAACACCAGCCGTCTGCCGGGGCCGGTGCACGTGGTGGCCCTGCGGGTGCACGTCGAGTTTTAGGGGGGTAGGGATTGCGGGCTGCTTGGCTAACTGCGTTTTGGTAAGTCATTGCCCGTGAAGCTCACTAAGTAGCCGTTGACTTACTTGCAACTCCTGGGCCGGCGGGGCGTCCTTGCCGGTCTTTTCTTTTCTACTGACGAATGCGCAAGCTCTTTTTCTCGCTGGCCCTGCTGGCCGCCCTACCCCTCCGCCTCTGGGCCTGGGGCGTCGAAGGCCACCGCGCCATCGGCATCATCGCCGAAAACCACCTCACCGAAAAGGCGCGCCGCCAAGTAGTGGCCCTGCTCGGCACGCAGTCGCTGGCGATGGTCAGCACCATCCCCGACGAGATGCGCTACCTGCCCGAGTACAAGGACACCGCGCCCTGGCACTACGTGAACGAGCCCCTGGGCCTGGACCACGACCAGTTTCTACAAGCCGTGAAAGCGCAGGCAACCCCCAATGCGTATAATGTCTTGCTCTTGAAAATCAAGGAGATGAAAGACCCCGCCAAGACCCGTGAGCAGCGGGCCGAGGCGCTTACGTTCGTGGTGCATATCGTCGGCGACGCGCACCAGCCCCTGCACGCCAGCCGCGCCGAAGACAAGGGCGGCAACGACATCAAGCTGACCTACCGGGGTAAGGATACGAACCTGCACAGCCTCTGGGATAGCGGCCTGCTCGACTACCAGGGCCTCACCTACACCGAGATGGGCCAGCAGTACAGCCCCGTGCCTACCCCCCTCGCCAAGACCTGGCAGGCCAGCGCCGACCCCGCCGATTGGCTCTTCGAGTCATACACGCTGGCCACGCAGCTTTACGCCGAAGCGGCCCAGAACCCCAACCCCGATTATCGCTACTACCCCGCCCACGCCGACATCGTGAAGCAGCGCCTGCAACAGGCCGGGGTGCGGCTGGCGATGGTACTCAACGAGGCATTCAAGTAAGCAGCTTAGCCCCAAAAAGCCCGCTGTATCCAGAAGGTGCAGCGGGCTTTTTGGGGGCTAAGCGAGTAAGCGCCAGGCGGTAGATTACCGGCAAGTTAGCGGAATAAACAGCCAAAGTTATGGTAGCTACTGCCTGATGCGCAAGCAGTTAAAAATTTCTCGAAAAAACTTAGTGGTCCAAGCCCCCTGAAAAACGTGTTTCTGACCACGTTAGCGGCGAAAAAAAGCGGTGCGATTTCTCGCCGAAAAGCTTTTTGTGAATGATAACATTGCCACCGAAAAGAAACTGGTAATTTTGCACCGTGAACGCACTCAACCACCAGTGGATGAAACGTGGGACGGCCGAACAAGCCGTTTTGCGAGAAGACCGGAAGGCCGTTGGCCCCGTTTTGCAGTCGTTCCGTGATTCGTTTTTTGTCGCGTTTTTTTGATTCACCGCCTCATTCGTTTGAAGCGGTTTTTTTGTGCCCGGCCGGCGCGTAAGTTTCCTCAGGTTTTCTGGTTTGCGCTAACTGCAACTCCGCAACTGTGTGCCGTTCCTCATCAACCGCTAGAACGTAATTCAGGTCATTTAACAGTCATCAATCATCAGTTTGCCTAACCTAATAGGCAGGTAGTTGATGACTGCTGATTTTAGGGTAATTGCCAAGGCACGGAAGCGAGTTGGTAACTGATAATTGACGACTGATAACTGATGCAAAAGCTCCACAACCGCGTTGCCCAAGCCAATACGCTGCTCTGCGTGGGCCTCGACCCCACCGGCTCCGACGAAGACGTGACGCGCCGCCTGCCCCAGGTGATTGCCGAAACCGCGCCCTACGCCGCCGCCTTCAAGCCCAATCTAGCCTTTTTCCTGAGCCGCGACAACGGGGTGCAGCTGCTGCGCCAAACCATCGCCAGCGTGCCCGAGGGCATCCCGGTTATCCTCGATGGCAAGTTTGGCGACATCGCCAACACGGCCATGCACTACGCGCAGTTTTCCTACGACGTGCTCGGGGCCGATGCCGTGACCGTGAACCCCTACATGGGCGCCGACGCGGTGGTGCCCTTCGCCCGCCCCGGTAAGTTCGTGTTCGCCCTGGCCAAAACCTCCAACCAGTCGGCCGTGCAGGATGCCGTGCTGCAAAGCGGCGAGCCCGTGAGCGATTTCACCGCCAAAATGCTGGCCGACCTCGACGCCACCCACCACAACATCGGCCTCGTGGCCGGCGCGACCAATGCGGCGGCCCTAGGCCGGCTGCGGCAGCTGTGCCCTAGCCAGTGGTTTTTGGTGCCCGGCATCGGCGCGCAGGGCGGCGACCTGCGCGCCGTGCTGGCGGCCGGGTTGTTTGCCGATGGGACAGGGCTGCTGATTAACGCTTCGCGCAGCATCTGGCAGGCAGAGGATGCGGGCGCGGCGGCGCGGGAATTGATGAATGAGATTAATGAGCACCGGACGGTAACTGTTTAATAATTGATTTGCTAAGCCGTCCGTCATGCTGAGCTTGTCGAAGCATTTCTAACGCTTATTCTGAGCCATTCAACGAAGCGGTAGAGATGCTTCGACAAGTTCAGCATGACGGACGCAAGTTTAATATGACTCAACAACTCACCCCCGGCCTACCCCCCGCCGAAGTCGCTACCATCCTCGAAGCGCAGCTGCGCGCCGAAGGCGCGCTGTTGAGCGGGCATTTCAAGCTCTCGTCGGGGCTGCACTCCGATACCTACGTGCAGTGCGCCCGCTTTTTGCGCAAGCCGGAGCTGGCCGCGCCCGCGATGGCCGAGCTGGCTAGCCGTCTGCGCGCCGCCGGCCTCACGCCCGACACGGTGGTGGGCCCGGCGATGGGCGGCGTGGTGGTGAGCTACGAGCTGGCCCGGCAGCTCGGCGTGCCGTCACTTTTTACGGAGCGCGATGCGAATGGCGAAATGGTTTTGCGGCGCGGTTTCAGTTTGGCCCCTGGCGAAAGGGTAGTCATTGCAGAAGACGTAGTTACGACTGGCAAAAGCACCCTCGAAGTAGCCCGTGTTTTGCAGGAAATGGGGGTCGAAGTGCTGGCGGTGGTGTCATTAATTGACCGCACCAATGGTGCCGCGCAGCTTCCGTTCCCGAACTTTGCGCTGTTGCCAGTGCAGGCGGCCGTATTCGCGGCCGATGCAGTGCCGGCGCACCTGGCCGGGATTCCGGCCGTGAAGCCCGGTAGTCGGCCGGACTCGAAGTAGCGCGGTCTTTTAGCCCGCGAGTAGGAAATTGAATGGGTCGCGGACTGAAAGTCCGGGCTACATAACGCTTAACGGGCGGCCCCAGGGTCGTCCTTCCCGTTTGGAAACCAACCAGCATTCCATCCTCCTTACCCTCCAACCCGGCCGGCACGACGGCGACGGCCAGCGCGTGGCCGCCGACGCGGCCCGCCACCTCGGCCTAGCCACCGGCCAGGTGCGCAGCGCGGCGCTCTACGCCGTGCGCTACCCCGGCCTGAGCGCTGCGCAAGTCGCTGACTTTGCCGCCGCCTGCCTGCAAGACCCCGTGCTGCACGCCCTGGCCGTGAACGATTTAGCCACGCCGGCCGGCTTCGCCAGCTACATCCTGGTGGCCAAAGGCCCCGGCGTAACGGACGACGAGGGCACCTCGGCCCAAAACGCGCTCGGCGACTTCCTCAACGAGCCCATCGACACCCGCACGCAGCACATTTTCTCGAAGCGCCTGTTCTTCGTCGAAAACGCCCTACCCCCCGCCGACCTGCGCAAGCTGGCTGAGGAGCTGCTGGGCAACAAGCTGATTAACCGCTTCGAAGTAGGCGCCGTGGCCGATGGCATCCGCGACTACACGCCGCGCCCCGGCGGCGGGGCCGACGCCCGCACCGAAACCATCGTGCTGAGCGGCCTCAGCGACGAGCAGCTTTTGCAGCTGTCGAAAGACAATGTGTACGCCCTCAACCTGCCCGAGATGCAGGCCATCCGCGACCACTTTGACCAGGCTTCGCTGCGCGAGGAGCGGGTAGGGCTGGGCCTGCCGGCCGACCCCACCGACTGCGAGCTGGAAATCCTGGCCCAAACCTGGTCGGAGCACTGCAAGCACAAGGAATTCAGCGCTATCATCCACTACAAAAACCTGGAAACGGGCGCCGAGGAAGAGATTGACGGGCTGTTCAAAACCTTTATTAAAGGTGCTACCAGTGAGGTAGATAGGCAGCTGCGCGCCAACGGCAACGACTGGCTCATTAAGGTATTTTCGGATAATGCCGGCGCGGTGCGTATCAACCCCGAGTCGCTGTTTGTGTGGAAGGTCGAAACGCACAACTCGCCCTCGGCCATTGACCCCTACGGCGGGGCCATTACCGGCATTTTGGGCAACAACCGCGACCCGCTGGCTACTGGTATCGGCGGCGCCCGGTTATTGTTCAATACCAACGTGTTGTGCTTCGGAAACCCCGACTACAACGGGCCGCTTTTGACTGGCCAATTGCACCCGCGCCGCATTTTTGAGGGCGTGCGCAAGGGTATTGAGGACGGCGGCAACAAGTCGGGCGTGCCGACGGTGAACGGCGCTATCATCTTCGACGACCGCTACCGTGGCAAGCCGCTCGTGTACTGCGGCACTGGTGCCGTGATGCCCATGCAGCTGGACAGCAAAGACAGCTGGGAAAAGGTGATTTTGCCCGGCGACCGCATCATCATGGCCGGCGGCCGGGTGGGCAAGGACGGCATCCACGGCGCGACCTTTAGCAGCATCGAGCTGGACGAAGCCGCGCCCGCCACGGCCGTGCAAATCGGCTCGCCTATCACCCAAAAGCTGGCGATGGACCTCCTCATCCTCGCCACCCGGCGCGGCCTCATCCGGTGCAGCACCGACAACGGCGCGGGCGGCCTCTCGTCGAGCATCGGCGAGCTGGCGCTCATCCCCGGCGGCGCGGTGGTGGAGCTCGAAAAAGTGCCTCTCAAATACCCCGGTCTCAAGCCCTGGGAGATTTTTCTGAGCGAATCGCAGGAGCGTTTCACCCTCGCCGTGGAGCCCGCCAAGCTCGACGAGCTGCTGGCGCTGGGCCGCGAAATGGAAGTTGAGCTGACCGATATCGGCTTCTTCAACGGCGAGGGCTCGCTCGATGTGCTGTTTGATGGCAAGCCCATTGCCGGCCTCTCGCTGGAGTTTCTGCACAACGGCGTGCCGCGCAAAACACTGCTGGCCGAGTACATCAAGCCCGCCGCGCAGGAGCCGGCGCTACCCGCCTCGCTCGACTACAACGACGTGCTGCTGAAGCTGTTGGGTTCGCTCAATATCTGCTCGCGCGAGTCGGTTATCCGGCAGTACGACCACGAGGTGAAGGGCCGCACCATCGTGAAGCCGCTGATGGGCAGCACCGGCCAGGCCCCGCAGGATGCGGCCGTGGTACGCTTCAATTTTGAGAGCTGGGAAGGCGTAGCCGTGAGCAACGGCATCCTACCCCGCCTGGGCGATTTGGACGCCTACCACATGTCGGCCGGCTCGTTTGACGAGGCCGTGCGGCAGATTATTTCGGTGGGCGGCAAGCTGCCCAACCTCACGCCGGGCGACAATATCTTCTGGTCGGTGAACGATAATTTCTGCGTGCCCGACTCGGTCTACGACCCCGCCATCAACCCCGATGGCAAGCAGAAGCTCGCCAAGCTGGTCCAGATGTGCCAGGCCCTGCGCGACGCCTGCGCCGCCTACTGCATCCCGCTCACCAGCGGCAAAGACTCGATGAAGAACGATTTCAAGGCCGACGGGGTGAAAATCTCGGTGCCGCCCACCGTCCTCTACTCGATGACGGCCAAGGTAGCCGATGTTCGCCAGGTAGTTACCTCCGATTTCAAGCAGGCCGGCGACGTTATCTTCCTTCTCGGCGAAACCTACGATGAGCTGGGCGGCTCAGAGTTCTACCAGCTCTACAACGAGCTGGGGGCCAACGTACCCAAGGTTAATTTTGCCAAAGCCAAGGAACTCTACACCCTGGTGGGCGAGGCCAACGAGCAGCAACTTATCCAAAGCAGCCACGACCTCAGCGACGGCGGCCTGGCCGTGACGCTGGCCGAATGCACCTTCGGCCGCGACGGCCTTGGGGCCGAGCTGGACCTGAGCAGCCTGCCCGCCGAACTGTCGGTGAACGCGCTGTTATTCAGTGAGTCGCACTCGCGCTTCGTAGTAAGTGTGGCGCCTGAGGACGTAGTAGCCTTCGAGAGTATTCTAGAAGACCGCGCTACCCGCCTGGGCCGCGTCACGGCCGACGGCCGGCTGTGCGTGCGTCACCAGGCCACTGAGCTACTGAGCCTGAATACCACCGACTTGCGCGCCGCCTGGACCAACGGCCCCGTTAACCAAACGATTGGCCTGGAGCCGGCCACGCTACTAGGTTAAAACTCTTCATGTTTTTCTCTTCTAAAGCTTTATATGAGTCGAATAAAAAGTTTGTCTTGTATGATTATCTCGTCAGTCACGGCCAATTGCTTTTGAGAGCCGATAAAATCAACGACGAAAAGGGCTTCAATACAGACATTATTTTTTTCGATACTGCTTACGTGCAGTTGCCAGCATTTTTTACGAATGGTATCTCTATTATCCAAGACAATGGCAAAAAGAGGTTCGGCTACCCAGGTATTGATAATGGTTTAGATAGTGAGTATCAGAAGTGTTTTGAAATAATTGGCGATAGTGCTAGCTACTATGTAGTTGCGTCATTTTTTCAAGTGTTTGAAAATGACTTAGCGTTTGGTCGAACAAGTTTAGGTGTCCTTGACCCCAAAGGAAGAGAAAAAGAAATAGCAAGAAGCTTCTAACAGCAACAAGTATCTGACGAGGCTATTGAAATGATAGAATCCGAAAACCAACTTCCCAAAGCCCTCATCCTGACCGGCTTCGGCATCAATTGCGAAGAGGAAATGGCCGCCGCCTACCACTTGGCGGGCGGCGCACCCACCATCGTGCACCTCAACGAGGTGCTGCACGGCCGGGTGAGCATCCACGACTTTGATATTCTGAACTTCCCGGGCGGCTTTTCGTTCGGCGACGACCTGGGCTCGGGCGTAGTGCTGGCCAATAAGCTGCGCTACCGCCAGACCGGCACCGAGGGCCGCACGCTGCTCAGCGACATCCGCGACTTTGTGGCTGCCGGCAAGTTTGTGCTGGGCATCTGCAACGGCTTCCAGGTGCTGGTAAAGCTGGGGCTGCTGCCCAACCTGGGCGGCAACTTCGAGCCCGAAGTGACACTGACGCACAACGCGTCGGGCCGCTACGAGGACCGCTGGATACGCCTCGCGGTGAATCCGCGGGCCAAAACGCCCTTCCTAAAGGGGCTTACGTCGTTTGAGGTGCCCGTGCGCCACGGCGAAGGTCGCTTGGTAGTGCCCGACGCCGCCACCCGCGAACGCATTGTGGCCCAAGGCCTCAACTGCCTGACCTACGCCGGCCACGACGACCTCGAAACCGGCACCTATCCCTTCAACCCCAACGGCGCCGACCTCAACTGCGCCGGTCTCACCGACCCCACGGGCCACATTTTCGGCCTCATGCCCCACCCCGAAGCCTACTTGGCCGGTTGCAACCACCCCGACTGGGGCATGAAAAAGCGCCGTGGCGAGCTGACGGACGAGGGCGAAGGCCTGGTCATTTTCAAGAACATCATTACTCATCTCCAACACCGGGCGCAGGAGGTTAGCGCGCCGGCTACCCACGCCTAAGTTATTTGATATGAACACGCTCCCGCATTTCGCTACCCCCCAGCTCCAACTCCTGCACCGCGGCAAAGTCCGCGATAGCTACCGCATCGACGACCAAACCCGTCTGATTGTGGTTTCCGACCGCCTCTCGGCCTTCGATAGCGTGCTCGACACCGCCATTCCCCACAAGGGCGCGGTGCTCAACGGGCTGGCCAATTTCTGGTTTGAGAAAACGGCCCACATCATCCCCAACCACGTGAAGGCGCTGATTGACGCCAACGCCATGCTGGTGAAGGAAGCGCAACCCATTAAGGTCGAGATGATTGTGCGCAACTACATCACCGGCTCGATGCTGCGCGGCTACCAGAAAGGCCAACGCACGTTCTCGGGCGTGACCGTACCCGACGGCCTCACCAAGCACCAGCAGTTCCCCACGCCCATCGTGACGCCGACCACTAAGGAGGAGTCGGACCGCGAAATCACCCCCGACAACCTCGTGAGCGAGGGCTGGGTGAGCCGCGAGCTGTACGATAAAATGTCCGAAAAAGCGCTGGAGCTGTTCAAAGTCGGCTCCGATTTGCTGGCTTCGCAGGGCATTATTCTGGTCGATACTAAGTATGAGTTTGGCCTGCTGAACGGCGAGTTGATTCTGATTGACGAAATCCACACGCCCGACTCGTCGCGCTTCTGGAGCGCCGAGGACTACGCCAAGAACCCCGAGGGTGCTGAGCAAATGGATAAGGAGTACGTGCGCCAGTGGCTGATTGCCAACAAGAAAGACGGTGCCTACCCCCGCGCCCTTACCCCCGAGGTAGCCGCCGAAGCCACCCACCGCTACCTCGATATCTACCAGCGCATTGTGGGCCAGCCCCTGGCCACGGCCGACGAAACCGCCACCGGCGGCAACGTGGCCAACCGCTTGGTGAGCAACCTAGTAAAGGCCGGCCTGATGAAGGACGCCTGGGTGAACATCGTGATGGGCTCGCCCGCCGACAAGGAGCACTGCCAGAAAATCCGCTCGTTCTTCGAGGGCTACGAGGTGTTTACGCAGCTGCGCGTGTGCTCGGCCCACAAAAACGGCGAGGAAATCGGCCCGATGGCCGAAGTCTGGAACCGCTCGATTGAGCCCGGCGTGATTATCGCCGTGGCCGGCCTCAGCAACGGCCTCGGCGGGGCCCTGGCCGCCAACGTGAACGTGCCCGTCATTTCGTGCCCGCCGTGGAAGGACTACGCCGAGCTGGCCATGAACCTGAATTCGTCGGTCATCATGCCCAGCGGCACGCCCAACCTCACTGTGGTGCGCCCCGACAACGCGGCCCAAGCGGCGTTGCGCGCCCTCAACACGCCGCGCCTGCGCGAGCGCCTGCGCCACGATATTCTGGCCACGAAAGCCAAGCTGAAAGCGGCTGATGCTGAGTTGAAAGTACTGTAAGAACTGCAAGGTGAGCGAGTTGCTTGAAAACTATATTCTAAGTGATGGCGAAATCATTTCGCTTATTCTTAGCCTTGATTACCAGTTTATAAGTAACTCGCTCAACCGGCAGGTAACTATTGAACTCAAGATTCGCAAGCGGCTTTCGATGACTCAATGGGTGCCGTGTAAGATACAGCTTCAGTTTCAGCAGATTCGCCAAATCAAGATTTTTGAGGACTTCAGTAGTATCAGCTATTCCGATATCGTGCTGAAGCAACTGCCGGATAAGGCTTGGTACTTGTCACTAGACCCACACAGCAACACTGGTGAGCCGCACGAGCAGGATAATATTGTTGTGATAGCTGACTTGCTAATAGTTAAAGAGTTATAAAACAGTAGACCCTGTGTCGAATTTGAAACACCTCGTCCTCCTCGGCTCCGGTGCCCGTGAGCACGCCCTGGCTATCAAGCTTCGCCAGGATGGCGCGACCGTGCACGTGCTGCCCGGCAACGCTGGTATCCCCGGCAGCGTGCCCGGCATCAGCGCCCTCGACTTTCCGGCCATTCAAACCTTTTGCAACGAGCAGCAGGTCAAGCTGATAGTGGTGGGTCCAGAGGCACCGCTCGCCGCCGGCGTGGCCGACTTTTTTCTCGATACCGATATCCGCGTGTTTGGTCCGCGTCGGCAAGCGGCTACGCTGGAAAGCTCGAAAGTGTGGAGTAAGGACTTTATGCGTCGCCACGGCATTGCCACGGCCCGCGCCTGGAGCTACCGCAGCGACCGTCTGGCCGAGGCGCAAGCCAAAGTGGAGGAGCTGCAAGGCCAGGTAGTGGTGAAATACGACGGCCTGGCCGCCGGCAAAGGCGTGTACGTGTGCAGCTCGGTAGCCGAGGGCACGGCCGCCCTCACCGAGCTGCGGGCGCTGCACGAAGGCTGGTTCTCGGTGCTGCTCGAAGAGAAATTGACCGGCCCCGAGGTCAGCCTCATTGGCCTGACCGATGGCAACTGCATCCGGCTGCTGGCTCCGGCCCAGGACCATAAGCAGCTGCTAGCCAACGATGAAGGTCCCAATACGGGCGGCATGGGCGCGTATTGCCCGGTGCCGTTTCTGGATGATAACTGGCTGGCCGCCATCCGCCGCGACATTATTGACCCCACCCTGCGCGGCCTGCAAGCCGAGCCGTTCGACTTCGTGGGCTTCCTCTACTTCGGCGTAATGCTGACGCCCGATGGCCCCAAGCTGCTCGAATACAATGTGCGCCTTGGCGACCCCGAGGCGGAAGTGATTTTGCCCGCGCTGGAAAGCAATCTGCTCGAACTGATAACCGCCACGCTCGATGGCAACCTGGCCCAGACCGTAGTGCGCCAGCGCCCCGGCGCGTTTGTGGGGCTGGTGCTGGCCTCGGGCGGCTACCCGGCGGCCGAGTTTCCGACTGGCTTTGCTATCCACGGCATCGGTAATCAAGGGGCTGGCACGCAAGTGTTTATGGGTAGCGTGAAGCCCGGCGATAAACCCGGCGAACTGCTCACCAATGGCGGCCGGGTGGCGGTGCTCGTCTCGCACGGCCCCGACCTGCCCACGGCCATCCAGCTAGCGTACGCGGAGGCCGAGAAGGTTTATTTCCAAGACAAATACGTGCGCGCCGACATTGGCCAGCGCCCCGTTCCGGCACTCGAAACCGGCGCTTACTAACTGATGCAGCCCAAAAAACGCCTCGCTATCCTGCTTTCCGGTCGCGGCTCCAACATGCTGGCGCTGGCCGAAGCACTGCGCCACGGCGTGTTGCGGGAGGTGGCCGAAGTAGCGGTCGTGTTCAGCAACGACCCGGCCGCGCCCGGCCTGGCGTCGGCGTCGGCGCTGGGCTTGCCCACGGCCAGCCTGGCTTCCAGGGGCCGCAAGCGGGAGAGCTTTGACCAGGAAGTGGTGGCTATTCTGCAAGCGTATCAGCCTGATTACGTGGTGCTGGCGGGCTACATGCGGGTGCTGTCGCCTACGTTCGTACGGGCCTTCGCGGGCCGCATTGTTAATATTCACCCCGCCGATACGCACCAGCACCAGGGCCTGCACGCCTACGAATGGGCCTTCGACAACCACTTGGCGGAAACCAAAATAACCGTGCATCTCGTGGATGAAGGTTTGGACACTGGCCCGATTCTGGCGCAGCGCGTTGTAAATTTGGTAGGAGCCGATACGCTGGCTGAAGTGCAGCGCCGCGGCTTGGCCGTGGAGCACGTGCTATACGCCGAGACGCTGGCGGGTTTGCTAAAGAGCCCTCTTCCAGTAAGTTAAAAAATCGTTGGCATTACTCATTGTTCATTGCTACTTACTAATTAATTATGTGCGGCATCGTAGGTTTTCACGGCCCTGAGCGCGTGGTGGGCGATATGATTATCGGCCTCACCGCCCTGCAACACCGGGGGCAGGATGCCGCCGGCATTGCCACGTTCGACGGCGACGCCTTTCACCTGCACAAGGGGCAGGGCTTGGTCAACGACGTATTTAAACCCAAGCATACCAAGAAGTTGACCGGTAATACCGGTATCGGGCACGTGCGCTACACCACGCAGGGCGCGAATGACTCGGACCTGGCGCAGCCCTTCACCACGAGCTACCCCTTCGGGCTGGCGATGGTGCATAATGGCAACGTTATCAACTTCCGCGACGTGGCCAAGCTGCTGCACGAGAAGTACCACGTGCTGCCCAAGACCACCAACGACCTGGAACTCATCATGTACACCTTCGCCTCGGAGCTGCGGGTGAAGAACCTGGATAGCCTCTCGGTAGTCGATATTTTCGATGCCGTAGAGACGACCCAGGAGCTGGTGAAGGGCGCTTACGCCACCATTACCATTATTGCCGGGCACGGCCTGCTGGCATTTACCGACCCGCTGGGCATTCGGCCGCTCGTGATGGGCCGGCGCGACACGCCCGAGGGTCCGGTCTACGCCTTCGCCTCGGAAAGTACCTGCTTCGATTACCTCGACTTTGAGTTTGTGCAGAACGTGGGCCCCGGCCAGGCGGTGTTTATCGACCAGAATTTCCAGGTACACTACAAAAACCAGCACGCGCTGCCCAAGGCGTTCTGCGTGTTTGAACAGATTTATTTCGCCCGCGAAGACTCCACCATCCACGGCCGGCTGGTGGCCCGCGAGCGCGTGCGCCTCGGTAAGATACTGGCCCGCAAGGTGGTAGATGCCGGTCTTAAGCCCGATATGGTGATTGACGTGCCGAGCAGCGGCTACTTCGCCGCCTCGGGCCTGGCCGAAGCCATCGGCGTGCCCTACCGCCGCGCGATGGTCAAGAACAACCACATGGGCCGCTCGTTCATCGTGCCGACCCAGGCCGGCCGCGAAGACGTGGTGAAGAAAAAGCTGAACCCCATCCGCGCCTTCGTGGAGGGCAAAAAAGTGGCCGTGGTGGACGATAGCATCGTGCGCGGCACCACGTCGCGCCGCATCGTGCGGCTACTGCGCGAGGCCGGGGCTAGCGAGGTATACTTCATCTCGAGCGCGCCGCCGCTGGTTTCGCCCTGCATCTACGGCATCGACATGGCCATGAGCACCGAGCTGATTGCGGCCAACTACACGGAAGACGAAATCTGCCGCTACATCGAGGCCGATAAAGTTATCTATCAAGATTTGAGCGACTTGCAGGACTTGTTTGCCGAGGAGCGCGGCCACGGCGGCTCGTGCTTCGCGTGCTTCACCGGCAAGTACCCCACGGGCGATGTGACGCGCTACCTGCGCCACATCCAGGAGGAGCGCCAGAGCCACCGCCCGGTGGATAAAACGGCGGTGTCGGTGAGCGCGAAGGCGCCCGCGCCGACCGAACACTAAGAAGCCCTACCCCCCGGCCCCCTCCCCTGCGGGGGAGGGGGAGCCTGACGAAGATGAATAGCAATAGCAATTTGAGTGAAAGAAGCTGTAATATAACCACTTAACGCCTATGCCGCCGTGGCTCCCCCTCCCCCGTAGGGGAGGGGGCCGGGGGGTGGGGCTGCATATATGAACAACGCCCAAACCCCCGACGCCGGCTACTCCATCGACCTCGGTAATGCCGCCTCGAAAAACGCCTACAACTGGTCGAAAAAAACTTTTGCCACCCGCGCCGGCCTGCCCGGCGAGCCCGCCCGCGGCCTCGACGGCGGCTTTAGTAACGAAATCCGCTTCGGGGCTGAGCGCCTGGGTATCAGCTCGGATGGTATCGGCACCAAAATCGAGTTGGGCGAGCGCCTTGATAAGTACGACACGCTGGGCTACGACCTGGTGGCCATGACTGCCGACGACCTCATCGCGGCCGGCTTCGTGCCCACCAACCTGTCGAATATCATCGACGTGAATACGCTTGACTATGACGTAGTTGACGAGATGATGCGCGGCCTGCACGATGCCTGCATGTTCTCGAAAATCGCCATTACCGGCGGTGAGATTGCCGAGTTGGGTAACCGCATTGGTGGTTTTCCCGGCGCGCGCATGAACTTCAACTGGTGCTCCACGGCCATCGGCGTGCTGCACCCCAGCCTGGAGCAGCCGCTGAGTGGCGCCCACGCCCAGGCCGGCGACGCCGTGGTGGCCCTGCGCTCGCCCTCGTTCCGCTCCAATGGCTACTCGCTGGCCCGCAAGACGTTGCAGCGCCTCTTCGGCGACAACTGGCACACGGCGCCCTACGACGGCCCCGACGCCGACCAGTACGCCACCTGGGGCGAGGCCCTGCTCGCGCCCTCGCTCATCTACGCGCCCGCCCTCACGGCCGTGCTTGATGCCGGCCTACCCCTGCGCGGCGCGGCCCACATCACGGGCGGCGGCGTGGCCGACAACTTCAAGCGAGTGCTCAAAAACGGCCTCGGCGCGGTGCTCGACAACCTCTTCGCGCCCCTGCCCGCCATGCAGCGCCTCTGCGAAGTCGGCGGCATCAGCCCCGAAACCGCCTACCTCTATTGGAACATGGGCAACGGTATGCTGCTCCTTACCCCCCCCGAAGCCGCCGAAGCCCTCGTGCAGCAACTCGCCCAAAGCGGCTACCAGGCCCAAGTAGCCGGCTACCTCACCGCCGAGCCGGGCGTGACGCTGCGCGGGGGGGCGGGGGAGTTGCGGTATGTGTAGATTTTAGGCGCTATGCCATAAGAAAGCCCTGCCATTTCTCGAATGGTAGGGCTTTTATTTTTCTACATTGCTCAAGTTGAAATACTTTTAATACTTATGGAACATAAGGGGCAGGAAACTAAAGCTGAGAAGAACATCAAAAGTGATGTTGAAAAGTATGGCTGGTCAGTTGCTTTATTTGAAAAAAGCACTGCAACCCCTTCATTCGCTTATACTATAGGGCTTTGGAAGACTTTTAATCATCCGGAAATAATTGCTTTTGGTCTTCCTATTAATCTTCTCCACACGATTTTAGATGATATTGGTGAACTCGTTAAAGAAGGTAAGGAACTACTATTAAACGTTGATAACAACGATATTTTGATTAACCTTCCTGTTCGACTTCAACAGGTAGATGTGAGCAACATTCCAGATTATTTTGGCTTCGCACAATGGTTTAATGGCTACGAGTCATTCCCGGCATTGCAGCTATTCTGGCCTGATAAAGCCGGGAAATTTCCTTGGGAGATAGCTTACGATGAAAAATACAGGTTTGACCAGCCACAACTAGACCGTATACTCGATTTCAAGTTCTTTGAACTTCGAAACACGGCCACCTTCGTGTCAGAATGCGTTTTAAAAGAAGGCAGACCTATTCTATGGGTATGGCATGATAGTGACGATGCTACTTGGTCATTTGCAAATGAGTCAACTGACCATATGGTAATTATAGGCTTGGATGAAGTCGTTGCGCATGACGCTACAGTTAATGAGTTGTTTAACTTGGAAATGGACCAAATAGCAACACGAAAGTTTGTCGGAGATAAGTGGAAGAGAAAACAGATATAACTATCTGCTAAAATTACTTACGCCGGCCGCACCGGCCGCTTGCTCAGCACGAAATACGTGCTAAACTCGTGGCGCGACTGCTCCAAAGCGGCTACCCGGCTCAGGTAACTGGCTACCTCCCTGCTAAGGCAGGTGCAGTATGCATGATTTTATTTCTCCTTGTTACTTCCAGCAACGTGCTCGATAGTAACCTGACGTGACAACGCCCACGGGCGGGCCTAGCGGGCCTTCGCGAGCATGACCTCCATCAGATTGGGCGTTTCGCGCACGATACGCAGGGAGGTGCCGCGCAGGGCCACGCGCAGCGCCTGGCGCCGCGTGAGCTGGCCGCGCACGGCCTGCACGGGCACATTGACGAGCGACTTATCGGTGTAGCGAATGAAGCAGCCCGTGGCGTGGGCGATGGCCCGCGCGGTTTCGTCGAAGCGCTGGGCGGGCAGGTTATACGTCACCTGCTTGTCGCACTGGCCCAGTTGGATGCTGGCCCTGACCGGCTGCGTTGGGGCCGGATGCTGCGCGTAAGCAAGGCTAGAAGCGGCCGGGCTGGCGGCCAGTAGGATAAGCAGGGCCACTAAGCGGGAAACAACGTGGATAGGAAGCATGCGTGAAAGTAAGGAGGAGAGTGGCTTACGTAAACTTCTGCCTCACGCCGGGCGCACCGGCCGCTTGGCTAGCATGAGCTGCGTGCGGAACTCGTGGAGCGACTGCTCCAGGCCCACGGGGTAAGTGTGCGGGTTGAGGTAGCGGCGGATGCTGGGGTCGAGGCTCGCTACTTCCTGGCGGGCGAAGGCGCGGCTTTCGGTCAGGGTGGGCAGGGGCTGCACGAGGCGGCCCTGGCGCAGCACCGGGGCCAGCAGGTCGCGGAAGGGGGCGTTGGGGTGCACGGGGCGGCGGCGGGTGGCATCGGCCGGGTCGATGAGGGTGGGGGAAGGGGGTAGGGCCTCGGCGGCGGCGACGTTGTAAATCATGTCGGCGCGGGGCTGGCCGGTTTCGCCCAGGTAGCGGCGCACTTGCAGGATGCCGGGGATGCTGGTTTTGGCCTGCTGCTCGGAGAGCTTGATGGTGAAATCCCAGCCCTGGCCGTCGGCGGTGCGCAGGGCGGCGAGCTTGTACACGCCCCCGAGGGCCGCCTGGTTGTAGGCCGTCACGAGCTGCGTCCCTACCCCCCAGGTGTCGATGCGGGCGCCCTGCTGCTTGAGGCTGGTGATGAGGTTTTCCTCCAGGTCATTGCTGGCCACGATGCGGACTTTTTCCAGGCCGGCCGCGTCGAGCAGCTGGCGGGCTGCTTTGGAGAGGTAGGCCAGGTCGCCCGAATCGAGGCGGATGCCGCCCAGCTCGTGGCCGTGCTGGCGCATTTCGAGGGCTACTTCGATGGCGTGGCGCACGCCGTCGAGCGTGTCGTAGGTATCGACCAGAAACACCGAGTCGTCGGGGAAGGCGTCGGCGTAGGCGCGGAAGGCGTCAACTTCCTTCTCAAACGTCATGACCCAGCTGTGGGCGTGGGTGCCGCGCACCGGAATGCCGTAGCGCTGGCCGGCCAGCACGTTGCTGGTGGCATCGGCCCCGCCCAGGTAGGCGGCGCGGCTGGCCCCAAGGCCGCCGTCGGGCCCCTGGGCGCGGCGCAGGCCAAACTCCAGCACGGCATCGGTGGGGCCGGCGGCGTCGCGCACGCGGGCGGCCTTGGTGGCGATAAGGGTCTGGAAATTGACCAGCGTAAGCAGCGCGGTTTCGACCAGCTGGGCTTGCAGCAGCGGCCCCTGCACCCGCACCAGCGGCTCATTACCAAACACTACCGTGCCCTCGGCCACGGCGTCTACGTCGCAGCTAAATTTCAGGTCTTTCAGGTAAGCCAGAAACTCATCGGGGAAAAGCCTACCCCCCTGGCTGCCCGTGAGGCTGGCCAGGTAGGCAATATCATCGTCTGCAAAGCGCAGCGTTTCGAGGTAGTCCACGGCCAGCGCTAGGCCCGCCGCCACCGCGTAGCCGCCATTGAAGGGCGCTTTCCGAAAGTAGAGGTGAAATACCGCCTCGCGCTCATGGAGGTTGTTTTTCCAATACCCATACGCCATCGTGAGTTGGTAGAGGTCGGTGAGCAGGGCTAGCGAGGGCCGGTAGAGGCCGGAGAGGGGCGCGTCGTTCATGGGGCAAAGCAAGGCAGAAAAAATGAAACGGAAAGCCACCTCGGCCGCCCAGCTGGGGGTAGGCGAATGGTGGATGGGCAGCAGTTCATGGGTGGCGCATAGGCTACGTAGTACCTTGGCAGCGTGAAAAAACCTGTTACTTCGCCCTCGCTATGGCACCGCCTGGGTCATTTGCCTGCCACTATGCGCCTGCTGGCCGGAGTAGTAGTTGGGGTGGTCGCCTGGGCGCTCAGTCCGGCGCACTACCATTCGCTGGTGCGGCTTATTATCGGCTGGGATGCGTTTGCTATTACGGCGCTCGCGCTCATCTGGATAGCCATGAATACGGCCGATGCCGACCGCATCCGCGCCGTCGCGGCTGAGGAGGATTTGAGCCGGTTGCTGAGCTTCGTGTTTGTGCTGGTGGCGGCGGCGGCCAGCCTGCTGGCCGTAGTATTGCTGCTCAGCACTACGCACAACCTGAGCCCGGCCATGCTAACCCGGCACATTGCCCTGAGCGGGGTAGCCGTGGCGGGCTCCTGGCTGCTGGTGCACACGGTATTTACGCTTCGCTATGCGCACATGTACTACGATGCTGACCCTGAAGGCAATGACGTGGGCGGCCTCGACTTTCCGGGCGACGAAAAAGAGCCCGACTACCTCGACATGGCCTACTTCGCCTTCGTAGTTGGAATGACCGCCCAAACCGCCGACGTTGGCATCAGCGGGCGCAACATTCGCCGGCTGACTCTGCTGCACGGCCTCATCTCCTTCGTCTTCAATACTGCCCTAG
The DNA here is from genome assembly GCA_964657755.1 of uncultured Rhodanobacter sp. Lineage (GTDB taxonomy): Bacteria > Bacteroidota > Bacteroidia > Cytophagales > Hymenobacteraceae > Hymenobacter. The sequence goes on from CAZZWL010000025.1 coordinate 37,260, forward strand.
TAGCCCTGGTAATCAACGGCGTAGCCGGCATCCTCTAATTCAATTATCAGTTATCAATCATCCGTTATCAGCCGTTCAATTGGTGCGAAGTGTGCAAACAGAACGGCTGATAACGGATGATTGATAACGGATGATTGACCTAAAACAGGCTGCCTTGCACCTGCTGCGGAATCAGTTTGGGCGGCGGCACCACAATGCCCGTTAGCTCGCGCATGCGGGCCAGGAAGTGCTGCGCCCAGAGGGGCGCGTGGCGCACATCCTTCTGGTGAATAAAGACATACGCCGTGTGCAGGCCCTGCGCGTACCATGTGGCCAGGCGCTCGGCCCAGGCATCGGCGCGGGCATAGTCGCTGGGGATGAGGCCGTGGCCGTTGAGGCGGATGAAAGCAGTGGGGGTAGTGAGGCGCTGGACCAGCACGTCGCGCCGGCCCGCCACGTCGGTGATAACCAACGTTTTGTTGAGGGCTTCGAGGGTGGCAAGTACTGTGTCGGCCAGGGCCTTATCTGCAAACCAGCGCGGGTGGCGCAGCTCCACGGCCAGCGGCACGTCGGGGGGCCAGTCGAGCAGGAAGCGCTCCAGCCGGGGTAGCAGCTCGGGGCCGAAATGCGGCGGCAGCTGCAAAAAGCAGGTGCCCAGGTTGTCGCCCAGCTCCTGCACGGCGCGCGTAAAGCTGAGCGCCAGGGCGTCCGTATTGTACAGCTCGCGCTCGTGGCTGATGCTGCGCGGCAACTTGGGGCAAAACTTGAAGCCCGGCCCCACGGCCTCGCGCCAGCGCCGCCCGGTGGGCGCGTCCGGAATACGGTAGTGCGTGGTATTCAGCTCGATGGAGTTAAACTGCTGGGCGTAGTATTTGAGAAAATCGGGCTCTTTGGCTCCCTGTGGGAAGTACGAGCCCAGCCACTCCTTGTTCGTCCAGATGGGGCAGCCTACGAACAGGCTAGGGGGGGTAGGGGCCGGGCTGCGGGCCAGCACCCGCGCGGTATCGGGGTGGTCGGGGGGGAGGCGAAAATCAACGTAGCGCAGGTCGGGCAGGCGGCCAAAGTCCATGCGGCGAAGGTACGGCCTGACCCGCTTGGCAGGCGCGTTAATGTACAACTGATTTAGCATTTCCGCAAACGTGCCGTGGGCTTAAACCAAAGCTTTAAGCCAAAATTTTACACCCGCCGGATAATCTCATTTTTCAACCTTTATCGTAAAAGTACAAAATATGACCATAAAGTGCCTTCACTAAACACAATTGCTATTTGAGTAACTATCCGTCAACCAAATCAAATGCAAATTTTATTTAAAAAGTGCAAATTACGAAACGCGTTAAGCTAGTTAGCATACCCAAGGAGGTTATTTTAAGTGGTCGCGCCCTACATTCGGTTAGTTCACCATCTATCAAGGCGCATGACGCTTACGCGACCAACATTTCTTTCTTCTGCTTTTCTACTCCATTGCTTTTGCTGGCTCGTGCTGGGAGCCGGGCTAGTAGCACCAGCCGCTGCCCATACCCACCGGGTACGCACGTTGCATCACAAACACTTACGTCGGCGCATCTACCTCCCCCGGATGCTGCCGACCATTATTCCGGCAGCTCGCGAGGGCTATGCCACCGTGCTGCGGGGCCGCGCCTCCTGGTACGGCAAGCAATTTCAAGGCAGAAAAACGACCAGCGGCGAGCGCTTCAACCGCTTTAAATACACGTGCGCTCACAAGACCTTGCCCTTTGGCACCCGCCTGCGCGTGACGAACCTAGACAACGGCGCCACCGTGGTGGTGCGCGTCACGGACCGGGGGCCTTTCCGCCACGAGCGCATCATTGACCTGGCCGAGGTGGCCGCCCGCCCGCTGGGCATCGTCGAGTCGGGAGCAGCTACCGTAGTAGCCGAAGTAGTAGACCCTACTACCCCCCTTGGCCTCACCGATACGCCCGCTAACCTAGCCGTGCTGCGCGGCGGAGACCCCCACCCCGAGGCTCCCTTCACGGCCTACCTGCTGCTCGAACCTACCGCTACGGCCCCTACCCTGGCCGTGGCCAACAACCAGCCAGCCACTGCAGAAGCAGCACCGCATTTTGCCGTGCAAGCCGGCACCTTCGCTACCCCCGAGGCTGCCCGCGCTATGCTAGCTCGCATCCTCACCATCGACCAGGCCCTACCTGCCGAAATACTTACCGTCACTGTAGGTGGCCAGCCGCTCAACCGTGTAGTAGTGAGTCAGTTAGATAGCTGGCTAGCCGCCGAAACTGTGCGCCGTAATCTTCAGCTCTGGGGCATCACGGGCCTTGTGTGCACCGAGGCAACCCCGCCTGCCGCCGCCAGCAGCCTGGCCCGCGCGGTAGCTACCCCCGCCGAGCTGGCTGCCCTGCGGCACTAACCTGGCCTTGGCGCAACACTTCGCGCCCCACCCTGTGCCATTGCTGATTAAACGTGGCGCTGCCGCTATTGGCTCGCGCACAAAAGGCCTTTCCCACGGGGAAAAGGCCTTTGACTTTTTTTGGCTATGTGCCTGGTATGCAAGGACATTGTGGCGCGGCTACCTATTCTTCGGCACTAGCGCGGTTGATGACCACGATGGCTACCACGGCTAGGGTAGCTACGCTGAGAATTAGCTGGGTAGAGGTGAATTTTTTAGATGCCTTGCGCAGTAGTTCGCCGCCGTTTTTGAGCAGGTCGTCCATGTGCTCGGTCTTGCCCTGAAATACATTGACCGCACTCTCGATGGTGCGGAAAACGTCTTGAAACTCAATTTTATCGACTTGTTGAAGCTGGTCAGCCATGAGAAAAGTAGCTAGTAGGTGAAGTGGCAGGAAAGGCTGGCAAGCTGCCGCCTGCACGCTTCTACGCAAAAAGCCGCTTAGCGTTCCTGTGGAGCTTTAACCACCCGCTTTACTCGGCCACCACCAGCATCAGCGAGCTGCTGCGCTCGCCCTCACTCACCACGCAGTGGTAGGCGCCCGGCGCCAGCCCGCGCACGCTCAGCGGCACCCGCTGCGGCCCCCGGCCCAGCACCCGGCCATCGACCAGCCGGCGCACCTCGCGCCCCAGGCCGTCGAGCAGCACCAGCTGCACTACCCCCCCCTGGCTCTCGAAAAGAGCCGTGGCCTGGTCGGCCACGGGGTTGGGGTATAGCGTGAAGCCCGCCACCGGGGTGGCGCCGGCCACTGTGCCCAGCGCCGTTTGCTTGATAACCGGCACGTAGGGAAAGGGCTGGCCAAAGAGCTGATTGAGCGTGGCTTGCGGCACCTGAAACCAGTCTTTGAGAATGCTGGTGTACACGCTCCGGAAGTCAAACTGCATGGCTATGTTGTCGTTCACGCCCGCGTTGGCGGGTAGCGTCGGGTTGGGGCCGTGCACGATGGGGTTGGCCTGCGCGCCAAATACCAGCAGCGGGGCCGCCGCGCCGTGGTCGGTGCCGTAACCCGAGTTGGCCCGGATGCGGCGGCCAAACTCCGAGAACGTCATCCCAATCACGCGGTCCTGCACGCCCAGCCGCCGCAGGTCGTCCTGGAAGGCGTTGATGCCGTCGGCGATTTTGCCCAGCAGCGTGGCGTGGGCGCCGGTAGTGGTGCTGCCGGTGGTGGGCACTTGGTTGGAGTGCAGGTCGAAGCCGCCGAGCTGGCACACGTAGATGCGGGTGCTGAGGCCGCCGGCCACCAGCTGGGCCACTATTTTGAGCTGGTCGGCCAGCGCATTCTGACCGGCGGCGGGGTAGAGGGGCGACAGGTTTTTGGCCTTGGCCGCCGCCGCCTGAATGGTAGTCGTGTACACCTGCGTCTGGCTCACCACCTGCCGGATAAACGCCAGCTCGTGGCCCGCCTGGGTGGCCGGGGCCGCATCGGTGCCCCCACTCAGCAGCTGGTAAAAGCTGGAGGTGCTGGCAATGGCCATGCCCATGTTCACAGTGGGGCCCTGCACGCAGTTGCTCACCACCGAGCCAATACTGATGGCCAGCGGGTCGGGGTTCTGGGTGCTGGGGTAGCCCGTCGGGAAGCCCGGAAACTCGCCATCGAGGTAGCGCCCGGCCCAGCCGGTAGTCAGCACCACATCCGAGCTGGAGCCCGACGTCCAGATATCGGTGGCCCGGAAGTGCGAAAAGTTGGGGGTAGGGTAGCCCACGCTCTGCACCACGCCCAGCTGGCCGTTTTTATACAGCTGCTGGGCCGTGGCCATGGCCGGGTGAATGCCCGTGGCCGCCGTGAGGGGCAGCACCTGGCTCTGGGGCAGCATAATGTTGGGCCGCGCCGCCGTCAGGGCCGCGTACTGGTCCACCGGGATAATCATGTTCAGGCCATCGTTGCCGCCCTGCAGCTGCACGATTACCAGCACTTTATCGGTGGCAGTGGTGGCGTTGGTGAGCGCCGCCAACTCGGGCGTGTAGCCGTAGGCCCCAATGGGAAAACCGTGCAGCATGGCTGCACCCGTCACCGTGGCTCCCGTGGTTTGTAAAAATTTACGCCGTTTCATATCTTAAGCTGTGTAAGAAGTAGCACAAGTTACCTAGGCGTCATTCCGAGCTTGCCGAGGAATCTCGCGTGGGCCGTTCAGGTATCGTTTCACGAGGCGAGCGAGATTCCTCGGCAAGCTCGGAATGACGTTCCAAGGAATTATTAAACAGCTTAGGAAAGCTGATATTCGGCCAGGCCGGCCAGGGCTTTCGCCATCGCCACGAGCTTGGTTGTCACCGCGTTGCGGCGGGCCGTATTGGTGGGCGTCGCCAGAAACAGGTTCCACTCGCTGGTCCATTCAAAGTCGGGCAGGCCGGGGATGAGCGCGTTTTTCAGAAAGTCCAGCTGGCTGGCCGTGAGCACGAGGGGCACCATCAGGCGCACAAACTCGGCGATGACTAGGTTAGGGTCCTGGGCCGTGGCGGGGGGTAGGGCCTGCACCCAGGCCACCAGGTCGGCCTTGTAGGTAAAGCTGTTTTTGGTGTAGCCCGTGCCAATGAAGAGGTCGGTGGTCTGGTTGCGGCGGGGCAGCGTCACTGAGTTTATCCACAGCTCATGAAACTGCGGCGTCTGGTAGTAAGCCGCCCAGCCGGCCACGTTAGGCGGGTCGCCCAGCGTCTGCTGCTGCACGTTGGTGAGGGCGTTGAGGTAGTCCCACACGCCGTACAGCGCCACCGGGCTGCCGGCGGGGGGTAGGGCCAGCTCTAGCTGCCGGCACACGCCCACCGTGAAATCGAGCGGGCTCTTGATGAGGCAGCCCACGTTGGCCGCGTCGAAGAAATGCTGCGAGCTGAGGAGCTTGCGCAGCACCGGCACCACGTCGTAGTTGCTCTGCACCAGCAGCGTGGCCAGGGGCTGAATAATGTCGCTTTCTACCTGCGAATCAATTACATAATAAACAAACCACCGGTAGAGCTTGCGCACCAGAAACGCCGCCGTGGCGGTCTGATTGAAAATCAGGTCAATTAAATCCTGGTACTCGTTGGCGCCGTTGGGCGCCAGCTTGGCGTTGCCAAAGGCGGCGCTGAACTGCTTGGTGGTGGCGTCGTGGCGGCTGGCCGTAAAGTAGCCGCTCACGGTGGTCGCGTTGTCGCGCCAGCCGGTGAGCACGCGGGCGGCGGCCTGCACGTCGGCCTCGGTGTAGGTGGTGTAGTTGCCCGCCCCGATGAGCGGCCCCTTGCCGAGCGTAAACAGCTCCAGTAGCTCGCGGCCGTAGTTTTCGTTGGGGGCGCCCACCACGCTTTGGTTGCCGTTGAGATAGCGCAGCATGGCCGGGTTAATGGTCATGCCCTTAGCCAGTTGCCGGATATTGCCCAGCGCGTGTTGGCGCAGCAGCCGCACGTACTCGTAGCCGTAGCCCGCGCTGTTGATATCGCCAAACTCCACCACGAAGTGGTTGTGCCAGAACAGCGTCATCTTCTCGCTCAGCGACGTGCCCTGGCCCAGCTGCTGGCCCAGCCACCAGTCGCGCAGCGACGCCCGGCGCACGCCCTCCAGCGTCTGGTCAAACGGCTGCCCCACCCACGTCTGGCCGATGGGCACCGTCGTGTCGGTGGCGCTCACGTTGAGCGGCGGGGCGGGGGTAGCGGGCGCGGTCAGCAGCCCGTTGAGCACGGTGGTGAGCGAGGAGCTGGCCGCCGCCGCAATCTCGCCGCGCGTGGGCCCAAACAGGCAGCGCCGCAGCAGGTGCGCGGCCTGGTCGGGCCCCCAGGGGCCGGCGTAGGCGACCAGCGTCGTAGCCAGGGTGCCGTTGCGCTGGGGCAGCGTCCTATTAGCGTACGGGCTAATGGTTTCGGGCGGGTCGTTGCCCAACGTAGCGGCCGTTTGCGCCGGGGCGGCCAGCGCGCGCCGCGGGGCAGTCTTGGGTTGGAGGAAAGCTCGGCGGTCCATAGGCAGCAAGACAAGTACAGGCTAAAGATGCCACCGCCAGCCATAAGTTTAATGCCTGACTAACAATTTTTTATTACCTCAAAACCCCGAAGGGCTTCAAGGGCCGGCTAGCGGCGCAAAGTGGGCCCTACCCCCCCGTCAACGGCCCAAGGTCGGGCAGCTGCCAACCGCGGCCCAGCCAGCGCCGCAGCGCCCGCCGCCACCTCGGCAGCGCCCTAAACCGGGCCTTGTCCTCGGCCAGGGCGGGCACGTCGAGGCGGGCGGCGCGGGCCTGCCACTCGCTCAAGCTACGGGCGGGGGGTAGGGCAAACAGCGCCGCCAGCACCGACCGGATTTCCTTCAGGTTCCAGTAGTGGTACACCCACGGCGCGGCCTCGCGCACCGGCCCGGCCTGCGCCCACACCACGCTAAAGGCCAGCTGCTCCATCACGTGCTTGGGGTAGCGCCGATACAGCTGCTCGGTGAGGGCCAGCACCGTGGCCAGCCGCGGCGCATCGAGGCTGCGCAGGCCCAGCACGCCGGCGTTGTACATGCGGGTTTCGGGGCCGATGACCACGCCGCCGGCCAGCGCCTCCTGGCCCGGCGCCGGCCGCAGGGCCCGGTTTATCTTGCGGTTCAGCGGGTTGCCATCGCCCAGCCGGCCTTCGGCCACGTGCATGAAGTGCTCACCCCGGCCCAGCGCGGCAAAGATTTCGGCCGGGCTCTTCAAGAAAATAGTGTCGGTATCAACGTACAACAAATTGCCCGCGTAGTGTGCCGCCGCGTGCTGCAACACCTTGATTTTGACCCGGTGCACGAAGTCAATTTCGCCCCGCCACTGCTGCCACTGCGCCGGCCCGATGGGCACATACTCCACGGCCGCCGCTTCGCCCAGCACCGCCCGAAAGTGCGCCGGCTGGTCGGTATACACCAGCACGGTGGCATCGGCCGGCTGCCGTAGGTAGGACAGGATGCTCAGCAGCGCCTCATTAAGAATATCGACACTGCCGTAGGCCTGGTAAAGGAGATAGTCGCCCATGCGGGGCAAAGGTACGGGCAGCTTTTCGCGCCGGGTTTCGCGGCGCGAAGTCGCCCGATTCGGAGGGGGTAGGGCGCCAAAAAAGCCTCGCCGGGAAGGCGAGGCTTTCGAGTATCGGCAGAAAAAAGAGAGAAAAGTTTATTCGTACACCTTCACCACGAAGACGAAGTCTTGCAGGCGCTTGATTTGCTGCGGGCGGCCCGCGCCCAGCAGCTGGTTGAAGCGCGGCAGGTGGTAGTCGGCGGCCGGCTGGTGGTTTTTGAGTGAATCGACCAGGCGCACCAGGTACGATGACTTGGTGGCGAAAGCGGCACCCAGCACGTCGTCCTGCCGGCTGCTCACCACCCCAATCAGGTTGCCCTGCGCATCGAGCAGCGGGCCGCCCGAGTTGCCGGGGTTCAGCGGAATGCTCACCTGGTAGAAGGCCGAGTCGCCATCGTAGCCCGAGCGGGCGCTCAGCGCGCCTTCGCCGTACACCACGTCTTCGCGGGGGTAGCCCAGCGTGTACACGCGCTCGCCCAGGTCGGCCTGCCCGGCCTTGAAGGTGTAAGGCAGCCGGCCAAAGGTTTTAAAATCGCTATCCTTGATGCGCAGGATGGCTAAGTCGTGCTTGCGGTCGGTAAATACCGTTTCGGCGTGGTAGCGCTGGTGGTCGCGGCCCTCCACCAGCAGCGAGTCGGCCCCTTTAATCACGTGGGCGCTCGTCACGAGGTAACCATCCGAAGTGAGGGCGAAGCCCGTGCCGCTGAAGCGGTTGGTGCGCACAGGCGCCGCGGTGGCGTCGCCCATTTGGTTGTCAACCTTTTGAATAAGAACCTTCTGGCTACGCACTATCTGCGCCATTTCCCGTCGCATCTCGCGCACGCCGCTGGCCGTCGGCGCATTATAGGAATGCCACAGGCTCAGCCCGGTGAGCGTGCTGAACACGGCCAGCACGGCCACCGAGGCGGCCACGCCCACCGTGGCGCGGTGCCCGCTCCAAAACTCGCGCAGCTTCTGCTCGGTGCGCGATAGGCTCAGGCGCTGGTTCACGGCGTAGGTGAGGCCGCCAGCCGCCTTCTCCTCAAACAGGGGGGTAGCCTCAGCGGTCAGCATGGATTCGTGCAAGGTGCTGATAGTCTGGCGGGTGCGGCGGCGTGCGCCGTAGGCCGTGAGCGTGCCGGTCAGGTCCAGGTATTCGGCGTAGAGCTGGCCCAGCCGCTGCTCGGCCCCGAGCCGGGCTTCGAGGCTGGCCCGCGCGCCGGCCGCCAGCTCACCGCGCTGGTAAGCTTCAAAGAGGGCGTAGTAATCGGCTTCGGTTTGCATCTTGATTTAGTGAGCCCTATTCTCGTTTGTCATTGCGAGCG
>CAZZWL010000026.1:0-45315 GCA_964657755.1 uncultured Rhodanobacter sp.
GCTTAGCCGGGCAGCCCTACCCCCCCCACATTTCTCAACGAACAAAAAGCAGCACGAAAACTCATCAGCAAAAAAGCGGCGGAAAAACGCAGTAAAAATAGGGTGAACCACCGTGCCCGGCCGGGCTAGCCGGCGGCCCGCTCCGCTACGTAGAGCACGCTCGAATAGTGCCCCCCGTTCTGGGCGGCGTACTGGTTGGAGCGCAGGCCGGCCCGCAGCACCACCAGCGGGCTGGCCGACTGGGCGGGGTCGCGCAGCTGCTCGCTCAGCATGCTCACGTAGTAGGCATCGAGCACCAGGGGTAGCGACTGGGCAATGCGCAGGCCGTGGCGGGCCAGCAGCCGGCGCATGGTGTCGGGCACGAAGTGGTAGAGGTGGCGCGGCACGTCGTAGGCGGCCCAGTTGTGGCGGTAGTATTGGGCGTCGAGGCTGTCGGGGTTGGGCACCGCGATGAGCAGCCGCCCGCCCGGCCTGAGCGCGGCCACCAGCTGGGTCAGCGTCTCGTTGAGGGTGTGCACATGCTCCAGCACGTGCCACAGCGTCACGATGTCGAAGCTGGCGGGGGGTAGGGCGGCCAGCGCGCTGGCTTCTAGAATGGGCTGGCCCACGCGGGCGGTGGCATCGTGGCGGGCGCCGGGGTTGGGCTCGAGGCCCGTTACCTGCCAGCCGGCGCCCTTGGCCCGCGCCAAAAAGTGGCCCGTGCCGCAGCCGTAGTCGAGCAGCCGGCCCACCCTACCCCCGTTCAGCTTGGTGATGAGGGCCACCTTGCGCCGCATGGTGAAAAAGCGCGCCACCCGGTACACGCGGTTCACCAGGCCCTGCGCCGCCGAGTTGTGCGACACGTAAGCTGCTGACTCATAGTACCGCCCAATGTGGTCGGCAGTGGGCCGGGGATTAGTAAACTGCAAGCCGCAGCCCGCGCACTGCGCAATCGTGAACGTTTCCTGGCTCACCGACTTGTCCTGCACTTGCAGCTTGGCGGGCAAATCGGTGCCGCCGCACACCGGGCAGGCGGCCAGTAACTCGGTGGTGTCTACAGATTCTAACGGCACAAGCAACAAAAAAATACGCGCGGCAAAGTTCGCAAGGTTTGGCGTAAGCCCTACCCCCCTTTACCGGTTCAAATACACCATCAGCACCGACACGTCGGCCGGGCTCACGCCGCTAATGCGCGAGGCCTGCCCCAGGGTTTCGGGCTGAATTTTGAGCAATTTCTCGCGGGCCTCGTGGCTGAGGGCGGGCATGGCACCGTAGTTCAGGCGGCCCCGAATGTGGAAGTCTTCCAGCTCGCGCATGCGCTGGGCCTGCTGCTGCTCCTTCTGCAAATACGTCTCGTACTTGGTCTGAATAATAGCTTGCTCCTGCCCTTCGGCACTGAACGCGGCCAGCTTTTCGGCCAGCTCGGGCAGCGCGGCGGCCAGCTCGGGCAGCTCAATATTGGGCCGGCGCAGCAGGTTGAGGGCGCGGGTTTTCTCGTGAATCTCGGCCGAGCCTTTTTCGGTCAAAAAGCCGTTAATCGTGGCCGGCTCGATGCCGAAATTGGCCAGTACGGCCAGGGCGGCGGCAGTATCGGCTTCCTTCTGGCGCACGCGGGCCAGGCGCTCGTCGCTGGCCAGGCCCAGGGCGTGGCCCAGCGGCGTGAGGCGCAAGTCGGCGTTGTCTTGGCGCAGCAAGATGCGGTGCTCGGCGCGGCTCGTAAACATGCGGTAGGGCTCGTCGGTGCCTTTGTTGATGAGGTCGTCGATGAGCACGCCGATGTAAGCCTCATCGCGCCGCAGCGTGAAGGGTTCTTTGCCGGCGGCGCGCTGGTGGGCATTAATGCCGGCCATCAGGCCCTGGCAGGCGGCCTCTTCGTAGCCGGTGGTGCCATTAATCTGGCCCGCCAGCCAGAGGTTGCGCACCGGCTTGGTTTCCAAGGTATTCGTAAGCTGCGTGGGCGGGAAAAAGTCGTACTCAATCGCGTAGCCGGGCCGGAACATCTTGGCCTTTTCAAAGCCCGCGATTTCGCGCAGGGCGCGGTACTGCACGTCCTCTGGTAAGCTGCTTGAAAAACCGTTCACGTAGCACTCGACGGTGCTCCAACCTTCGGGCTCCACAAAAATCTGGTGGCGGTCCTTGTCGGCGAAGCGGTTGATTTTGTCCTCCACGCTCGGGCAGTAGCGCGGCCCCAGGCCCTTAATGCGGCCCTGAAACATGGGCGACTTCTCAAAGCCTTCCTTCAAAATCTCGTGCACCCGCTCGTTGGTGTACGTGATGTAGCACGGGCGCTGCCCGGTGAGCGGCGGCGTGTCGAGGTACGAGAAGCGGCTCGGGTTCTGGTCGCCGTCCTGCACTTCCATCTTCGAGTAGTCGAGGGAGCGGCCGTCCACGCGGGGCGGGGTGCCGGTTTTCATGCGCCCGGCCTCAAAGCCCAGCTCCACGAGCTGCTCCGTAATGCCGCGGCTGTTTTTCTCGGCGGCCCTACCCCCCCCAAAGTTTTTCTCGCCGATGTGAATCAGGCCGTTGAGAAACGTACCATTGGTGAGCACCACCGTCTTGCTCCGAAACTCGATGCCCAGCGCGGTGCGCACGCCCACGCAGGCGTCGTTTTCAATGACCAGGCCCGTTACGGCTTCCTGCCAAAAATCGACGTTCGGAATCTGCTCCAGCGTCATGCGCCAGGCTTCGGCAAAGCGCATGCGGTCGCTCTGGGCGCGCGGGCTCCACATGGCGGGGCCTTTGGAGCGGTTCAGCATCCGAAACTGAATCATGGTGCGGTCGGTGATGAGGCCCGACTGGCCGCCGAGCGCGTCGATTTCGCGCACAATCTGGCCTTTCGCCACGCCGCCCATGGCGGGATTACACGACATCTGGGCGATGGAATTCATGTTCATCGTCACCAGCAGCACTTTCGAGCCGAGGTTGGCGGCGGCGGCGGCGGCTTCGCAGCCCGCGTGGCCCGCGCCCACCACAATCAGGTCGTATTCAGTATCGGAGAACATAGTCAATTATCAATTAACAGTCATCAATTATCAGGCTGCCAGTTATCAAGCGCATCGGCCCCGATAATTGTTCATTGATAACTGATAATTGACACAAAGTTCGCCACAAAAAGCTGCGTGCCACCTACTGGCTCAACGACTTGCGGAAGCACACGCTGTTGGCTACCCCCACGTACTGCCCGTAGTTGGCGGTGCGGGCGTAGCCGCAGCGCTCGTAGAGGGCAATGGCCTCGGGTTGCCGCCGGCCGGTTTCGAGCACGGCGGTGGGGTAGCCCACCTCGCTGGCCCACTGCTCCAGCTCGGCCAGCACGGCCCGCGCCACACCCCGCTGCCGGTGCGTGGGTCGCACGTACATCCGCTTGATTTCCACCGCATCGGCCTCAAATTCTTTGAACGCGCCGCAGCCCACCGGCTCGCCTTCCTCGTAAGCCACTACCGCGTGGCGGATGAGGGTAATCTTGTTGTACTGGGCGTAAAAGGTGGCCTCGTCGCCGTCGCGCGCCGCCAGGTCACGGTCGAGCAGCTGCACCAGCTGCTGAAAATCAGCGTTTTCGGAAGTCGTGCGAACGAGGCGGAGCATGGGGGTAGGGCTGGGTTATTGCGCCGCAAAACTATTTAGGGTTTGATAGAACGTCATGCTGAACGCAGTGAAGCATCTCGCCCGCGCCGTTGTAATACTAACCAAACGATGCGAGCGAGATGCTTCGACAAGCTCAGCATGACGTTCTAAAAAAGCCAAGCTACTCTGCCTCTTCCGCCAAATCCCGCGCCTGGCGCTCGGCCAATAGCTCGGCGGCCTGCCGGTTGACTTCCTCCCAGCTGAAAGGCCGCCACTGGTGGGTGCGGGCATTGAAGACCTCGGTGGCGGCCGGGCAGGCGAAAAGCTTGTAGTCGAACTTGGGGTAGCCGTGCACCAGGTAGCCGGGGTAGTAGTAGGCCAGCTGGTGGCGGCGGGCGTGCTCTAGCTTGAGCAGCATTAGGTACTTGCCCAAGCTGTGCTGGCGGTAGTCGGGGTCGTAAAAATTGACGATGCCCGCGATAGTGGCGGTGCCGCTGTCGAAGACGCCGACCGCGATGAGCCGCTCGCCATCGCGCACCTCTAGCACGCTGGTGTCGAATACGTTGTGCGTGCCGTCTTCCAGCAGCAAGTCGGCCAGCGAGGGATTGGCGTCGAAGTCAATCGACTGGTAGTAGCGCACGTACAGCGCCTCGTATTCGGGCGTGAGCTGAAAAGTCCGGGTGGCCACCCCAAACCGCTCGTTGAGCCGAAACAGGCGGCGCTGCTTGGGGCCGTAGGCTACTTGAGCCACCGCCAGGCGCAGCCAGTGCGTGGTGTACAGGCCCGTATCGAGGGGTAGAAACTCGCAGGTAAACAGGTTCTGCCCCATGCGGTAATAGCCCTGGCCGAGGTAATAATCCAGGAAGTCGCCGGGCAAGCGGGAAAGCGCGATACTCATGTCAGTACAGGCGCCCTACCCCCTAAAAAGTGCGCAACGACAGGCAGTAGTCCTCCTTGCGGCGCATGGCCGTTTGGCTCAGCAGGTCCTTGTCGTGGTAGCCGAGCAGGTGCAGCACGCCGTGAATCATAACGCGGTGCAACTCGTCGCGGAAGCTGATGTTCAGGTCTTTGGCGTTATCGGCCACGCGCTCCACGCTGATAAAGATGTCACCTTCGAGCACGTCGGCATCGTCGGCATTATCAAAGGTGATAATGTCGGTGAGCGTGTCGTGGTTGAGATACTCCACGTTTAGTCGGTGTAGGTAGTCGTCGGAGCAAAAGATGAACGTGAGCTGCGCGATGCGGTACTCGTGCACCGCCGCGATACGCTCGACCCAGGCCACGAGGTCCTCGGCGTCGTGCAGCCCAAACTCGGGCACGTCTTCTACGACAAACTCAATACCCGGCGCTTCAAAGTAGCGAATGCCGGCGGTGGGGGCTGCGCTCATGCGGCGGCTTGCTCGGTATTTTCGGTGTTGGGGTGCAGGGCAAAGGTGAGCTCCAGGCGGCGGCCCTCCTTGCTGAATTCGACCTCATCGGCCAGGTGGCGAATGAGAAAAATACCGCGCCCGCCGGGGTTTTCGAGGTTTTCGGGGGCCGTGGGGTCGTCGAGATTAGTAAAGTCAAAACCCGCGCCTTCGTCCTCAATCTCAAACTTGAGCTGGTTCAAATTCACGTAGAGCGAGAGGTACACGTTCTTGTCTTTGTCAAACTTATTGCCGTGGCGAATGGCGTTGTTTACCGCTTCCGTCACCGCTACCATGATGTTGCCATAGATATCATCCTCAATCTGGAACGTGTCTTTGGAGTTGTCAATGAAGCTCTCCACGACGCGGATATTTTCCACGAGCGATGGAATCTGAATTTTAACTTGCTTCATACAGGAAGTGCGAATGAATAAAAGAGCGGGCCAGTAAGCAGAGCGACAAAAGTAGAAAACGACAGGCAAAAATGCGGGTAATTCCGTAGGACGGTGGTTTTCGGCCACTTGGCTCCACTCTGCCCGCGTACTGGGGGGCTGCAACCCGCCTCTACGTACGGGTAGGGGTAAGGTTACGGTTAACTTACCGGGCTTTTTGGAAATATTCGCTTACTTTCTGCTGATAGTAAGGGGTTAAGGTGGGTTGCTGGCGGCGTAGCATTTCGGTTTGCTGCTCCTGGCCGGCGGGCTTGTATTTACTGAAGGCGGGCGGAAAAACGGGCGGGTGGTTTTGGGCGGCCTGGGCCTCGCGCTTGGTGTCCTGGTCGCGCTCGCGGGCCGATTTTTCGGCTTCGAGCAGGCGCGTCAGTATCTGGCGCTGGCGCTGAATGGTTTCCTCAGTAAGGCGCTTGTTGACGAGGTCGGTTTCGGTTTGCTCCATCATTTTCTTCATCTCGGCGGCGTTGCCGCTGCCGCCTTGGCCGTCCTTCTCGCCGTTTTTGCCATCCTTGCCCCCGTTGCCGTCTTTGCCGTTCTGGGCGCCCTGCCCATCCTTACCCCCCGGTTTGCCGCCAGGCTGGCCGCGGTCCATCTGCTGCATGGCTTGGCGCAGCATCTGCTGCTGGCCAGCCAGGCGGGCCAGCTCCTGCGAGAGGGCGCGGCCGGATTTGCCGCTCTGCGAGAGCTGCTGAATCTGGTCGTTGAGCTGCTGCTGCATCTTGCCCAGGCTGCCGGGGCCGGGCGAGTTGCCCTTGCCTTTTTTCTTGCCCTTGCCGCTGCCGGGCTGGGGCGGCCCCTGGCCCTTGCCCTGCATCTGCTGCAGGTCCTGCTGCATCTGGTTGAGCGCATCGGAGAGCATAAGGGCCAGGTTGTTGACGCTGGTCATGGCCTGCTGCTCGGTGGCGGTGGCGCGGGGCACGTCGCGCTGCTTGATGTGGGTAAGGCTCTCATCCATGCGGCCGTTCATCTCGCCCACCTCGCGGGTCACGAAGCTCTGAATGCGCGGCTCGCGCTTGGCCAGCGCGTACAGTGAGTCCTGGATAATCTGGGCGTCGTCGCGCAGCTTGCGCTGCGTCTGGCCGAGCTGCACAAAGCGCGGGTCGCTCTGGTCCACGGCCCGAAAATCCTTCATCAATTTCTCCTGGTCGAAGCTGAGCGTGACCAGGTTATCCAGGATGTCGCGCAGGTCGTCGATGTTTTGCTGGGCCTTCTGCTGCTCGTCGTCGCTCATCTGGTCCTTCATCTTCTGGGCCATCTTCTTCATCCGCTGGGCGGCGGCTTTCTGGCTCTGGCTGGCTTTTTTGTTCTGGTTTTTGCTCAGCTGCTGCTCGCCCTCCTGCATGTCCTGGTCGGTTTGCTGCTGGTCGGGCTTCTGCTCGTCCATGTCGTTCTGGTCGCCCATTTCCTTGTCCTGTTGCTTGAGGTCGGCCATATCTTTCTTTAACTCCTCAAACTCCTGGCGCTTCTGGGCCTGCTCCTTTTGCAGCTGCTGGTTCTGGGCTTTTTGCTGCTCGTTGTTCTGCTGATTGGCAGGGTTTTCCTTGTCGTTCTCAGCGGTTTTTTCAGCCAGCTTTTCCTCTTCTTTAGCTAGCTGCTCCAGGCGGTCGGCGGTTTGCTCGGCCTTTTGCTCAAACTGCATTTGCTTGAACATTTCGAGGGCGCGGTCCAGCTCCTTTTGCAGCGTATTCTCTTTGTTTTCGAGCTGTTGCAGCAGCTTTTGCATCTCGGCGTCGGGCTGCTTTTGCTGCTCCAGCAGCTTTTGCAGCTTGTCGTAGAGCTTCTTGGTTTCGGGGTCGAGCAGGTCGTTCATGAGCTTTTTCAGCTCCTCGGCTTTCTTGGCCATCTCCTCGCTTTTGGGGCTCTGTTGGTCCTGCTGCTTTTGCAATTGCTCGAATTTCTGCTGCATTTGCTGCACCTGCTGGTCGAGCTGCTGCTTCTGGTCGAGCATGTCTTCGAGCTGCTTGCGGTCCTGGAAGCTCATGTCGCGCTTGGTCTTGAGCTTGTCCTGGCTCTGGGCTAGCTCGCGCTCCAGCTGCTTGCTCTGCTTGGCCGCCGAGCTTAGCTGGCTGGCCACCGAATTGGCCTGCGAGGCCAGCTGCTTATCCAGCTCGCGCCGGCTGGGTAGGCGATATTCCAGAGGCCGCGAGCGCGTGCTTTTCGAGCCATGAATACCGTCGTTATCCGCGGCTTCCACAAAATACTCGAGGCGGTCGCCGGGCTGCAAGTTCAGCGCGGCCAGGTTCCAGGTGTAGGCGTAGGTGCCGCCCGCGCCGGTGGGCAGGGGTAGGGCGCGCTGGCTGCTGCTGGCCGGCTGCTTGCTCTGGCCGCGGTACACGGCGTAGTGCAGGCGCAGGGCCGTGAGGCCGTAATCGTCGGTGGCGGTGCCGCCCACGGCCAGGTAGCTCTGCGCGGTGGTGTCGGCGAAGGCTTCCACCGTGAGGGCGGGGTAGGCGTCGGGCACCACCGTGAGCTGGTAGCTGATGGGGTTGGCATTGGCGCTGGCCGCGTTGCGCAACTGCACCAAGTAGGGCTGTGAGCGCAGCGCCCGGCGCTCGGCCACGAAGCTGTCGCCCTGGTGGCTAGCCTGCACCAGCTCGGCGGGGTTGTCGAAACGCAGGGCCAGCGCTTCGGTGGCGGCCGTGCTGAACTCCCAGCGCAGCTGGCTGCCCTCGGGCACGGTCAGGTTGCCGCCGTTGCGGATGGTTTCGGCGGCCCGGCCGGTGTAGGGGGGGTAGGAAACCCGCACCGTGAAGTCGCGCAAATCGGGCCGCTCCAGCACCGTGAGGTGGTACTCGTCCGACACGAAGCCCGCGCCGCTGAGCTGAAACGTGACGTCACTGGCCGGCTGCTCGAAGGTGTAGTGAAACTCGCCGGCCCGGCCCGGTCCCTTGGCCAGTGGCCGCTCAGGGCCGCCCGCCGTGAGCAGGCTCAGGCTGGCGGGCACGGCCTTGCCGGCTACGGCCACGTCGAGCGTAAAACTCTCCCCCTTAAAGACCGTCAGGTTTTTGTTCTTAATAACAAAATCGAACGGCGCGGGCCGCGAATAGCGGCGCTGGTAGTGCCAGATGCGGCTGGTGGGCTGGGTAATAAAGCTCGGGAAAAACGCCAGCGCCAGCAGCAGCACCGCCAGGGGGGGTAGCACGTACTTCCACAACGGCCGGCTTTGCTGCTGAATATCAATGCCCTGCGCAAACGATACGCCTTGCAACTGGGCGGCACGCTGCTCCAGGCTGGCTAGCAGCAGTTCATTGCCGCGGGCCTGGCCTTGCAGCTGCAACGCGTTCAGGAGGCGGTCCTGCACCTGCGGAAACAGGTCGCCCACCTGGCGGGCGGCCTGCTCGTCGCTCAGCAGGCGGCGCAGGTTGGCCAGCGCGGCCAGCGGCTGCCACAGCCAGCGCCCCACCGCGTACACCACCAGGGCCAGGAAGCCAAACAGCAGTCCCGCCCGCACCACGGGGGGTAGGTACAGAAAATACTCTAAGGTGTTGAACACCACGAACAAGCTCAGCAGCAGGGCCGCCGCGCACCAGCAAGCTCAGGTAAAATTTGCGCTTGTAGGCTTCCAGCTCGGCCCGCACCTGGGCCAGGGCCGGAAAGTCAGTCGAAGAAACCCCGGCTGCTGGCCGGTCCGCTACCATCGTCATAGGCTAAGAAAAAAGCGGGCGTTGCTGCGGCCCGCGCCGCAACAAGTTACACCCGCTTGGGCCAACGCCGCTTGCCCCGCGCTTGGTTCGCCGGCCCGGCTAGGCACCCCGCAGCCACGCAATGGCCGCGCCCTCATCCCCAAAAAAGCCCACCGCGAAAGGCCGGCCCGCGTAGGCTTCGAGCGGCACGAAGTGGGGGTCGGCGTAGATGTGGGCCTGCAAGGCCGGGCTCACCAGGTAGGCCACGCGTAGCTGCCCGCCCAGCCGCCGGGCCATGTCGGGGAAAAACTCTTCCAGCAGCCAGCGCGAGGTTTCGGGGTAGTTGAGCGAGCGGCGGCGGATGTCTTGCAGCCAGCGCCGCGCCCCGTGCGCCAGGGCAGTAGCCTCCAGGCGGGCATACTCGGCGGGCAGCTCGGCCTCATCGGCCTGGTAGCCCCAGCGGCCGATAAGCACCGCCAGGTCAGGGCGGTAGGCAAGGTGAAGCAGTTCGGGCAGCGCAGAATCGGTGGGCATGAGGGAGTACGAAGAGCAAGGCCGTAAAACTACGGCCCGCTATCGCAGTCGCTCGCGCACCTGCTGGTACAGTTTTTCGCCCTCGCTGGGGCGGTAGGTATCGGCCTGCACCAGCCGGCCGTTTTTATCGAACAGCAGGTAGTAAGGCACGTGGGGCAAGGTCGATTCGAGGGCTTTTTGCAGGGCGGGCGGGGCCAGGTAGTGGTAGCCTTGCAGGCGGTACTTGGCCACCATAGTGGCCCATTTCTCGCGCAGGCCCGGCTGGTCGATGGAGATGTAGAGGATGTCTACATCATTGTCAGTCAGAAATTTATGCAACGCGGGCTCGTGTGAAAACTCGCTGATGCACGGCGCGCACCACGTGGCCCAGAAATCGACGAACACCGCCCGGCCCGGCCGTAGCGCATGCACCAGCCCACGGAGGGTGCGCACCGTGTCGAGGCCCGGCGCGGCGTTAAAAGCTACTCCCCCGGCCCCCGCAGTATACTGGCCAAAGGGCACGGCTGGTACAGTGGCCACTGCGGGCTTGACCTGGGCACGGGCCACGGCGCGGGCCAGCACCGGCGCGTAAGGGCTGGCTGGGAAGCGCTGCCGGTAGGCCGCTACCACGGCGGCCAGGTCGGTGGGGTTGATGGTACCTATCGCGACAGCGTTCAGAATGGCATTGCCCACGCCGTGTTCCTGGGCGGGTAGGGAGGCGTAGTCGAAGTCTTCCAGGCGTGAATCGACGCCCGCCAGCTGCTTGTGAAAGCCCTCCCACAAGTGGCTGGTCGGCGTCGGCCCCGCCAGCAGGCCGCGCCGAATGAGCGCCGCCTTTTCCCGGTCCGTGCCCAGGGTACTGAACCGATAACGGGGTAAGTCGGGGTTATAAAGCGTAAAAAGCTGCGTCACTAGCTTGCGCACTTCCGGCTGGCGCATGGTTAAGTGCAGGGGCGAGGTAGTGGAGTCTGTCAAATAAGACCCCAGCAGCCCGCTTGTCCAATTCAAGAGCCGCTGCTCGGTTTCGGCGCGCAAGTAGGCATGGCAAGTGGCCGAAATCTGGTGCTGGCGGTATAGCGCGTCGAGCTGGTCGAGGCTGGGTTGCGCCATGCCTTGCAGCAGGGGTAGCATAGCCGCAGCCGTGGAGGCCGTGCCGAGAACCGCGACCACGCGTTGCTGGTCAGCGGGGCCGTTGTTCAGGAGCTTTCCGTTGGCCAGCAGGTCGTTGGCCGCCGCATTGGTCCCGCTAAAAGTGTACGTGGCGCGGCCCGCACCCGCCTCAGTCTTACTAAAACTCACCTGCGCGCCCGGCTCCACATACACCCAGTTGGGTGGCGCGCACTTGCCTTGCAGCAGCAGCAGGCTGGTGGGCGTGCCGTGCAGCTGGTACCGAAAGCGCCCGCCGCGCACCAGCGCCTCATTGGGCGTTTCGGTAAAGAAATAATTGAGCCGCCCGCCCGCAATGGGTTCGGCCACCGTCACGGTAGTGGAGTCGGCGCAGCCCGGCAAGGTGCCGCTAATCGTAATCGGAGACTGGGCGCGCGCCGCCAGGCAGCTGGCCAGCGCCAGCGCGAAAGGGTAGGTTTTCATCTGATGGTGAAAGGATTAAGGTAAAAAGTGCGCCGGCGTCGAATCCCGCAAAAACACCACTGCGTCGAACTCGCTCCGTAGGTTGTGCAGCCTGAACTGATTGCGCGCCGCCGGCCGGCCAAGGTCGCGCCGCAGCTGGCTCTGGAACAGCCAGGCGTTTTCGTTCGTCAGCTCCAGGCGGCTCAGGCTCAGCCAGCTGGCGGGCGGGCCGGTGCGCAGCCAGGCCTCGTAGGTGCCGGGCGGGGGGGTAGCCAGCGGCGCCGGGGCCCAGTGGCCGGCGGGGTCCAGCGCCGCGTAGCGGCCCTGCCCCAGCGCCAGGCCCAGGGCCGCATAGCCCGCGCCCAGGGTGGCGCGCAGCCACTCGCCCATCGGGTGCTCTTCGGGGTCGAGGGCCTTGGCCACGGCGCCGTTGCTGGCCCACAGCACCAGCCGGGCGGGGGCGCCGGCCGGGCCCTCGGTCTGGCTTAGGTACTGCGCATTCTCGGCCAGGCACGCCTGGCGGTAGTTGAAAGCCAGGCCAACCGACAGCCGCCGCCAGGTGGCACCCTGCGCTACCAGGCGCAGGTAGTAGCGCTGGCGGGCCAGCAGCGCCAGGCTCACGGGGCCCCGCAGCTTGGCGCGGGTGTCGAGGCCGGCGCTCAGCTCGGCGGTCAGTCGGCGCAGCGGGGCCAGTAGCGAGTCCTGGGGCTGGTCGGGGGCGCGGCGCAGGTTGGGGTCCTCGGCGGCCAGCAGCCGGGCCAGCTGCCGCAATCGGTTTTGGGTAAAATCATCATCGGCCGCTACCACTTGGCCCAGGGCCGCCAGGGCCAGCTCGGGCTGCTGTACGTCGAGGCCGGCCAGCAGCAGGGGGGTAGCGGGATGGGCTTGCTGGTAGGCCCGCAGCCAGCGCACCAGGTCGAGCAGCTCGGCGGCCGGCCAGCCGTCGAGGGCGGCCAGCAGGCGGGCCGGGTCGCCGCGGCCGGTGCGCACGTACTCGGTGAGGGCGGCGCAGGCTACGGGACTGGCTTCCAGCGCCAGCCCCGTAAACCCTTTTTGCCCCATGAGGTAGCGGATAAGTTTGTCGTGAAGCGTGAAAATCTCGTGCGAGCCGTGCGTCACCTCCCCTACCCCCACCAGCCGGGCCGACGCCAGCGCCGTGCCCAGCGCGGCCAGGTCAGTGGCCTCGGTGGCCGGCGGGCCCAGGCGCAGCGGCCGGGCAGTGGCGCGGAGCCAAGCCGTTTCGGCGGCGCTGGGGGTGGGCGGCGTGGGCGGCGGCGCCGGCACGTAGGGCGCCCCATTCAGAGTAAAATGCAGGTTATCAATGTCTATGGCGCCACCGGGCAGGCGCAGGCTCAGCGCCAGGGCTACCAGCCGGGCGCGGTCGTTGGGCACGGCGATGGCGATGGTAAAGGCGGTCCACTGCGGCCCAGGGGCGGGCAGCGGGGGTAGGCTTTGCAAGCCGCCCGCGCTCCAGCTCGTGGGCGAGTCGTTGTCGTAATTACTGCCCCGGTCCGTACTCAGCAGCGCGTAGGCAAAGGCCGGCCCTTCGGCCGGCTGAGCCGTGGGCTGGCCCAGCCGCCAGTAGCCCTGCACCTGCAACGTCTTGCCAATGAGCGCACTATCGAGCCGGAGCGCACCCAGGTACACGGCCGGAGCCGGGCCGGCAGCCCCCACGCGGACCAGCCGCAGGTAGCGGCGGCCGTGCTGGGGCTGGGCGCTGTCGAGGGCTGCGGTGGCCTGGGTCGGGTTGGGCCGGGCCAGGGGGGGTAGGGGCCGCTCAAAATCCCAGTTGGGCGCGAGCGCTTCGGCGGCCGTGAGGAACAAGCCCTCGGTGCCCAGCTGCGGCGCGGTGCCCACGCGCCTACCCCCCACCCGCACCTGCACGTCGTCAAACCACACGCGGCCGTGGCCAAACGCTTGCAGCCCCACACCGAAGCCCTGGGCCGTGGCCTTGACCGGCAAGCGCACCTCGAAGCGCCGCCAGTCCATATCGGCCGGCAGCGAGTCGAGGGCGGCGGCGCGGTCGGTGCCAAGGCCATCGGTAGTAGCGGTGTGGGCAAAGGCGTAGAGGCCCGCCCGGCCCCGAAACCCCCGCGTGCGCACCCAGCCGCTCACCGTGGCCAGCTGCCCGCGCACCGAATCGAGCGGCAAGGCGGCGGTGTAAATGGTGGTAAAAACCCGCTCGTCTTCCTCGGCCAGCGTCAGGCGCAGGCTACCCCGCCCCTGCCGCCCCACGAGGCTGTCGAACTGCACCCGCGCGCCCGCCGCCCGCCGCTGTGCCCACAGCGCCAGCGGGTGGCCGTGGTTGGCGCCCGGCTCCAGGCCCAGGTTCAGCACGGCCTGGGCCTGGCATAAGGTGCAGCCCATCAAGCAAAACCAGCCAACCAGCAGCAGCTGCAAAAAACGAACGGGCATCAAATACGAGTAATTAACTGGTTGGTTTTAAAGTAATAAATTCCGCTACTGGTAGCTGCTTGGGGGTAGGCGGCTACTCCTTCACCGGCTGGCCCTGGCCGTCGAACAGCAATTGCAGGCGCTGGTCGTGGTCCGTGAAAATGGCGCGGTACCGGCCGGGCTGCTCTTTCGCCGGGCCGACCATTTCCAGCTTGGCGGTGGGGTAGGTTTTGGTCACGTAGGCCTTGGCGGCGGCTACGGCGGCATTTTGCGCGGGCGTGGCGGGCGTTAGGGGGAAGCGCTTGTTAAAAGCCACTACAGCCAGCATATTGGCGTTGGCCTTCGTCGTGACCAGCATCACGCCATCGGCACTGGCTTGGCCCAGCAGCTTTTTCTGGGCCGCGTCTTTCACTACGTCCATGAATAAAATAGTCTCGGGGTCAATTTTTTCAGCTTCGGCTTTAGTAGTTGGCTTACTATCAATAAAATAAGCAAAGCTTTCCGTCATGGGCTTCAGGAGCGGGGCGGGGGTAGGCGCCACCTGGGCGCGGGTTGGCGCGGCGCTCAGCAGTAGCAATACTACCAGGGGCGCAACTAGCAGGTGGCGGCCCAGCGGGCGGGTAGGCGAAGCGGGTTGAATAGACATGGAAAACCGGGGTTAGGAAGGGTGAGAAAAGGCAATGAAAGTCTACGCCAGACCAAGTGGCTAGCTACAAGTAATTTATAATAAAGGAGTTGGCCCCGCGCTACTCGCCCAGGAAGTCGCCCTGCGGCGAGAAGTAGGCGTAGAACGGCCGCTTGCCTCGCACCAATTGTACCTGGTATTTCACGGCGCCGGTGCTTTTTTTCTTCATCTCCATTACCTGGCCGCTTAGCCGCGCATCGGGGTAGTGGCTGGTAATGTAGGCCAGGGCTTTGGGTACCACCGCATTTGCCTGCGCCGGGGTGTACACGTAGGCCGAGCCTAAATCAGCCTTCTCACGCAGGGCCAGCACGGCCGGCGCATTATCGTTGGCCTTGGTCGTAATGATGACGGCACTGGTTGCCGTGGCATTCCCAAAAACCCGCTTAATCTTATCAGGCTCGTCCTGGATGATGTCCATATCGAAAATAGTGCTGGCGGGGAGTTCCCCAACGGCCTCCTTGGTGCTGGGTTTGCCATCCAGGTAATACAGCGCATTGGCCGGAATATTTGGATGGAAAACAGCAGGCTGCGCAGTAGCCGGCGCGGTTTGGGCGCGTGCCCCAGCGTAGCCCAGCGCCAGCAGCACCACGAGTGGCGCGGCCACCAAATAACGCCCGAGCTGGCGGGTGGTCGAAACAGGTTGGTTGAGCATGGTGATGCGGTTTTTGAGGGTGAGAAAGGAGAAATGAAAGGCCAGGGCCGGGGCCGGCACGCCGCCCGGCTGCTGGCGCAGCAGGCTATACTGGTAGGCGCGGCGGTCGAGGCCGGTGCGCAGGGCGGCCTGGTCGGCCAGGTATTCGAGGTTGTCGAGCACGGCGCGGCGCAGCAGCCAGGCGGCCGGGTTGGCCCAGGCCAGGGCGGTGGCCAGCTGGGTCACTAGCACGTCCAGGGTGTGCCACTGGCGCACGTGGGCCTGCTCGTGGCGCAGGGCGGGGGGTAGGGCCGCCGTATCGGCCAGGCTACTCGCACTCAAGTAGATAGTGCGGCCGAAGGAGAACGGCCCGCCCGCGCCCGGCAGCACCCGCACCGGCTGGCCCAGCACCACGACTGGCCGCGAGCGCAGCCGCACCCGCGCCAGGCTCAGCAGCTGGGCCAGCAGGCGCAGTAGCAACAGGCCCGCGCCCGCCGCATACAGCCCCAGCGCGGCGGCTTGCCAGTCGAAACCGGGGGTAGGGGCCGCCGCGCCGGCTGCCACCCGGCCGGCCGCGTGCGCTACCAGGGCGGGCGGCAGCGCCACGCTCGCCGGCAGCAGCGCCAGCACCGGCAGGGCTGGGTACACGGCCGCAAACACCAGCGCGCCCAGCAAATAAGCGCGGTTCAGGGTGAAGAACGTGAGCCGGCGCAGCAACCCGTAGTAGGCCGCCGCCACCAGCAGCAGCACGGCATTGGCCTGGAGCAAATACAGGAGGGTAGGCGCCATGACTACCCGGGCTTTTGGTTTTCGATGAGCCGGATAATCTCCTGCAAGTCAGCCGCGCTCACTTTTTCCTCCTTCGCAAAAAACGACACCAGCTCCTTGTAGGAGTCGCGGAAGTGCTCGCGCACCAGCGCGCCCAGCGAGCGGCGCTGGTAGTCCTCGGCGCTCACCAGCGGCGCGTAGCGGAAGGAGTTGCCCAGCTTTTCGGCCCGCGCGTACTGCTTGCGCTCCAGGTTGCGCAGGGTGCTGGCCAGGGTGGTGTAGGGCGGGCGCGGGGCGGGCAAGGCTTCCAGCACGTCCTTCACGAAGGCGGGGCCGGTGTGCCAAAGGGCGCGCAGGGCGTCTTCTTCGGGTTGGGTAAGGCGTTCCATAACGGGTCATTACGATTATTTCGTAATACTACGAAAAATTCGTAATGAGGCCGCAAATTACCCGCGTCAATTTTTTGCCAACGCGAAAAAAAGGGCTTTAGCGGGCTGGAAACGAGGTTTGCTGCTACCTAAATTTTTTACAAAGGCACCCAATTCCCCGGAGTAGGCGCCGCGGCTGCGCGTGCCTACTCCCCTGGCCCGGCGTAGCGCCCGCCCATCAGGCCGGCCCGGTGCCGGTGGGCTGGTACGCTTGCAGCCACTGGACGGCCGCGCCCTCATCGCCAAAAAAATCGAGGGCGTAGGGGCTGCCTACGTAGGCCTCGGGGGGGGCGTAGTCGGGGGCGTCCACTACTTGGCGGTGCATAGCGGGGCTAAACAGGTAGGCCACGTACAGGCGCTGGCCAAAGTGGCGGGCCACGGCGGGGTAGTACTCGTCCAGCAGCCAGCGCTTGGTTGCCTGGTCGGGCGCGGCGCGGCGGCGCAGGTCTTGCAGCCAGAAGCGGCAGCCGGTGGCCAGGGCCAGGTCGGCCAGCTGCTGGTAGCAAGGGAGCAGCTCGGCCGGCTGGGCCGGCTGGTACTGCCAGCGGCCCATGAGCACGCCCAGGTCGGGGCGCGAAGTCAGCTCCAGCAGCGGGGGGTTATGGGACTGGTCAGGCATTGGGCAGCAGAGAGAGGCAGGCTTGCTAACTGATTCTAACGTAAGCTAGTGCCCATCGGGTACCCCTACCCCCGCCTCGGGCAGCGGCGCCGGCACGGGCACCGCGCCGGGCAGCCGGCGCAGCGGCCCGGCCGCCACTACCAGCGCCACCAGCGTGAGCAGCGCCCCCACCAGAAAGGGCATTCCCGGAAAATAAAGCGGCGCCCGCGGCCGGGTAAACCAGGCGAAGAGCGTGGTCATCAGCAGCGGCCCCACTACCCCCGTGGCGCTAATGAGCGAGGTGAGCGCGCCCTGCAGCTCGCCCTGCTCATCGGGCGGCACCTGGCCCGAGATGCTGCCCTGCAAGGCCGGCCCGGCCAGTCCGCCCAGCGCAAACACCCCCGTGTAGGCAAACATCATCCAGCCCTGCGAGGCAAAGGCAAACAGCACAAAGCCAAGGATATAGCATACCATGCCTACTGCTACTGCCCGCGCCGTGCCCAGCCGCGGAATGGCCACCCGCACCAGCCCGCCCTGCACAATAAGCGCGCCTACCCCCACGGCTCCCAGCGAGTAGCCAATCAGGGTTTCAGTCCAGTGAAATTTGAGGATAGTGTAGAACGTCCAGACCGACTGCGTGGCCGAGCCGGCCAGGTAGAGCAGCACCAGGGCCACCACCAGCCCGATTATCTGCGGGTACTTGCCCAGCCGCACCAGCGAGGCCACGGCATTGGCCCGCGCCCATTCGAAGGGCCGGCGCCGCTCCGGGGCCAGCGACTCGGGCACCAGAAAGAAGCCGTAGAGGAAGTTGCACAGGCTCAGCACCGCCGCCACCACAAACGGCACCCGCGGCCCCCAGTGCGCAAATAGTCCGCCCAGCACCGGCCCAATGATGAAGCCCAGCCCGAAGGCCGCCCCCACCAGCCCAAAGTTCTGGGCCCGCTTCTCGGGCGTGCTCACGTCGGCAATGTAGGCCGTGGCCGTGGTGAAGCTGGCCCCCGTGATGCCCGCGATGACGCGCCCCACAAACAGCCACCCAATGGTGGGGGCCAGGGCCAGGAAAATGTAGTCGCAGCCCAGGCCCAGCAGCGAGGCCAGCAGCACCGGCCGCCGCCCAAAGCGGTCGGACAGCCCACCCACCACCGGCGCAAAGCCAAACTGCGCCGCCGCGTAGGCAAACGACAGCCACCCCGCGTACTGCGACGCCCGGCTCACGCCCTCCCCCGTGAGCTGCTCAATCAGCTTCGGAAACACCGGAATGCAGACCCCCAGCCCGATAACGTCGATGAGAATAGTAACGAAAATAAAAGCCAGGGCGGCGGGGCGTTTGGGCGACATAACTAGCGGGTAGAAGGCAAAAGGAAGCAGCTTAGCGGCGCAGGCCACCAGGTAGTAATGCCGGCGGGGGCCGTGTTCACTCCCGCCTGTCAGCGGCCAGCAGCCAGCTAATGGCCGCCTGCTCCTCAATAAAGCGGTCGGCCACAAAGGACTGGCCCGCAAAATAGCCGGGCGGCGGAAAAGCCGCGTCGGCGGCTTCGTCGCGCAGGTACTCCGGGCCGAGCAGGTAGGCCAGCCGGGTGCGTCCGCCCAGGCGCGGGCCCAGCTGCGGCAAAAACGTGCTCACCATCCACTGCGCGCCCACCAGGTGGGTATTGAGGCGGCGGCGTACGTCGAGCAGCCAGCGCTGGCGGCAGCCTTTGAGGGCTTCGACCAGTAGGGCATCGTAGCCGCGCCGCATCTCCGATAAATTGATTGGCCGCAGCCAGCGCGCCACTAGCACATCGAGGTCGGGCCGGTACGTAATATCCAGAAAGTCATCGAGGTGCAGCGTGTCCATGCGAGTAGGTAAAGGACAAAGATACCGGCCCGGCCCGGTGCGCTTAAGCCACCCGCCGCGTCAACGCCGGCCCGCCGGGCCAGGCCGCCGCCCCCTACCCCTACCACGCGAGCCCACGTCACCTAAAATTTTTAGGCTGATTATCAGCCAGTCAGGTTGCCAAGCAGCGTTTTCGCGTCCGAGCGCTTGCGGTACTGATAATTTTTACTACCTTTGCACTCCCAAACAATGCGGGGTGGAGCAGTTGGTAGCTCGTTGGGCTCATAACCCAAAGGTCACTGGTTCGAGTCCAGTCCCCGCTACTAAAAAGGCCGTTTTCCTAGTGAAAACGGCCTTTTCCTTTGTTCAGGGTACACGTAGGGGTACACGGCTTATTTTTTGAAGTTAGTGAGATGCATCGAGCAGTCTTGACACTGAACGTAAGGTTTTTCGGGGGTGAAGGGGTAGCATGCTAGTTGGCCAATTGGTCCACGCACTGATTTGATAGGATGCCAGGCTTGCCAACCGTACCAGGCTGCGGCTAGCAGCAGTGCCAGCGCTAAGGCAAAGGCGAGGCGACGTGGCCAGCGGGTGAGGTAGCGATGACGGCGGTGGGTGAGCATAGGACACAGGTGTTAGGCTACGTCAATATTACTAAACCCGTGTATATTTGGACACCTTTCACAGGTGCGCGTTGGCAGACGCTGCTTCCGACTTCACCACTGGCCGAATCGCGGCTGGAGGCTAAGCCCGTTGCGCTCTGCCAGGCGCACGGGCTTTTCTTATTTTGATAGCTAAAATCAGTTGCAACCAGTATGGCCAAGCAAGACGCTTCTGTAAAGACCACTTTCAATCTGCTTAATGTGAAGCTTCGAATGCCAGGGGCCAAAGAAGCATCTAAAGATGATTACGTAGCGCTCATAACCAAGTTAGCAGCGAGCAGAAACCGACAAGCAGTGATTGTGAGTCCAAATGTGGGTATCATAATGAAGCGGGTTCTTACAGAGCGTATAGGAGATAATACAATGCTGTGGGGCTACCTGACTCGTTACACTCCTGTGACGTCTGATAAGCTGCTTAATTTAGAAGAGCCAGACCAAGAGGAACACCAGCAGGAGGGGATTACGGCGAATCGTGGGACAAACCCCCGTGATGTACTATTCTTTTTTAGTCCTGAAAATCACCGTTTAGCAATTAAAAAAAATGGGGCGCCCGTATCCATTAAGCAGGCTTACGATTACTTTGACAAAGCTTTGAGAGGTGTCTTGAATACAGGTCAAATCCTTGACTTAGATATTGAGCAGAGCGGTGATACGTTCAAAGAGATTCTGGATGCTCCGCGCATCAAACGTGTGGAGGTTGAGGTGACTTACACTAACAACGATATGTCAAAGGAGAGCGCAGCTGATGTCGACCGTACTATGAAGTCCGGAAATATGCGCAGGTTGGTAATGACTGCGATTGCTGACGAATCAACAGAGGGGTTAGATGTCGACAAGATTCCGTTCCTGCAAGGAGCGGTCGAACTCGCGCAAAGCAATGGTAAAGTACGTGCCACTATAGTCGACGCTAAGAGCCCAGGGAAACGTGGACGCACCGTTGTTACTGATGAACACCCACGAGAGGAAGCAGTGATATCCACAAGTGCTGCCGGCGTAGTAAGAGATATATACGCCAAACTAAAGTCATTATTCCCTAGAGAATAGTCGTCATGGATGACAATCCTGAGCGTCGAAGATTAGAAATTGAGCAACAAACCGATGTCGTTTTGGCGCGCATGGCCAAACAGCACCGGATGGGACTTCCTGGGATTATAGCAATATATTCAAAAGGGAACATTCTTCGTGCTTCCATCGCCCCAGCTTTCCTGGCAATGTGCCTTTTCGTAACAGTGAAAGAGGCCCATCTTAATTGCGCGGTAGTGCTGAAGCAGATTGTCGATATTGGTGTATCCGTATTGCCCAACTTATTGGGTTTTTTACTTGGCGGCTACACTATTTTAATAGGTTTTGGCAATAATGATTTATTGAAATCCTCTACTCGTGTTATCCCAGGTCAGCGGACTAGCTTATTTCAAATGCTGAGTTCAATCTTTGCATTGACCATATACACACAGGTCGTTACTCTCGTTATTTCATTAATTACCCAGTTCACTCTAACGATACCTTTGGTGAAAGGCGATGGACTTGTGGGAACACTCTATAACCAAGCAGCCACAATAAATAACCTAGCTATTCCTATCCTTTCGTTTCTCTTATTTTATTGTATTTTATCGCTACTAGCGATGGTCATCAATGTCTTCAACTTCGCTCAGAGGTACCACTTGGCTTTGACTGAAGAACGCTTGGAGGATGAGTTTAATGACCGATATCCAGGCCAACGCAACAATTAACCTTGACTTGTTACCTTAGAGGACAATTCTTCGTAAAACTTGTTTTTAAAGGCTCTTTTTGGGGCTTGCTTTTGTTATGAATTGCATTGCTCTAGCAACTTAAATAAAAACGAAAGGTGCTATTAAGGTGGAAATCAGAAAACTACGTAAAAATATTTGCTCATGAAAACGCAAGCTCTTTTCGCCGCCTCCCGACTTCGTGCAGCTTGGGCTGTCTTAACAGCGGAGCGTTGTGTAGTCGTTACTTACGACCCTCATAAGCCTGCTACTTTCTTGGGAAATATTTATTTGTGTGCTCCCAGCCATGAAGTACCTGAGCGTTTGGCTAATGCGACTCTTGTTGCTGTAGAATGGGACAAAATTGATAGCGATGAGGGTCAACAGGATGCTCTGCGCCAAGCTTCTGAAATATTAGCATGCTCTCGCTCACATTGTGAACAGTAGCTTGGATATTAAATAACCATAAAGCCCCGACCGCCCGGCCTTGTCCTTACCCAAATCTTTTCCGACTTCTCCGCGGTGACACATGCTGGCTGACCCTGCTTGAAAAGCGGCAAACCAAATAGGCAACCACGCAAAAACGCCCTTCCAGCCGCATGGCCGGAAGGGCGTTTGAGTTTTGGGGAAGGATAAGCTGGTGGCCCGGGCTTTTTGTAAAGTAAAAACGCTCATCCACTAAATGGTTACTCAAGTAGTGGCATAAGTCAACGTGAGGGTATTCGCGTTTTGGGATACGGCTAGTTCGCCATAGTCTTTTGTGCTCGTTCCGAAATCTTGCCACGTCTGGGTGCCAATGGCCCATAAATTTCCATCGGCGTCAAAGTTTAAGTTTATGGTTAGCAAACCATAGGCATTCACTAACCCCAACTGACAATAGCCTTGGTTGTCGTTGCAACCGTGGCCATCTTTTCGGCAAATCATCAAATTCTGTGCTTGTGTCGCTGCAATGTAACCCACCACCTGGCCAGGGACAGGATTATCACAGCAATTCCACGTATTGTTGGTGATGAACCCGTACATTCCAACCGGGGAATTATTTTGAAGAACTACATTCTGACTGTTTGCCATAATTGAGATTGTTGCAAGTGGGAATATAAAGTGCGCAAGGTAGACTACGCTTACTCAGGAAGCGGTATAAAACCGTTCGGGTTGTGAAAGAAAATTAAAGTCTCGTAATAAGGCCCACCATACGGGGCGTCTATACTATGAGAGACAAGAAGCCCTACCGCAGGATTCTCGGGGTTCACCTTGTATCCAAGCTTGCTGGACCAACTCACGCTCCCGTTTGTAAAACCCATGAGAACGCTAAAGTGCCGCACGAGCCCATCAATAGGGCTGCCCCAGCCTATGATGTTTACCGTCGTCTCGTCGAATTTTGGCACTTCCGAGATGCCTTGTTGTGACATGAACGCAAGCACCTCTGCTTTTGTGGGTTCACTGTCCTTACCAAGGAGCGCTGGTGCATTCGTGTTGCCAACCGCCCAGGCTAAGCAGTTGTATTGTGTGGTCTGCGCTGCTGACCCCCATACCGTTATATCGGAAACCGCCTCGTTCGGCAAAAGAATGTCAAGGCCGTCCACTTCTTTGCCATAAGGCGCTCTGGGCGTTAGCCACAAGTCCGGAGGGGGAACGAAAGAGGGTACTTGCCAAATAATAAGGGTATTGGAGCTTTGGGCGACGCATAACTGCCCACTGGCTACGCCGGAATTATATGTCCAACTTTGCCCAATGCCTCCTAAGGCTCCATCGCCATCGAGATTTAAGTTAATAAATAGCATGCCGTTCGGACTTGTAAGGCACAATTGGAAAGTTCCTTGGTCCCCATTGCAGCCGTGGCCACCCGTTCTGCAAATCGCCAGCGAAAAAGTGGTATTTGCTTTAATGAAACCAACTACGCTACCTGCCTGAGGATAATCGCAGCAGTTCCATGTGTTATTAGTTACAAATCCAAACAAATTGTTGGAAGTATAATTATTGATGGACACATCGTTAGGAGTGGGCATGAGCTGAATTCTGATGAATAAGAATGAAACATGGTACCCCCCATATTAGGGCCCTTCAGATTAGACGTTAATCAGGAAGGCGGTCAAATATAGTGGCAAATTTCTCCCTCCAACTAATAACTATTCATTCTATTTTTGGAATTTTCTCCATAAAATGGAATAGTACTGGCCATCGCTTTAAAAATCAATGGAGAAGATTTGAATGTTATACAATGCTTTCTTCTCTAGGAGTTGAATATTTACAAGTATATAATAACTTGATGCGAAGACAGATAAAGCCTTTCATTGAATAACTAATAAAACAACTGTGCTCCTCCTCGCCCACGCGGGCGTAGTCCTTACGTTTGTCGTGCGGCTCACCCGGCCGCCAGCCGGTTGGCAGTACCAGCTGCTGGCTTTTCAGGTGGGCGCCCCCACGGGCGAGGGCCTCGTGCAGTACGTGCCCTTGCAGCAGGTAATCGACGACGCGGACTACCGGCCCGACGTGACCAGCTTCCAGCAGCAGTTGCAGCGGGCACTACCGACGCTATAAATCAGCCCAGAGCTAGGGCGCGCTGGGGCCTGGAGCAGGCGCGTGCCGGGGCACCAAGCGATAGAGCTGCTGGCGGCCGAAATGAAAGCTAACCAGCGAAGCTTGGCTGAAGAATACATTACCCAGCACGCCTTGGTAGGGGAGCGCCCGCCCGCTCTGGTAGTGCACGGGCGGGGCCAACACCACCGGTATGTTTTGCCACTGGGTAGCCCCCACCTGTAACAGAGGCAGCTTAGCACGTTGGGCTTCTACCCGGCCGCTCGGCGCGAGCAGCGTTTCGCGGGTCGTCTGCCTCGGGCGGGTACCGGCCGATAGATTCTGCGCGAAGTCGGCATCGAGGTGATTGTCGCCGGACCCGGTATCCAAGAGTAGTTGCACCGGCACGGAATCGATAAAGGCCACGGCGATGGGCCAGCCTTTCTGCAGCGTGAAAGCCACCGAGTCGCGCCGCGTAAAGGGCCGGGCTGACGGCGCATCTAGGGGGTAGCAGCTCAGTCGGTGGTGGGTGTAGTCCAGCACGACTTCATAATGCCGGAGTAGTCCCGTGCCGATGAGCCCGAGCAGCCGCGGCCCCACAACGGCCCGAATGGCCGCCAGCGAGAGGGCCGGTACCGATTGGGTCGGGCGCGCCGGGCCAAAGCCCAACTCGGTGATGGTCACCTCGTGGAGGGGCACCGCGCCAGCTGCACTGAGCCCCTGAGTGGCGCTGGGGCGCAACTGGCTCGCAAAGGCAGCCTGTTCGACTACCAAGGCATACGTGCAGCCCGTGTCGAGCACGAAGTCGCCACGCTGCCCGTTGCAGCGCAGGTTGCGCAGCACGATAACGCCGCCCACTAACTCGAAGGGCAGCGTGAACGCAGGCGGGGCAGCTAGGCGGTGGAGCGCGGAAGCCGGGGCGGAGGGGAGCGCTGGGCTATTCAGGGGGCTGAGTAGCGCCAGCAGTAGGTAGAAACGCATGGAGCGGGGCGAGAAACGAGAGCCTGCTGGCGCAGGGCCGCGGTTAAAACTACGCGCGCCCGGCGTCACCTTTGCGCGGATGAACTACCTGCTTACCCGCACGGGAGCCTTAGCCCCACTGACGCTGCTGGCCGTTTCCTGCGCCAAAACCGACGACCTGACGCCTACTGCGACCGCCGGCCGCGACGATAATCTAGCCCTGGGCAACCCTAGTGGGGCGGTGGCTAGCACAAGTTCACCCACGAACTACTTGCTGGTCAAAGACCAGTACGCGCTTTCCTACAACCGGGACCAGGGTAAATCCGTGGCTTAAAAACCCCCAGATATAGAAAGCTCGGACCTACAAAACCTACAGAACTACTTTTGTAGGTTTTGTAGGTCCGAGCTTTAGGCGTTTGAGGAATTTAAAGCAGGCTTTTACCACTTTCGTTTCGCTCCCCCTGGGCTCGGCTTAGGGGATGCAGGCCCCCAGTCAATTAGGCTTTTACTACCAGTTCTTACCACCAGTCATTTTTACGCCATTCTCAGTTCGGGGCTCCTTGCGACTGGAAGAGGCTTGTTCTGCGCCGAAACCCAGGGGGTCGGACTTAGGCTTGCGAAAACGATTGGCTCCCGCGTGGGCATCTGACACAGCCGGCTCGGCGGCGGGCACCTGAAGGGCATGCAGCGCAGCGGCGGGTCCGGTCAGCTTAGGGCCGGAACCAGGCTTAGAGGCCGCGTCAGCGGCGGCGCGGGCGTGTTCTATCTCAGCCGCCTTCTCTTTGCCGTTGTAGGCTCCGGGGGCGTAGTTGTCAATCTCGCGCTTGGTGCCGCCCCGGTACACAAACTGATACGTAGCATTCTGCTTGGCAATCAAGTCGTCGGCTTCCTTGAGTAATTCCGCACGACTAGGAACGGGCTTCCTTCTTAAATCCATTTCCGACAAGTCGGAGTATTTCGCAGCGAGCTGGTCGGCAATCCCATTGCGGTCACCAAGCTCATTCTTACCTTTCACAGGGCTGCCATTGATAACGGTTTCAATGGTGAGTCGCGGGTCCCGCTCGCGCTGCGTGCGCCAGAAGGCGTGCAGCTGCTCGGGGCTCATACTGGCCTCGTTATGGGGCCGCATGAGTTTGCCGGAGGGCGTGACAAGCGCCGTAAAGTGCTTGTCATACTGCATGTCCTGCGGCTCGCTGTTGTTGGTTATCAACTCGTCGGCTTGGCCAGGAATCTGCCGAATAAACTGGTTGTGTACCGCGCCCACTCGGGCAAACGGGACAATATCGCCATCGGGCTTCTGCTTCTGCGGGGCTTGGCCGACGTAGGTGCTGGGGTAGTTAACCGGGTGGCCCTGGTCGTTGGCAACGCCTACGCCCGCCGCGCCACCCTCGGTATTTGGCAGCACGGTAAACTTGGGCTTGCTGCCAGCCGGCGGCCGAGGAATAGCCAGGGCCGAAAGCTCCCGCTGCTTGGCGACCAGCGTACCGTAGGGCCGCACTAGGTCAGCCAATGCCTGGCGGGCATGGGGGGTTTGTTGGTCCGTCTGCGCGTTGAGGGCTTCCAATTGGTCGTCGGTGACGTGCTCGGGACCCAGGCCCATCAGCAGCGAGGCGGTGGGCTTTTGCCCATTTTCCTGATTGCGCCGCAGCAGGGCCGCCATTTGTGGATTTTGTAAGGCCGCCTGCTCTAAGGCCTGAATGTTGGCAATTTTCGGTACCCGATTACCCCGGCCATCGAGGGTGTAGATGGTTTTACCTTGGTCGTCGCTGGCAAAAATGTTACTGGCAGAAGACCGAAACATGCCGGCTCGCCCGGTGCGGGCCGCCGTGGTATAGTCAGTTTCCTGCTTTTGGGAGATGCCTTTCAGAAAGCCCTCGACTGTTGCGCCAGCATTGATGTAGTCGGCATTTGTGTGTTGCCCCGCAAGTTCTTTTAGGTCAATTTCGTGGGCATCCCGCATTTTCCCATTCTCATCAAACCTCATGCGCTCAATACCTTGCGCGACCCTCGTTTTGTCTAGGTTGTTCTTCTCAGCTTCTGAAATGGCCTTGGTAAACTCATTGCCAACGGCCAGCTCTTGGGCCGTCATGCCGTTGTGTTCTGCCTCGTCGGCCGCATTACCAAATCTAGCTTCAGTTAAGGGCTCTGTTTGATAGCGCTTTAGGGCCTTTGGGTAAAGGCCCTGTGCTCGCGCATTAGTCAGGGGCTGAAACCACTCACTGCCCTTCATATCAAACTTTGGCGGCGCTTGCAATTTTTCCGCAGCCGCTTTGGTCTTGGTCGCTGCTGCTGCTTGTTTTTGACGCGCGTATTCCTGCCGCATCAACTCGTGTAGCGGCCCGAGACCACTGGTCAGTACGGTAGCTAGGCCAGGGTTAGCGGAGGAGTAAACAAGCGAGGCGGGGTCGGCCATGTAGAAGGATTGTCCGGGGTGATGGGCTGTCTACAAGTTACATTGAAATGAGGTAATAGCCAGATGGTCAAACCGAATACCTGGTAAAAGAAATTGCCCAGCAGCACGGCCGTGCTGCTGGGCAATCCAATTGGCCCGCGTCATAGGGAAAGCTGGTAAGGGGTAGAGCTAGGGCCGATTGCCTGACCGCCGAACATGCCTGCAAACGCATCCATCACGGTGGTATCAAGCAGTTCCGCGTATAGCTTCTGAGTTATTAGCGTGTTGGCATGCCCTAGAATCTTACTCACCACGGGCAGCGGAATACCCATGTTAAAGAATAAGGTGCCTGCCGTTCTACGGCCCGTGTGGGTAGTCATTTTCTCGGCATCGATGCTACACAGTACCCCCAGCTCCTTTAGCAGCCGGTTATAGGCTTGGTTGGTAAAGACAGGCAGCGCGTCTTCGTAGTGGGCAAGTAGCCGCTCAGTTTCGGACAGCAACGGAATGACGCACTCATAGCCGCGCCCAATGGCGCTTTTAGCCCGCGTAATCCGTAGCACTCGCCGCATAATACCCTCTTTATCAGTGTAGTATTGCGCGTCCCGTTTCATGTTCAGCGCTGCCAAGTCAGCATACGCTAGGCCCGTCCAGCATTGGAAAACAAAGCAATCGCGGGCCAGCCCCAACCCATTATCTTCTAACTCAATAGTGGATAAGGTTGCTAGTTCGCCCACGCTCAGGAACTTGATTTTGCCGGGGGCCTGACCTTTGAATTTGTATAGGTTTAGCGGATTCTTTTCTAGATGCTCCCGCCGAATACCCCAGCGCAACACCTGCACAAATCGTTGCACTATCTTGTTAGCTGATACCCGC
Source organism: uncultured Rhodanobacter sp. (assembly GCA_964657755.1). GTDB lineage: Bacteria > Bacteroidota > Bacteroidia > Cytophagales > Hymenobacteraceae > Hymenobacter. Next base: position 27,555 of record CAZZWL010000026.1, read on the forward strand.
TTGAAACCCTTTTCCCCCATTAGCCAGTGAATTACCTTGTCGGCTAGGTTGTGGGTGAACTCTTCGGCTAGTAGCTCTGTGAGGCGGTGGGCCTCTAAAAAGTCCTTCAAGCGGTTGTAGCACACTTTGTTATGCCTAATCGTATTAGGGGCTATCTCTGTACCTACCAGCGTCTTGCGCTCCCCTAGAAATGCCTCGAACAACGCCAATACTGTCATACTAGGCGTATTGCCCCGCTTATGCAGGCGAGCCAACCCCTGTGCCGTTACAGGCTTGCCTTGCCGGTCGAGGTCGGCTATTAAGTCTTCTAGCTCATTCTGCATTTGCAGCAAGTAGCTGTTTGCCCGCTTCGCTTCGGCGGAATTGCCCAGCACCTTTTTGCGCGTCCCGCTCCACTCATTCGGAGCAACCCGAATATTAGTACTTATCTCGGCTCGCTTACCGCGCACCGTCAGGCGGCAAGACAAGGGCGCGAGCCCTTGCTTGTTGACCTTATCTGTTCTGTGCCAAAGCACGATACCTACCCGCGTTTTCATAGCGCAGCCCCTCCTTTCTGAACTTGGCTAGGGGCAATGAATAAGCGCCGGGCAGGCCGCAACTCGGTAGACACTGCCAGAGGGAGCGGCAGCGGTGGGGGTAGTTCAGCCGCTAACCCCGCCCCGAATAGCCCACTAAGCGCGTCTACTACCGTCGTATCTAGCAGCTTAGCATAAAGCTGCTGCGTGATAATCGTATTGGCGTGGCCCAAGATTTTGCTCACCACGGGCAACGGCACCCCCAGATTGAAAAGCAGCGTTCCCGCCGTTTTCCGGCCGACGTGGGTAGTCATTTTATCCACCGCCAGCCCGCACAACTCACCTACCTGCTTTAAGTAGCGGTTGTAAACCTGATTAGTGGGCACCGGCAGCCGGTCGTTGTACAGGGCAAGAATCCGCTCGGCTTCGGGCAGCAGTGGTATTACGCACTCGTAGCCCTTGAACGTGGTAGACTTTGCTCGGCGCACCCGAAGCACCCGAAGCAGCGTTTCATCTGCTTGCCGGTGGTATTCGACTGCCGTTAAATCAAGGGCGGCTAGGTCGGCGTAGGCCAGCCCCGTCCAGCATTGGAAAACAAAGCAATCGCGCACCCGCTCTAGGCAGGCGATTGCTAGCCTAGCAGTCGAGAGGTCCGCAAGCTCGCCCACGGTCAGATACTTAATATCTTCGGAGGCCGTATTCTTAAGCTGATACAGCGCCAAGGGATTCTTGTCGAGATGTTCCCGCCGCACGCCCCAGCGCAGCACTTGGCCGGCCGTCTTGATAATGTTATTGGCCGAATTACGCTTCAGGCTCCGCTCCTTTTGGAGCCAGTACAGCAGCTTATCAGCTAGGTTGGTGGTAAACTCTTCGGGCCGTAGGTCGGTGAGCTTGTGAGCCGCCAAAAACTCGGCTAGGCGGTTGTAGCGCACTGTCTCCTTGCGCACCGTGGCAGGGCTAATTTCAATGCCTACTAGTGTTTTGCGCTCTAGTTGAAAGGCGCGGTATAGTTCTAGCATACTGAAGCTAGCCCCGTTTCGCTGGTAAAGCTGCCGCAGGCGAACAGCAGTTATCGCCTTGTCCTGGCGGTCTAAATCGGCGGCCAGGTCGTTGAGCCGGTCGGTTATTTTAGCTATCTGCTCGTTGGCCTGTCGGGCAGGGATAGAGCGACCTAGTACGCGGTGGGCGTGGCTGTCCCATAGGCCGTAGCTAGTGACTAGGCCAGTAGAGAAAATGGTTGTCTTCCCTCGCACCGTGATAGAGCAGCAAATGCTGCCCGAACTTTCGGGGGTGCGGGTGGCGGGCGTGAATGGCTTACTTAAGCGAAGGGCAAAGCGAATGTGTGGGCGCGTTTTCATAGTGCTAGCCCCCCTTCCCAAATAGTTAGCGCAGCTGTGTGCTCTTCGGCTTGGTTCAAAAAGTCAAGCAAGCGCCCTATTTCTTCATTGCGTCGCGCTAGGCGCAGCCGGTCGCGTTGCAACCACTTGCACATTTTCTTATAAAACTGCGCAATACCGCGGTAAAACCGCTTCATCTGCTGAGGTGCGTACACGCCCAACACGAGCGCGTTTTGGCAGTCGTGATACTCTACTCGGTAGGCATGGCCTCTTGCCACCGCGCCTAGTTGGTAGTCAGTGAGTTGCTGCCCCAAGGACAGCAACAGCCAGATGGCGTGGCGCGCTGGCACATAGTAGGTTTGCTGGCCACTGTCGGCGCAGACAGTGAAAGCAGCATAACAGCCCGCTTTCACGTCTTCCATTGTTGGACGTTTTAGGCGCAGTAGCGCCTCGCCTTCGGCGGCTATCTGGCCGCCGAAGGGTTGGTGTTGTAAGTGCATCTTCTTAGGGGTTAAGCAGTAGCAGAATAATACACAGCAGTTCCTTTGCTCCACCCATCGGCCGGGGGCGCAGGGTAGCCAGTGCGGGCAATAATCTTTGCCCACAGCTCGCCAATGAGCGCCTTCGCGGCCGCCTCTTCGTAGCGATTGAGGGGAAGCAGCGCCCGCGTCTTTTCCGGGCGGGTAATGGCTACGTTATTGACCAGGCGCTGAATTTCCTGCACTTGCTCGGCCGTAGCGTAGGTAAGGGGGGCCGCTACCGGCGACCCTTCTTGGCGGCGGGCAATCTCCCGAGCGCAGTTGCGGTACCAACGCTGCAGCTTAGCCAACTCCTGGCAGGCCAGGGTGCGTTGCATGGCCGTGTCGTACTCGGCCGTGGTGATGAGGGGGCAGCCCACCAGCATATTCATAATGCTGCAACGGTGGGCGGAGAGGGTTTGGGCGGCGGCTGTTAGTGCAGTCACTTGCCCGGTCATTACATTTTTCATGTAATTTTGTGGGTGGTTAGGGGATGTAGTTGTCCCCACCTCGTAGCAGCCCCTGCAAGGGCTGTTGCAACTAGGTCAGTCGTTAGTGCGGCTGGCCTTTTTGCGGTCTAGTCGGTGAAGTGTTCTCCCTTTGAGAACATGACAAATATACGTAGTTTTCTTGATTAAGAAAACTATTAACGAATTAATTTTTAAATTATTTTCTTAATTAAGAAAATGAACTTTTGTTAGTATCTTTGCCTCATCATGAAAGACACTCAAAAGCCCGGCGTAGGCCGCCCGACAAAAGACGCTAGCCGCATAAAGCGTGGGCATAGCCTTTCCTTCACCGATGCTGAGTATGAGAAGCTAGGCGACTTAGCTAGGGCAGCCAAGCTAGGCCGTAGCGAGTACGTAGTAGAAACACTGGGTCTAAATAAGTAGCTCCCTTATGCCCCTCTCTGCCCGCCAGCGCGGCCTCAAGGTGTCGGCCCTGCTTCGCTCGCTGGCCTTTGACGAAGCCAGCCGCCTTGGTGTAGAATAAAGAATTATATAGCTCCTGATGTTATGCAAACGCGCCAAGAAATCTTCGATGCATTGATGGATTTAGACTTTGCGATGGTCGACATCCATAAGCCCTTCGGCTACGACGACATAGACGTAGTTATAATGCCTGAAGGCACCTCCCAAGTCATAGCTAGCTCCCCAAGAGGACAGTATTGTATAACTGTAGTATCAGCTAGACAACTAGAAGAGGAGCTAACTACACTCTTAGGATATAAGCGTACTGAGGGAGGCTTCTTCTAGGGCCTAACCCTCGCTCCCTCTCCTTCACCGATGCTGAGTATGAGAAGCTAGGTCAGCTAGCCACAGAGGCCCGCCTAGGCCGTAGTGAATACATCATTGACCGCTTAGGGCTAGATAAAAAGTAGAATGTTTAGCTATAAACAACAAACCAAATTCAAGGATGCTATTTCACGGCATGGAATGCACCCTAGCTATTTTGAGTTTATTGAGAGCCAGGAGGAATTGCGACTTACTTATCTGCCAGAGGGTTTCTATTTCCGCGCAACTACTATTAAACTCAGAAGTGGCCTAGATATACCGGCTTATGGTTTAATAACTTATCGCACGCCCGATTATAGTACTGGCGTTGTAATTCCTGACGCAGAACTAACTGCCCGTGCCTCTGATTGGCCCCAAATTCTTCTTTTGGAAGATGAGTGGTTAACTTGGATAAAGCAAGAGTACTATGAGCAAACAGAGCATGGGCAGGCAGAGCTAGAAGAAGAGCGTGAAATATCAGAGCTTGTAGCGACAACGTCACTTGCTCCTCTACTCACTTCCCCCGCCCCCCTAGCCCACCTACACCTCACCATCCAGCAGGCCGCTAGCTCGCTGTACGCTACCGGCCACTACCGCCAAGCGATATTCGACGCTTATGTAGCCATGGAGGTGGCAGTGCGTGATAAGTCGCAACTCGCTGGCAGTGGGACGAAGTTGATGGAAATGGCTTTTTCTCCTGGCAATCCTGTCTTGAAAATTGGCGACAGTGTAGATGAACAGCAGGGTTTTCTATCTTTATTCCGAGGTGCTATGCTAGCTATCCGCAACCCCAAAGCACACAGCCTAGGCGGGACACATGATGCCCAGCGCGCCCTAGAATGGCTATCCTTCGCCAGCGTCCTGCTCCGCAACTTGGACGAGGCAGTGCTAGCCCAGCCTCCGGCTACCCCCTAAATTCTCCTCACATCCACGTTACGCGTCAGGATTAGCGGCTAGCGAGCTAGCGGAACGATAATTGCCAGTACTTTACAGAGGCCCATTCCGTAAGGTTCCAGGAGAAGTTTACAGACGAACTTTCAAAATGTTTTGTATGTTTGAATGGGTAAAGTATTGATAGCTAGTACTACTTTGAGCGATATTTACAACGAACGTTGCAAATAATTAGAACGAATCTTTACAGATTGTCGTAAGTTTGCTACTCCTACCGCTCTTACGGTAGTACCTGCGCTGGCCCCGTCAATGCTAAACTACTGTTAGGTCGTGGCCTAGTCTAAAACCACGGCAGCCTGAAGGGCTGAGCCACTGTTAGGGTTGGCCCTAGTTTAAAACCAAGACCGTAATTATGCCTACCGCAGCCGACATCCAGAAAGCAGCTGACCGCATCAAAAATGGCACCGACGTTATCAGCGCCATCATGCGAATGAAAAAAGAAGCTCATCAAACCACCGCAAATGGTGGTAATAACAGCCTCGGCCGAGAAGGCTATAAAGTGGTTGCTTTTAATGCCCCAGCCCTATAGAATTGTTGACCAAAAGGGTGTAGCAACTTTTACAGCCGACAACCAAGCATCATATAAAGCCCTCTTTCAAGCCGTCGCTTTTTCTGGCGAGGCGCAGTTAGAGGGCTTTATTGTTGATTTTAGTTTCGAGCGAGATGTTACAAATTGCCCAAATGCCACTTGCAAAGCGAAGGATGGCACTTTTAAAAAGAATCTAGGGCCCTTGGATGAGCGCATTCAAGCCACTATAGAAACTGTAATAGATACTTTCTTTGAGTACAATCCTTATCATATAGCATATTTCACCTGTGATTCGACAGATGGTAAGCAAAAGGGTAGGCTTTTAATGTTTAATCAGTGGCACGAACAGCACGCAGGGAAATACACGAAAATACCCTTTTGCATAGCTGGAGCAATGATAGACGATGAAATCTTAGCTGATACTGTTGGGGGAGCAATATTTCTAACCAATCATCCCCATCATCAACTGATTAAGGACTTTGTAAATAGTGAAGTTATAGTGTATAACTCAATAAAAACACTATAGCCCTACGCAAAATCAAAAAGCCCTGTCCTCCCCAAGAGCCAGGACTTTTTATGCCTAAAAACAAGAACCGAATACCTCCAAAATAGCCTAGCCGGCAACAGAACTTCGGGGCCTTATGCCCTACGTGAAAAATTCACCGCCCGCCCGCTTACCTACCTGCTCCAGTACTGCCCACCCGCCCACTTCGCCGAGGCATGGGGCGTAGAGGTAACAAAGGTCTATGAACTGGTCCGCCGCCACAGCATCAAGCGCCGGGCCCCGAATGGGGAGGCAGTATGGCAGTGTACGCCGGCGGTTGGGGTAGTGAGGTCGGGGGCGGTTGATTCCTTCATGAGAAAAAAGGGTGAAAGGAAGGCTAGTTGCCAAAAAGATTTGTCAGGCCGAAGCGGCGGCCATGGGGATTGTAGCCCGGTCGGCCTGGTCCTTGCATGCCGGGCCAGCCAGCAGCAGGGGTAGTCAGGCTAGGCAAAGAGCTTGGCGGTCCGGCATAGGAGCCGGAAACGCCACCTGATAGTGCCCGCGGCGCAAGCGTATCTAGCTTATCTACTGCCAATTCTGGGTGGGCAGGCGTACTACCAAGGCCCGCCCCATAAGCGGCCACGCTAGCCCCATCGGAAAGGCCCCCGAATAGGTTGGTAAGACCAGAGCCCTTGAAAGCAGCGTTAGCTTGATTGGCGCGGTTCGTATCAGCCTGGGCGTGGGCAGCTAGACCCGAGAGGACCGAGCTTAGGCGCTGATTAGCCCCCTGGTGAAACTGCTCGCTCTGCATTCCTAGCTGCTGCTCGCCGTTTTGGCGCACCCGGTCGGCGGCCGAATTGGCGGCCAGAAAGTCGGCGCCGCTCCCGGCCCCTAACTGCGCATTCTGCACGGTGGTGTTCTGCGTCTGCGCGAGGCGGGCTTGCAAGCCCGCCATGCCGGGTAGGGTACTAGCTTGGCCTTGGCGGGCCATTGCTTCCTGCTCCCGCTCGGCGGGCGTGGTCGTGTCCACGCGGTTGACGTGTTGGCCGAGTTGGTACAGACCAAGGCCAGCCTTGGCAATGGCCGGGATGGCAGCGAGCGCGAGCAAGGGAAGGGGCATGGCTACAAGTTACAGTAGAATGTGGAGCGAATCAAGTACTCCCTGGCCACCGTAGAGCCCCTTGAAAAGGGGGGCGGGGGTGTGTTACTACCCGTCCCGGTTTGGCAGATGGGTTTGGGATGAGGGGTAGGGGGTGGGGGTAAACGGACGCTTAGTCCACCCGTCCACCTTGCTCTAGTATAGCTGCACCACCGTTTTCAGCGGTTGGCTTTGTGGCCGGCCTTTTGGGTACGACGCGCCGAAACGGCGGGCACGGCTCGAAGCTGACCAGTTGCTTGCGGGCTCGCTGCACGCCGCGCACTAATTCAGCCAGCACCCGGCGGCCGGCCTCGGGCACAACCAGCCAGCCATTGACGGGACCGCCCTCGCGCTCCAGGTGGCCACTGGCTAGCAGCCGCTTCAGATTCAGGCGGGTTTCTCCTGGTGCCGCTGCTTTGGCGGCCACCACGTCGGCTGCCCGTACGTGCGCCCCGCTTTGCGTGAGGGCTGCTACGCGGGTCAACACGCGCAAACTACCGTAGGAAATACCTGCCCGGCCGGCTGTTTGCTGCTCCACGATGCCGATAACAGCGGCAACTTGAAGAATTTCTGAGGCTTCTTTCATGGGGGAGAAGGGGGAAAGCTCGCGCCCTCGCGCGCACACGTGCGTTGAGGGGCTTATTGGAGGCCTACGCTTGCCGGAAGTTGATAAGGGGAGTTGAGATGAAAAGGGTTAAAAGGCTTAGCCCCTCCCTGTAGTCGGCTCTCTCCTACTTGAAAAAGTGCGTGAGGTACTCGTTGAAAAGCTGAGCCAGGGGAAGTGGTTGACGGGATTTGTACCTCTAGGTAGTTTTCATCCAATTGGATAAGAAGTTGATAGTCAAGTAGTCCGCAGGATTACGGAAAACTCCTGGCAATTCAGGAAAACCGGCTGGGCCTGGTCGGTGACTCGCTGGGGGGTTAAGGAGGCGGGGCAATCCAGCCCACAACCTCAGGGCGACTTCTGGACTAAGCAGCCGGATTGAAGTAGGCGTCAGGCTCTGGAAAATCCAAGTCGCGCACTTTTATCAGGTGGGCCAGTAACGCGCGGTAGTCATCAGCCGTCTTGGCCAGCAAGTACAGCTCCGCGCAGTGGGCAGCCTGCGCTAGTGCTAAGTCAAACCAGGCGACTACCCGCGCATTGGCAATGTCCTGGTTTAGCTCAGCCTCTACCTTTTCGCCCAGCGACTGCGCTACCCGCTCTCCTTGCTCGTTGGCCTTATCGGTGGGAATCTCCTTGCCAGTGAGTTGGCTCAGCATTTTGCTGGGGCAATAGTCAGCCCCGTGGCGCACGATGTTGGTAAAATGAGCATAGTCAGCAGCCTGGCTGGTGCCAATGCGCTCTCTGCCGTCACAGCTGATAAAGTAATCTACCAAGTCGACGCCCAACGTGAACTTGGCCAGCGCGTCGGCGTCGTCGCGATACTTAATTGTGCCATCGTCATGATAATCCGCCTCGTCTTCACTGCCATATTTTTCGAGCGACAGCCTGCGCATCTCTATAGAAAACCGGGTAAGGTCATCGCCATACTGCTCGAAAAACTCCGTCAAGTGCCGGATAGCCTGCGTAATGCTTTGGTGCCAGTCAGTGAGGGAGTTGCTCAGCACTTGAAGCATGAAAAAGCGTGACTCGCGCCAGTCGAAGAGCTGGGTACAGGCTTCACTAGCTGGCGCCTGCCGCTCTTCCGCTGAACGGCGTTCGTTAAGCAGGCGCATGTACTGGGCCATCGTTTGCCGAGGCACGACAGTTTGGTCCAGCATGTTTAAGGCCTTCATATAGGCATTTAGGAGAAGGGCCAAGTTGTCTTCGGCCTGAATGCGTTCGAGGGTGAAGTAGCGCATGACGAGTAGGTGGTAAGTTCTTCGTTTGATAATCTTGTCAAACAAGCTAAAAAGGCAGCTCTTCAACGGGCTCAGGGCCAATCAATTCGAGTATCTCGGTAAGGCTTCCGCGCTCGGCTATCAGCTGCCGCAAGCGGGCCATGTCCTCGTTAAAGCCCACGGTAAACAGGCAGTCCTCCATCACGCGTGATGATTCGCGGCGGGAATACTTTGCAACCTCTGCGCTGGTCATTGGCCGCCAGTCGCCTTCGTCAGATTCACGGGTCATCAATTCCATGCGCTGCCCTTCGGCGTAGTTTTTCAGGGCAGATTTTGACACAATCAGCGAGCCCACCGCATCTAGTAGCGACTTGCTTAAATCCAGTCCAAGGCCGTGGGGGGTGTCGTCGGGGTGCATATACCAGTCCATCTCACGGTAGGCATCGTACGGGCGGGGCTCGTCGAACGGCGGGTTACCATCCCCGGCATAAAAGGGGTCGTACTCTTCTGGCGTGGTGCCAGCAATGCCGTGCAAGCAGTCGGCGCGCATCAAGCCAAGTGCCCAAGCAATGTCGTCGCATTCTTTCGCTACCAGCATCGCCAGCGCCATGCCAAGCTGATAATGAAGTAGCTTCTCGGCGGGTAGGTTCTTGTAAAGCAGCACGTGGGCTGTTTGCTTGGCTTGAAAGTCGAAGTGCGCAGAGAGCGCCTGTAGGCCTTGAAGTTTTGACATGGTGGGGAGGGTGTGAAGTGGTTGAGAAGTCGTTCCACAGAATTGTGGAGCGTGATTTTGCGGTTCTGCCAGGCACCTGGCAGCTTTATTAATCGTTGAAAGGGCTGGCCGGCTCCGAGAGGCCCGCACAGTCGCGGATGGATTCCAACTGAGCGAGTAGTGTGCGGTAGTCTTCCGTGGTGCGGGCGGCTTTATGGCAAGTGGCCGCCTGCTCCAAGCGACGCAGAATCTGGTCGAAGTAGCACGCCACGCGTACGTCACGCAACTCGTCATTCAGTTCGCTTTCTGCTTGTTCGGCCAGTGATTGCGGTACCATCTCGCCTGCCTCATTCTGGCGGTAGATGGGTAGCTCCGTGCCGGTGAGGGCCGCAATAGCTTTGAATGGATTGAAGCTGGCGGTGCGGGCTACCATCCCGGTAAACAGGGCGAAGTCCTCCACGCCCGAGCTGCCGATGTGCTCGCCACGCCAGTCGGCCTCGGCAAAAAAATGTACCAAGTCGGAGGCCAAGGTATAGTCAGCCAGGGCCTGCTCATCCTCTTTGTAAACGACCTTCCACGGCTCGTTTTCATCAGCTTCGTTTTCCCGGTACCAGTCTGAGTCCTCGTCGGAGCCATCTTGTTCAATGCAACGCAGGCGGCTCTCGATAGCGTAGCGCTTCAAGTCGCCCCCATGGGTGCCAAAGAAAGTGGTGAGCTTTTCGATGGCCCCGTTCACGTTGCGGTGCAACTGGCAGAGGGAGTTACTCAGGATTTGCAAATGGTAGAACTTCGGGATAAAGGAGGCTAGGTGCTTTTGCTGCTCGCGCTCCCGTTTTTTCAGCCGGGGAGTGACTGGTCCCCGTAACCAGAGCCGCCGGAACTCCCGCATATTTTCGCGGGGGAATACGGAGGATTCCAGCATGGAGAGGCGGCTCATGTAGGCATTAAAGAGCTGGGCTAGGTTGTCGAGGGTTTGTCCTTCTTCGGGCTTGATGTTCTCCAGAATGTCGTAGCGCATGGTGGTAGGGGTTTAAAATGATTAGATTGTTGGCTATCAGTCGTTCCACCGAATTGTGGAACGAAAGGAATTAGAAGCGGCTATTGGCTAGAGCGTCCACAAAGGCCGCTGGTGACCTTTCTTGAAGAGCAGCAAATCCTTCAGCTCTTTAGTCGACTGTAGTTGAAGGATTTTCAGTTGTTGCCTCAACCCAACTAGGTGGGAAACCAGGCCACTCGCGCAGGAGCACGTCAGCCAGGTCAAGGCCAGCTTGGCGCTCCTGCTCGGTCGCCAGCTTTTCCAGTTCCTCCGACACCTGTATTTCAAAGCCCAGGCGGCGCAGCTCAACGGCGCGGGCCTGCCACTTGTCGAGCGCCCCCGCGTCGGGGAACAGCACCAGGCGGCGACCCCGCAAGGGGGCGAGGCGCTCGGGTGTCAGGTAGCTCAAGCCCATAGTGGCCATCCACATGAACCGGGGGAAGTAGGGCGTAGCCAGCATGGCGGTCTTGGCACTCTCCACGATGGCTACTGGCTGGGTAACTGGTACGGTAGCCAACTGGGGTAGGCCAAACAGGCAGGGGCTTTTCTGACCGTGGGCTTCGTAGTCAGCTAGCCAGGCGGGTGGGGCTTGGCCCCGGCGCTGGCAGGCAGCAGCCAGGGCCGTATGCGCCCAGGTAGTATGGCGACGCGGCTCCTTTACGGTGTGGCCGGTTTCGTCGTAGAGCACGACCTGCCCACCTCGCACCCGGTCTTGCTCATCAATGAGCCAGAAGACGCACGCCCCCGGCCAGTGGGCGGAAGTACCCAGGCGGAAGCGAGCCATTAGCTCATCCGCTACCCCTAGCCCGAAGTGTTGCCGCAGCAATTGAGCTAGCGTGTTATGCTGGTAGTGACCCAGCGAGGCCGTGCATACGTCGGCCGGGATGCTGACAATGGGGGCCGGCGAGATGCCTGGGCGGGGCCGGCTGGCGGTAGGCGGTTGGTAGGCTGGGCGCTCGCCATGTTCTATCGCCGTGGCGTAGCTGGGGCCGCCACTAGCTGGCCGGGTATAGGGGCTAAGGGCGTAGCCGCAGTTCGTTTCTCGGTCGCACTTCCCAAACTCGTTTGGTAGCAGTTCGCCCGTGTTCGTATCGAGGTAGCGCGTAAAGCAGCGCGGCTTGTCACAGGATGGGCAGGTGGTGCGCGATTTTGGCCCCGCGTAGGACTGTAGCGTGAAGCGGTGAGCGGTGAGGGTAGGCATGAGAAATTCCAGGAAGTGCCCAGCGCCGAACCTACAAAACCTACAAAAGGGGTTTAGTAGGTTTTGTAGGTTCGGCCTTTAGGTGTTTGAGGAAAAAATGCGTGGGTTAGGCTCGTAAGCCGTAGCGCGCGGCCGCCCCGTGGTAGCCACCGGAAGCGCGGAGGCTTCGCGCACCCACCCCGCTTCGGCCAACTCATCAAGGGCCACCTGCACGGCGGCGCGGTCACTCAATGCCTGCCAGCCTTTCTGCTGCACGTCGCGCACAGTGAAGGGCACCGACAGCCGCCTGGCGCGTATGTGCTCGCCCAGCGTGGCGGCGCTGCTGCCGGTCAGGCCGTAGGCATAGAGGCGGCGGGCGTGGGCGGCGAAGTAAGTACACCACTGGCCGGCCAGCACGGCAGCGGGCTGGCTGACGGGGCCTGTATCGGCCTCCCCACTGGCTACGGCTATCAGGTGAAACAGTAGGGCTAGCGCAGGGTAGAGCTTGCGGTACTTGGCCAGGTGCTGCACTAGGGCGGGGGCATCATCGCCCGTGTCGAGTGCCTGCTGCCAGGCCGTAAGCCAGTCCACGAACTCAACCTGCCCAGCCGCGTCGAAGTGAAAAACCGGAATAGTGTCGCCGGCCGCCAGCGTAGCCCCTAGTGCCAGTGGGTCAAGGGTATCGAGGCGGCGCATCAACTCGGCCGCGTCAGCTTGGGCCGCTGCATCAGGGACTTCGTCCACGTAGCGGAACGGGCGCGGGTCGGGCCAGGTCAGCAACGAGAGGCGTTGCAGCATCCCGTCGTTTTCGCCGTGTAGTGTCTGGCGCAGATAGTGAGCCATCTTGTCAGGCTGAATGCCGCCCAGCATTGAGATACAGACATTGGGTACATGGAGCGAGCCACGGCCAATACGGTCACTACTGTAGTCGCCAGTACCGTTCCACCCTTCGAGGTAGAATTGCCGGTCACCTTCGCGCCCTTGCTTCTCCCAACTCGTAAGCAAGCCGGTCAACTCGTCGCGGAATACCATCAGCCCGCGGGGATTCTGGGTTAGCAGTTCGCCTAGCTTCTCCACCGTCGCGTCGTTCACTATATAGCGTCGAGCCGCAGGTACGGGGGCGGAATCTAACTCGACTAAGTCAGCCTGCAGCTGTTGTAGCGCGGACTCGTCGCCCCGGTCCGCAGCTTTCTGCAACTTTTTCTTAATGGCTTCTTTGCGGGCCTTAAGTACTTCGGCTGCCGCCTCGTGGCGTTGGGCGTTCAGGCGGTACTCGTCGCGGGCGGCCTTTTCAAGTTGTTTGAGGGGAGCAAGTGCAGCAGTTAAGGTGGGCGATTTGAGTTTTGAAGGGTCGGCAAGGATAGCGCCCCACAGATTACAAAACTCTACCCATGCCGTGTCAAACTGCTTCGGCCGAATAGCACAACGGTTGCCTATAACGGTTGCCAGTGATACCAAGAAGGCCACGGCCACCCAGTCGGGCGGGCACTGCATCCGGTGAGCCACATCACGCAAGGCGGGCCGCAGGGCGGGCGGAAATAGCGACTCATCGAAGGTGGGAACCGGCCGCAGGCGTGGCGTGAGTGCGGCGGGCTCAGGCCAGCCAGCGCCAAGGTCGGGCGGCGTGTCGGCTAGAAAGTCAGCGTTGGCAAATAGCCGCTCTTTGTAGCTAGTGGGGGTGGATGAATCTAGCATTTGCCCGGCCCCCCCTTGCCTTTGTTGGTACGCGTTACGGCGGTGCCAATAATGCCTAGTAGCTCAGCGGTGGGCGTCGAGCGCTGTAGTGTCGCCAGGGTAGCTGTCAGCTCTTCGTCGGTTGCTTTAAACCGCTGGCAAACATTTGCCCGACCCTTCACCGAAAGGCTCAAGCTAGGCAAATTTCGCAAATAAGTGCGTAACTGGCTTAGGTTAATACAGTTAGTTGCTTCATTTGTTGTACCTTTGACTTGCTCTCCTAGCAAGAAAAAAGTGGTTGGCTCGTTGGCTCGCATGAGTTAACGAGCCAACTTTTGGGTACGCTGCTGGCTCTTGAGCGCCGCAAGCACCTCGTCTTCAAAGAAGTAGGTGCGCCCCCCAATTTTGTGACTGGCGAACTTGCCTTGTCGGCACCACTCCCACACAGTAGCTACGCACACGTTAAACTGCTCGGCGATTTGCTTGGCAGTTCGTGGCGTTTTGCTAGTGTCAGCTGGTGCAGATTGAGGGGCAGCCCCAGTGTGGGATAGTTCGTGCCGGACGACGGCCCGGAAATCTTCGATTAGTTGGGCGTAGTCAACAAGTACTATCCCCTGACTATTAATGGCCATTTTGCATTGCCTCGCCGGGGTGTTTAACCGACTGAGTACGATACAAATGGACGGGTTTTAATACCCCGTAATACAAAAGCTATGCATTACGGGGCATTACTAAGCATTATCGGGCATGTTTAGCCGGGTTTTCCACTCTTTAAGCCACTCTTTGCAGGTGTCCACGGCTCGCCTAAAGTCTGCCGTTGTTCTGGTTAGGGCCATGCCGTTTGCCGTTAGTTCGTGGGATAATACGTCTACCCCCATTTCTGCCCCATACGTATTGCTGAGCACCTCGCCTAGCTGACTGTTTGTTACTGGTTCCAATAGCCCCGCCCTGTGCAATACCCGGTAAGCAGCTGTAAAGGCACCTCTCTTGCTCCTGGCTGGTCCTTTTAGGTGATTAGTTAAGCAATTGCCCTCAGAATCAATTACGCCTAGTCTCACTAGTAGCTCGCTAAAATCGGCTTGAGAAAATGGCGCGCGGCATAAATCACTTATTAAGTGCTTATTGCTAGTGCTTACTTGAGTGGGCTTTTGCGACTCGGTAGTTGTTTGGGCGGGTTCGACACTGTCCCAGTGAGCCGTAAGGCCCCAAAGCGACAGGCTAAACCCTGAGTCAAAGCTATCAATGTACTCTAGCCAGGGGCTGGGAAAGTTGATTTGCTTTATTTCGGGCGGTAGCCAATTGCTATCTAGCTGGGTTAGGTATTCATACAGTTGGATTAGCGCAATTAGCCTTTTTTGTCGCTGCCAGTGTACAAGGCCCCAATTATCAACATAGGCCAGGCCCTCCTTGGGGACTTCCTCAGCAGAAAGCAAGGGATGTGTTTTGGCATAAATCCTTAGCTCTCTCCCTTCGGCATCGTGCTTCTTTTGCAGGTCATGCAAGCCTAGACCCATTACCGAGGTTGCAAGCATTCTGGTAATGACAGGCGCGTAATTAGGGGCTCCCTTTATGAGGTCCAAGACATTGGCCCTCATTACGAGCATCCATAGTCGCCAGTCCTCGTAATCTTGGAACGGGTCATAAGGCTCGTGTATTTTCTTTATTAGTTTCTCAAGCTCTGCCTCTTCGGCCGCAGGAAGGGCGCCAATATTGAATGTTGGAACCATTGCTATAGGTTACCCTGCCCGGGCATTTCGTGAAACTTGGCGAACTCTTCGGCTATGCGCTGGGGCGTCAGGTTCACGTAGCGCTGAAACGACTTGTAGGAGGTATGACCAGTGAGCTTCATCACGAACTCGGCGCTCATGCCCTTACCTAGATTCAGCGTCACGAACGTGCGCCGGGCCGTGTGCACGGTGAGCTTCTCGTACTTGGGGGCTGTGACCACGTCGGCTATCCCACCGCGGTAGCGAATCACCTCCACAGGCGAATCGATGCCCGCCAGCTGGCCCAGCTCCTTCAGAAAGCGATTGAGCACGGGGTTGGTGATGGGCTGGCTCTTCACGCTGGCCAGTTCGCCCGCCAGCAGGCGCTCGACGATAGCCAGGGCGCGGGCGCTCAAGGGCACGTTCACCACGGCGCGGGTCTTCTGCGCAGTAAGGCGCAGGTGGGCCGGCAGCTTCTCGGTAGCCGGCCGCAGGTGCTGGAAGCGAATGCTCACGAGGTCCGAGTAACGCAGGCCCGTGTAGCAGGCCAGCAGAAACCAAGCGCGCGCCTTCTCCAACCGGGAGCCCACGGGTAGCGGCAACTCTTCGAGCGCCGCCAACTCAGCCGCGCTCAGGGCAATGACGTCCGGCTCCCGGCGACTCCAGCTCACGCGGTCGAGGGCAGTGCTCTCCGTATACCCGCGCTTAGCGGCCCATTTCATAAACGCCTTGAGGCGGCCCAGGTGCTTATTAATCGTGTTGTCCGTGAGCTTAGCTACGTTGAGCAGGTAGGCGGCCCAGCGGTCGCCCACGGTGGGCGTGAGCGTCTCGAAGTCGATGGTGTAGCCCTGCGCCTCGCCAAACTCGCGTAGGTGCCGGCCGGCCGTGGCGTGGGCCTGGGCCGTGCGCACGGTGCCGGCGGCGTGGGTGTAGGCCACCCACTCGTCGAAGCGTTGCCAGAACGGCCCGCCAGCGGGCGCGGCGGGTGCCGTTGGCTCTGTTAAGCGCTCGGGCGCTGCTGCTTCCCGTAGGGCGGCCGCCGTGGGCACCGTGCCGGCCGCCAGGTGATTGGAGTAGGCCAGCAGCAGCCGCTCAGAAAGGAGAGCCAGGGCGTCGTTCAGGTGCCCGTTCAACTCATTGCCCTTCCCACGCACCTGGGCCCGTTGGCCGGCCTTAATCCACTTGCTGGGGTGGATGCTTTGCCCAGTGTAGACCTTCACCCGGTTGCGCCGGTCGATGGTGAGCAGGGCGTAAATCGCCGTGGGGCGGTCGACGGCGGGCTCCTTCAAATGAAAGGACACGGTTGCCATGAAGTAGTTTTAGTTGCCACTTCAAAGATAGGGTGTGTACCCCGATTAGGGTACGCGTAGGGGTACACACAAGCCGATTTAAACCGTATTCATCCCGATTCAAACCGACTACCCCTGTGAAAAAAGCTTCTTTAAACACAGTGAGAGGCTTTTTTATAGTCGGGTTGAATCAAGCTGGATATGGAGGTTGTATTCCAGTCCCCGCTACTAAAAAGGCCGTTTTCCTAGTGAAAACGGCCTTTTCTTTTGTCCATAAGTCACTTTGCAGGGTAATGAGGTTATGCGCCGTCTGGTGCCGGCAACCCGCTGCATAACCTGCGCACTGCCAGCAGATTGTAGCTGCTAAGCCCGAGCCAGGCATAAGCCCCGCGTTCCTCAGTCGGGGGCGCGGAGCTTGAGTCGGGGGCGCGGGGCTTGGCGCTTTTACCTGCCAACGCGCTGGCGGCGGCTCCGCTGGCACTCTAATTGTTAGGCTGGTACTTGGGAAAGTTAGTAGTTTCTTATCAGTATGTACCTTTGCATCTTTACTACTTAGCTAATCCTTTAAAAATTAATCCCCATAAGCCCTTACTTATTTCTCAAACGTATTTCAGCATGAAAAAACTTGTTCTCTCCCTTGCAGTGTTAATCGCCGGCGCGGGCACTGCCCGTGCTCAGCAGGCAGACAATCACTTTGGTATTAAAGCAGGGGCGTCCTTAACCAACTTTGCCGGCACGAGCGTAATTAATACGGACTATCTATTTGGTTTTCACGCCGGTTTTTTGGCCAATGTCGACCTCACCGAGCGGTTTTCCATCCAGCCTGAGCTGCTTTACTCAACCAAGGGCGCCAAGGCAACGGTTGGCACTATTACGAGCACGGAAAGCCTGCACTATATCGAAATGCCGGTCCTGCTGAAGGCAAAATTCGGCCAGTTTTTTGTGGAGGCCGGCCCGCAGCTGGGCGTACTAGCCCGCGCAAAAGCGAAGTACGAAAGTGGGTCAACTGCCCAGGATGAAAATAACACGTCGGATTTTAGCACGCTGGATATAGGCTACGCCGCCGGGCTGGGCTATCAGCTGGCCAGTGGCCCCATGATAGGCGCGCGCTACAACGGCGGATTCACCGACGTGGCAAGGGTACAGACCGGGAGTGGTACTGCCAGCCAGGGCTACGGGCGCAACAGCGCTTTTCAACTATACGTGGGCTACCTGTTTGGCCACAAATAGCCGGTCTAGGCACATCGGTTTCGGCGGTAGGCTAGGGCCGGCCACCAGTGCGCCCGCTCGCTAGTTCTACCCCCCCCCAAAAAGGCCGGCTACAACTTGTAGCCGGCCTTTTGGGGGGTAGGGTATCTGGTATAAACCGCATTGCGGCGAGCAGTTTACCGGCTGGGAGCTGATGCCCGGCGCTTTGGTCAGCCGGGCGCAGGCGCCCCCGCATCCGTAAACCGCGCTGAGTGCCGCCCTGGTAATGCATTGTGCGAAAAAAAGGGGCCTGCTCCACCAGCCGGGGCTGAGGGGGTAGGGCCTGGCGGCGGGCCGCCCGCTTTGGGGAGGAGTGATGAATAAATAAGCGCGCGCCCGGCTAGCCGGG
>CAZZWL010000027.1:0-43558 GCA_964657755.1 uncultured Rhodanobacter sp.
AATCGTTCAATGATGCGAGCGAGATGCTTCGGCAAGCTCAGCATGACGTTCTAGTACTATGACCTCCGAAAAACAAGACGAACTAAAGGCCCTGGCCTTGCGCGTGCGCGAGCACATTGTGCGCCTCAGCACCGATGGCGGCTGCTTCACGGGCGCCTCGCTGAGCTGCGCCGACCTGCTGGTGTATCTCTACGCCGACTTCCTCAACGTGCATCCCGGCAACCTCACGGACCCCGAGCGCGACTACCTTTTTCTCAGCAAGGGCCACGACGTGCCCGCCCTCTACGGCACCTTCGCCGAACTGGGCTTTATGCCCAAGGAGCGCCTCAGCAACCACCTGAAAGCCAACGACTCCATTTACTGGCACCCCAACCGGGCCGTGCCGGGCGTCGAGTTTCATTCGGGCTCGCTGGGCCACCTGCCGAGCGTGGCGCTGGGCGTGGCCCTCGATGCCAGGATGCGCGGCCAGAACCAGAAAGTTATCGTCATCACCGGCGACGGCGAGCTGAACGAGGGCACGTGTTGGGAAGCGCTGCTGGTGGCCAGCGCCCACAAGGTCAATAACCTCACCATTGTGGTGGACCGCAACCACTTCCAGGCCAACATCGCCACCGAAGACCTCATCCCGCTGGAGCCGCTGGCCCCCAAGTTCGAGGCGTTCGGCGCCGTGGTAAAGCGCATCGACGGCCACGACTTCGTGGCCCTGGAAGAGGCCTTCAACGGCCTGCCGTTTAGTCCCGACAAGCCCTCCGTCATCATCTGCGACACGGTGCGGGGTAGGGGCCTGCCCAGCATCGAGCGCCGCGCCGACCGCTGGTTCTGCAACTTCAGCAGCGACGAGGTAGTGGAGCTGCTCAAGGAGCTGCACAGCCAGGAAGCCACCACGCTCACCAGCGAAACCCTGACCGTCCGCTAAAATTGCAGATTTAGACAGATTATGCTGATTTCGCAGATTCTACCGACTGCGACCGGCGCATTGTCTAAAAATGCTATTCCCTCGAACGACCCGTTAGAATCTGCGAAATCAGCGCAATCTGTCTAAATCTGCGATTTATGAATTACGAACAGCTTATCCACGAAACTGCCCTGGCCGACGAGCGCCTGCTGGTGATGACGGCCGAAAACCGCGCCCTGATTCGCAACCTGCCCGGCCCGCTGGGCCCGCGCTTCATCGACACCGGCATCACGGAGCAAACCATGATTGGCGCGGCGGCCGGCCTGGCCCTGCGCGGCCGCGTGCCGGTGGTGCACGCGCTGGCCACGTTCCTCACGCTGCGGGCGTTTGAGTTTATCCGCACCGACGTGGGTATTCCGCATTTGCCGGTGAAAATCAGCGCCTTCGTGCCCGGCTTTTTGTCGGATGGCAACGGCCCTACCCACCAGGCTATTGAGGACGTGTCGCTGATGCGCGGCATCCCCGGCATGACGATTTTTGCGCCCGCCGACGAGCAGGATATGCTGGCCATGCTGCCCGCCATCTGGTCCTCGCCCGACCCCGCCTACCTGCGCGTGAACACCCGCCCCGCCACCTACCAGCACGCTCCATATGAGATGGGCAAGGCCGAAATCGTGGCGGAGGGCAAAGACGTGACCATCCTCACCTACGGCATGCTCTTCGAGCAAGCGCTCATTGCCAAGGACTTACTCACCGAAGCCGGCTACTCAGTGGGCCTCGTGAACCTGCGCAGCCTCAAGCCCCTCGACGAAGCCGCCGTGCTCAGCGTAGTGAAGGGGGGTAGCCTCGTGGTAACGGTAGAGGACCACTTCCAGACCGGCGGCCTCTACTCCATCCTGGCCGAGCTGCTACTGGCTAATGAGCTGACCGCCAAGGTGCTGCCGCTGGCCCTCAAAGAGCGTTGGTACAAGCCCGGCCTGCTGAGCGAAGTGCTTGAATACGAGGGATTTACCGGCCAGCATATTGCCCGCCGTATCGGCGAGCGGCTGGGCGACGGCGTGCACTCATTTGGTGCCAAAACGAAGGTGGTTGAAAACGAATTTGCTGAGTAAGTCACTGTTTTTGTGTAAGTTAAAAGAACGTCATGCTGAGCTTGTCGAAGCATCTCGCTCGCATCGTTGAACGATTAGAATTACTGCTGCACGCGAGATGCTTCGACAGGCTCAGCATGACGTTCTTTCTCAATATTTTGCCTAATCCAGTTTTATGAATTTCCAGAAATCCGACGACCTCTACGCTAGGGCGCAGAAAATCATGACGCCCGTCACCCAGACCCTGGCCAAGGGGCCGGGCCAGTACACCAAGGGCGCCGCGCCCAAGTACGTGAAGCGTGGCAAAGGCTCGCACGTGTGGGACGTTGATGGTAACGAATACATTGACTACCAGATGGGTATCGGCCCGCTGAGCCTGGGCTACGCCTACCCCCGCGTGGACGACGCTATCCGGGCGCAGCTCGAAGACGGCATCACCTTCTCGATGATGCACGAGCTGGAAGTAGAGGTAGCGGAGCTGATTCACGAGATTATCCCCAATGCCGAGAGCATCCGCATTTCCAAAACCGGGGCCGACGTGTGCTCGGCGGCGGTGCGCGTAAGCCGCGCCTTCACGGGCCGCAAGGACGTGCTGTGCTGCGGCTACCACGGCTGGCACGACTGGTACATCGGTACCACGAGCCGCGATAAGGGTATTCCGCAGGAAAGCAAGGACTTAGTGAGTGCGTTTGAGTATAACAACCTCGACTCGTTCAAGGAGATGCTGACCGAAGACGTGGCCTGCGTTATCCTGGAGCCGTTCATTTTCGACGCGCCCAAAGACAATTTTCTGCACGAAGTGGCCCGCCTCTGCAAGGAGAACGGTACGCTGCTGATTTTTGACGAGATGTGGACTGGCTTCCGCATCGCTATCGGCGGCGCGCAGGAGTATTTCGGCATCACGCCCGACTTGGCCGTGTACTCGAAGGCCTGCGCCAACGGCATGCCCATCGCGCTGCTGACGGGCCGCAAAGACGTGCTGCAGCTGTTTGAGCAGGACGTGTTTTTCTTCACCACCTTCGGCGGGGAGGCCCTGAGCCTGGCGGCGACCATCGCCACCATCAGCGAGATGCGCGAGAAAAACGTGCCCGCATTCCTGGCCAGCCAGGGCAATAAGCTCAAGGAAGGCTACAACAAAATCGCCGCCGACCTCGGCCTGAGCAGCTACACCAAGTGCTACGGCTACGACTGCCGCAGCATCGTCACCTTCGACCCCAGTGCCGGCAACCCCCTGGAAACCAAGGCCTACGTGCAGCAGGAGCTGTTCAAGCGCGGCATCCTGTGGGGCGGCTTCCACAACATGAGCTTCTCGCACACCGACGAGGACGTGGCCAAAACCCTGGCCGCCTACGGCGAAGTCCTACCCCTGCTGAAAGACGCCATCGAGAAGGGCGACGTGGCTACCCGCCTGGAAGGCGAGCCGCTGGAAGCCGTGTTTCGCAAGGTGACCAATGCCGCGCCGATGAAGGCGAAGTAGCTACACGGCAACCTCACCCCCTAGCCCCCTCTCCTTGGGGAGAGGGGGAACTAGCTTTTAGTCTTAGCTCTAGCTACTTTTAAGCCTGCCGTAACGCGTTATTTCCTAGAGGTTTCTAGAAAAATTAGAAGCTGGTTTCCCCTCTCTCCAAGGAGAGGGGGCTAGGCGGTGAGGTGCACGCGGAGGGCGATACTACCCCCATGAATTTCTTCGACCTAACCAACAAAACGGCCATCGTCACCGGTGCTTGTGGCCTCATTGGCCAGAAGCACTGCGAGGCCCTGGCCCTGGCCGGCGCCAACGTAGTGGTGGCCGACCTGCACCTCGACAAAGCCCGCGAGGTGGCCGCCGGCCTGCCCGGCGCCGTGCACCTACCCCTCGCCGTGGACGTGACCTCGCCCGAGTCGCTGGCGGCGGCGCGCGATACCATTATCGAGCACTTTGGGCACATTGATATTTTGGTGAATAATGCCGCCATCAACGACATGTTTGAGAACCCAGCAATGGCCGCCGACCTCAGCAAGTTTGAGAACTTTCCGGTGGCCACGTTTCGGCAGGTGCTGGAGGTGAACGTGACGGGCGTTTTCCTGGCGGCGCAGGTGTTCGGCACGCCGATGGCCGAGCAGGGCCACGGTTCCATCATCAACGTGGCCAGCACCTACGGCCTGGTGGGGCCCGACCAGAGTATTTACCGCAACGAGGCCGGCGAGCAAACGTTCTATAAGTCACCGTCTTACCCTACCACCAAGGGTGCGGTCGTGAATTTCACCCGCTACCTGGCCGCCTACTGGGGCAACCGGGGCGTACGCGTGAATACGCTCTCGCCGGGGGGGGTAGAGAACAGCCAGGACGCCTTCTTCGTGAAGCAATACAGCGCTAAAACGCCGCTCGGCCGCATGGCCGCGCCCACCGACTACCAGGGCGCGGTGGTGTTCCTGGCTTCCGATGCCTCGGCCTACATGACGGGCGCCAACCTGGTGGTGGATGGCGGCTGGACGGCCATCTAGCCCGGTGGCTTGGACCGCAAAGTCCAAGCTGCTGCCGATTTCGTATTAATTTCGGTCATAATTTCACTAAAACCCTTACATGAAGCACGCTGACCTTGCCGCCAAAGCCCGCCGCATCAAGCTGGTTCTCACCGATTGCGATGGCGTGCTGACCGACGGCGGCGTGTACTACGGCGAAAGCGGCGAGGTGCTCAAGCGTTTCAACATCCGCGATGGTATGGGCGTGGAGCGCCTGCGCGCCGTGGGCGTCGAGACGGGCATTGTCACCGGCGAGCGCTCGCCCTCGGTGCAGAAGCGCGCTGATAAGCTCAAAATCACCGAGTTGCACCTCGGCATCAAGGACAAGGCGCCGCTGCTGGGTGAGATATTGGCCCGTACCGGCCTCACGGCCGAGCAGGTGGCCTTCATCGGCGACGATACCAACGACGTGCCTATTTTGGGGCTGGTGGGGCTGGCGGCCTGCCCCGGCGATGCCACCGTGTTTGCCCGCGACGTGGC
This sequence comes from uncultured Rhodanobacter sp., assembly GCA_964657755.1. GTDB lineage: Bacteria > Bacteroidota > Bacteroidia > Cytophagales > Hymenobacteraceae > Hymenobacter. The sequence continues at coordinate 4,969 of CAZZWL010000027.1, forward strand.
CGACTACCGCTGCCGGGCGCGGGGTGGCCACGGCGCCTTTCGCGAGCTGGCTGAGCTGATTATTAGCTGCCAGGGGGGTAAGGCCCCGCTCGATGAAGGCTCGGAATAGCGAGCCGGTAAAATAAAACTTAAGTGGCAGCGTCATAGCCAGCGGGGAGCAAAACCTACCCGGCTGCCGCGCTGTTAGGTTGCTTTTTCTATAGGCTTTAACTTTTCGCCCACCACCTTCTCTTTATTATGTCGGTAGTTCAAATCAAGAAGAACCGCGCCATTGGTTCCGGCCAGCCGTGCTACATCATTGCCGAAATCGGCATCAACCACAACGGCTCGCTCGACCTGGCCAAGCAGCTCATCGACGCGGCCGTGACGGCCGGCGCCGACGCCGTGAAGTTCCAGAAGCGCACCCCCGAGCTGTGCGTGCCCAAAGACCAGTGGGAAAAGCAGCGCGATACCCCCTGGGGCCGCATGAGCTACATCGACTACAAGCGCAAAACCGAGTTTGGCCTCGAAGAATACACGGCCATCGACGACTATTGCAAGGCGCGCGGCATCGACTGGTTCGCCTCGTGCTGGGATGAGCCATCGGTCGATTTTATGGAGCAATTCAACCCGGTGATGTATAAGATGGCCTCGGCCTCGCTCACCGATAAGCCCCTCCTCGACCGCGTGCGCGCCACCGGCCGGCCCCTCATGCTGAGCACCGGCATGAGCACCCAGCAGGAAATCACCGACGCCGTGAAGTACGTAGGCCTTGATAACCTGATGATTGCGCACAGCACGTCGGCCTACCCCTGCCCGCCGCAGGAGCTGAACCTGCGCATGATTCCGACCCTGCAAGCGCAGTTTCCGGGTACGCCCATCGGCTACTCGGGCCACGAAACCGGCCTGAGCACCACCGTAACGGCCGTGGCCCTGGGCGCCACCTTCGTGGAGCGCCACTTCACCCTCGACCGCGCCATGTGGGGTAGTGACCACGCGGCCAGCGTAGAGCCCGGTGGCTTGGCCAAGATGGTGCGCGACATCCGCGACACCGAAGCCGGCCTCGGCGACGGCGTGAAGGTGGTGTACGAGAGCGAGAAGGAGCCCCTGCGCCGCCTGCGCCGCGAGGTAACGGCCGCGTAGGTTTCGGGTAGTTTTCAGCCCGCAGAAGCCGCGGAGGGTTTCGCAGAAGTCGCAGAACGTTCTGCGACTTCTGCGAAACCCTCCGCGGCTTCTGCGGGCTAACTTGCCTGAACATTCGGCGGCCAGGTTGAGTTAGGGAAGCCAACTAGTCATTATACAGTATGCTAGAGACGATAAGCCAGTTCTACCACGGCCTGAACCCGGTGGGCCGTACCACGATGATTACCACGCCGATACTGTTGCTGGCAGTGGTGGTACTGCTGGTGCTGGAACGCAAGTTTCCGTACCGCAAGGGCCTGCCGTTTTTCCGCGAGGGGCTGTTCGTAGACCTGTTCTGGTATACGCTGGTGCAGAGCTACTTCCTGCAAATCCTGATTTTTGGGTTCATTATCGCGCCGCTGGCGGCGCATTTTGGGGCGCGGTTTCACTTGGTGAGCGACTGGCCGGTGGTGGCGCAGGTGGGTTTTTTCGTGATAACCCACGACTTCTACATCTACTGGTTTCACCGCTTCCAGCACAACAGTGCATTTTTCTGGCGCACCCACGAGGCGCACCACTCGGGCAAGCAGGTGGACTGGCTGGCCGGCTCGCGCTCGCACATCGTCGAGATTATAATCAACCAGACCATCGAGTTCGCGCCCATTATTCTGCTGGGAGCCAACCCCATCGTGGTGCCTATCAAGGCGCTGATTGACGCGGTGTGGGGCATGTACATTCACGCCAATATCAACGTGAAATCGGGTAAGCTCCAGTACGTTATCAACGGCCCCGAGATGCACCTCTGGCACCACGCCGACCACGAGGAAGTGTATTTTGCCAACTTCTCAACCAAGTTCGCGGTCTGGGACTGGCTCTTCGGCACCGCCTACCTACCCGCCAACCGCAAGCCCGAGCGCTGGGGCCTGCCCTACGCTTTTCCGAAAGACTACTTTGCGCAGCACGCGTTTTCGGTCTATCGCTTCGATGAAAAGGCGTTGGCCGAAAAATCGGCGCTGTTCCGGCTTTACCACGGCGCCCGCTGGCGCGCGCTGAGCTGGCTGGGCGAGCGCCTACCCCCCGCCAAAGTGCTGCAAGGCTGGGACGTGCCCGAGGGCGCCACCGAAACCGTGGCGGCCCTGCGCCCCGGCGGCCATCCCACCGGCCCTACCCCGCCGCCGCCGCCCGAAGCCGCCCCCGCCGATTCCTCCCGTCCCGTTGCCACTGCCCTGTCTTGACGCTCAGCTTCAACCCCGCCTGGCTGTACTTGCTGCTCGCCTCCGTGATGGAGGTGTGCTGGAACTACAGCCTCAAATACACGAGCGTCGCCAAAATAAAGGCGATTGACTGGCCGCACTTTTTCACGGGTTCGGCGGGCATCGTGGCCTTGGTGCCGGCTATTTGCTACGTCGCGTTTGGCGTGGGCAACGTGTTCTTTTTCTCGAAGGCGCTCAACGTTATTCCGGCCTCCACGGCCTTCGCCATCTGGATGGGCATGGCCCTGGTCGGCATCAAAATCGTGGATACGCTGGTGCTCAAAGAGGCCTTTCAATGGGCCCACGTTTTCTACATCGGCTGCATTCTGGTGGGCATTATTGGGTTGAAACGTACGGCGTAGGGTAGGAGTACGTACGGCCCCTTGCGTACTTTGCCGCCATGCCCCGCTCGCTTCTCGCGCTTTTCCTGCTGTTGGCCGCCGCCCGTGTCGCGGCCCAGAGCCTGCCCATCATCAGCCAAAACCCGGCCGCGCTGCGCTGGCAGGAGCTGCGCAGCCCGCACTTTCGAGTGCTGTACCCGGCCGGCATGGACTCGGCGGCCCAGCGCACGGCCGGGCGGCTGGAGGCCGTGCACGGCCCGGAGGGCAGCACGCTGGGCGTGCAGGCGCCACCCATTGCGGTGGTCATGCAGAACCAGACGACCGTGAGCAACGCGTTCGTGACGTTTCTGCCGCGCCACGCCGAGTTTTTCACGACCCCCGACCAGGGGCAGGGTCTGGGTACCGTGGACTGGCTCGACGGGCTGGTGGTGCACGAGTTTCGGCACGTCAACCAGTTTGATAAGGCGCGGCAGGGGGTAGGGCGGGCCGTGGTGCCGCTGCTGGGCGATGGTGGCTTGGGCGTGGCGGCGGTGGGCGTGCCGCAGTGGTTTTTTGAGGGCGACGCGGTGGGCTCCGAAACGGCCCTCACGCGCAGCGGGCGCGGGCGCATCCCGTACTTCGGCCTAGGCCTGCGGGCCAACTTGCTGAGCGATAGGCTTTACAATTACCAGAAAGCGGTGAATGGCTCGTTGCGCGACAACGTGCCCGACTGGTACGTGCTGGGTTACTATCTAACGTCTTATGCCAAAGCCCACTACGGCCCCGCCGTGTGGGGCCGGGTGCTGGACCAGTACTACCGCTTTCCGTTTTACCCGTTCTCGTTTTCCCATAGCCTGCGCCGCACCACCGGCCTGCGCGTGGAGGACCTCTATGCCCGCACCATGCGCGAGCTGGACTCGACCTGGCGCGCGCAGCAGGCGGCGCGCCCTACCCCCACCGCCGTGCGCGAATTGGCCGGGCAAGCTGCCACTCAAGTATTTACGCAGTATCAATTTCCGCAGTATGTGAACGATAGCACCGTGGTGGCCCTGAAAAGCGGCCTCGGTGATATTGCGCAGCTGGTGCGGCTGGGCCGCCACGGCCGCGAAAAGCGCCTGTTTACGCTGGGTTTGCAGAATATTCCGCAGCTGCTGTCGGTGGGCGGGGGCAAGGTGGTGTGGCCCGAGTTTCGGCAGGACCCGCGCTGGGGCCAGCGCATTTATTCGGAATTGAAAATACTGGACCTGGCCACCGGTCGCCTCACGCGGGTGGGTAGGGGCCAGCGCTACGCCGCCGCCGCGCTCTCGCCCGACGGCCGCCAGCTAGTGGCCGTGCGCACCGATGAGGCGTACCACCACGCGCTGGTTATTATCGATGCCGCTACGGGCAGCGTTATTCGCACGCTGCCCAACCCGCGCAACGACTTTTATCAGCAGCCGCGCTGGTCGCCCAGCGGCCAGGCCATCGTGACGGTGGCGCTGAGCGCGGCCGGCAAGACTTTGCAGCTCATTGAGCCTGCCAGTGGGTTAGAAGTCACTATCTTGCCGGTGGCCAACGTAAATCTGGCCAACCCGCAGCTGTGGGGCGAATACGTGCTGTATAATTCGCCGCAGTCGGGCGTGGATAACATTTACGCCGTCAACTACAGCACGCACCAGACCTACCAGGTGACGAACCGGCCCTTTGGCGCCTACCACGCGGCCGTGAGTCCCGATGGGCAGCATCTGGCCCTGCACGACTACCGTGCCACCGGCGCCCGCGTAGTCGAAATTCCCCTCGACCCCACCGCCTGGACCGCCCTACCCGCCCCCGCCCGCACCGACGCGCCCGAGCCCTACACCGCCGCGCTGGCGGCCGGCGAGCCGGGCGCGGCGCGCATCACGGCGCTGCTGGCCTCGCCCGATTCGGCGGGGCCGCGCTACGGGGTGCGGCGCTACCGGCCGCTGGCCCACGCGTTCCGCGTGTTCAGCTACGGCGTGGTGCAGAGCCCAGATGGCAGCGGCGTGACCGTGGGCGCCCGCTCGCAGGATTTTCTCAGCACGACCCAGCTCTTCGCGGGCCTGAGCTACGACCAGACCGAGCGCACGCTGGCCGCCACCGGCGCGCTCAGCTACCAGGGCCGCTACCCCGTGCTCGACGTGGAGGCCACCTACGGCGGGCGCAACGCGGCGCGCTACTTCGACCGGGCCGCGCCGCTCGATAGCCTGCGCGGCACGCAGTGGCAATACGCGCGCCTGCTGGCCGGCGTGCGCCTGCCGCTGGTGCTCACGCGCTCCAAGTACTTGCAGGCGCTCACGGTGGGCGGCTATTACCTGCACGAGCGGGTTTTTAACTATACCCCAACCTTTCGCAGCCGCAACGAAACGGGCGCGCTAGCGCCGCTGCACGCCATCCAGACCTCACTGAGCTACGCCAGCCAGCTCAAGCAGAGCGCCCGCGATGTGGCGCCGCGCGGCGGGGCCACGCTGCTGGCTACGTACCGCACCACGCCCTTTGGCACCAGCCTGCAGGCCAGCCAAGTGGGCGTGCAGTCGTCGGTGTACCTGCCGGGGCTGGGCAAGCACCACGCGCTGCGGCTGCGCGGCGGCTTCCAGTATCAACAGCAGAATCAGTACAATTTCGCGGCGGCCATTTCCTTTCCAAGGGCCGAAACGAGCTACGTGAGCTTCGACCGGCTGGCGGTGGGTAGCGTCGACTACAGCCTGCCGCTGGCCTTCGTGCATTGGTCGGTGGGGCGGGTGCTGTACGTGCAGCGCCTGCGGGCCACCGCGTTTTTCGACCTCGCCCAGGGCAGCAGCGTGGTGGCGCTGCGCGCCCCGGCCGGCGGCCCGCTCGTGCCTACCCGCCTCTACCAGGACTACCGCGATGGGGGCGTCGATTTCATGGCCCTGTTCAACGTTTTTCACCTGCGCACTCCTCTGGAGGCTGGCGTGCGGGTGGCGTACAGCAGCTATTTGCAAACGCTGGTGGTGCAGCCGCTGGCCTTCAATGTTCGCCTGTGAGGCGCTTCTGGTCGGCTTGGGTAAACTGGGTGAGGTAGGCCGTTTCCTCGGCCACGTCGTCGTGGGCCAGGTTCGACTCGCGTATCAGCAGCACGCTGGCGTAGAGCAGCAGCATGGCCCCGGCCACGCTCAGGCCCGCGATAATCCAGGCCTTGGAGCTATTCAGCAGCTCAAACACGCCGATGGTGAAGATGCTGGCAATAAAAATACTCAGCGTGAGGTGCAGGCTGGTCATGGCCTGTTGCAGCAGCCGCGCCCGCCTGATTGCAAAAAGCAGCTGCTGCGTGAGGTGCCCGTGCTCGGCCGGGTCGGGGGTAGAGGTGGTGGCCTGCTGCTGGTTTTGGCGCAGCAGCTGGGCCACCTCGCGTTGCCGGTCGAGGCTGCGGCTCAGCCGCTGCGAGGTGGTGAGGATGAGTGAGCCGCACGCCGACACCAGTATCGCCGGCGTAAACATGGCCGAAAGAATGGTGAGCGTGCCGGAGAGCGTGGACATGGCGCAAAAGCAAGGGGGTAGGGCTGGCTGAACGGCGGCCGCCCGGCCGGGTTGCGCCCGTGCCTAGTACGCTACCAGCTTGGCGATATCCAGAAAGTCCTCTATCTCATTCAGCGTCTGGGAGGGCGCCGTGAGGTGGGCGCAGTGGCCGGGCGTGTCGATAACCACCAGCTGGCTGTTGGGCAGGTGCTCATTTAGGTAAGTGCCCACGGCCAGCGGCGCAATCACGTCGTGGGCGCATTGCAGTATCAGCACGGGGGTAGCGAGCAGCGGCAGGTCGGCGCGGTGGTCGGCAAAGAACGTGACGCGCGCAAAGTGCTGCGCAATGGCCGGATTAGTCTGAAGAAAGCTGTTAGTCAGCTCCATAATCAATGCGTTGTTCTGCTTGCCCATCATCACCGGGGCCATGCCGGCCGCCCAGCCCTGGTAGTCCTGCTCCATCGCCGTGAGCAATTCGCTGATGTCCTTCTGCTCAAACCCGCCGGCGTAGTTGCCCTCGTTTACGAAGCGCGGCGAGGGCGCCAGCAGCACCAGCCGCCCAAACCGGGCGGGCTCCTTAACGGCCGCTAGGATGCCGATAATCGAGCTTACGGAGTGACCCACAAATACGGCGTCTTGCACGTTCAGCTCGCGCAACACGTCCAGCAGGTCGTCGGCGTGGCCCCGCAGCGAGCCGTGCTTGGCGTAGTTGTAGGCAGTGGTATCCGACTGGCCCGCGCCCACTAGGTCGAGGCGCACCACTTGGTAGCGGTCTTCAAAAGCCGGGGCCAGCAGCCGCCAGCAGCTTTGGTCTGAGCCCAGGCCATGCAGAAAAACAATGGTTGGCGCCGCGTCAGTGAGTCCAGAAACCGTGACATTGCTGCGTGTAAGGGCCGAAGTAGTAGTTGCACTCATAGTAGTTTAAGTAGGATTCGTATGAGTTTTATTTGCGTAACCCGTTGGCTGCTTGCACAGCGATTTTGGAATAAAGAACGAATTACGCTGAGTTACTTGAAATAACCAATAAGCGCCACGCTTCAACCGCTGAATGAAGCGCGGCTTTCGTTTATAAATACCCCACACGCGCTGCAAAGCCCCCTGCCGCGCAGCTGAATTTTTTTTTAAGCGCGCCAAAAAGCCTTGTTTTCCACTGCCCATCAACCAAAAAGCAGCAGTGCTTCGGGCTGCGCAGCTAACGCAGCCCCCGGCCCCTCGGGTGGGGGTAGGGACGCCCCGCGAGCGCGTAGCCGTCAGACGATAGCCTTCACGTCCACCTCTCGCTGCTTGAGGGGCGCCTTGCCTTTGCCGATGATGTAGCGCATCCCCTTATCCTGGGTGATGTAGTTCCAGCCCCAGGCCAGAAACACGGCCAGGCGGTTGCGGAAGCTCACCAGGGCCAGCACGTGCACGAAGCTCCAGGCCAGCCAACCCAGCCAGCCGGTGATGTGATATTGCTTGCCAAATAGCTGAATATCACCCACCGCGCGGTGCCGGCCAATGGTGGCCATCGTGCCCTTGTCGTCGTAGTGAAACGGCTGCATCGGCTGTTTTTTGAGAAGCCGCTTGAGGTTATCGCCCAGCAAGTTGCCCTGCTGAAGCGCCGGCTGCGCCACCTGCGGGTGGCCTTCGGGGTAGGCGGGGGTAGTCATCTGGGCGATGTCGCCGATGGCAAACACGTGGTCGTAGCCCGCTATCTGGTTAAACTCATTGACCTGGTAGCGGTTCGATTTGAGGAGCGCGGCGGGGTCGAGGCCCGGCACGGGGGCGCCCGTGACGCCCGCCGCCCAAATGAGCGTGCGCGTGATGAGCCGCTCGCCGCTTTTCAGCGTCACCGTGTAGCCATCGTACGAGGTCACCCGGTTGTCGAGCCACACCTGCACGCCCAGCTCCTGCAAGTACTTGAGGGCGTGCGCCGAAGCTTCAGCCGACATGCCCTTGAGCAGCACCGGCCCACTCTGGATGAGGTGAATATCCATCTGCTTGAGGTCGAGCTCGCGGTAGTCGCGCGGAAACACGTGGGCCCGCAGCTCGCTCAGCGCGCCGGCCATTTCGACGCCGGTCGGGCCGCCGCCCACAATCACGAAATCGAGCATGCTGTTAAGCTGCTCCGCGTCGCCGATTTGCAAGGCCTGCTCGAAGTTAGAAAGCAGCGTATTGCGCAGCTCAATGGCATCGGGCACGCTCTTGAGGCTGATGGAATTTTCCGCCATCTGCTTGTCGCCAAAATAGTTGGACGTGGTGCCGGTGGCCAGCACCAGGTAGTCGAAGCGCAGCAGCCCAATGGAGGTTTCGACCACCTTGGCCGTGGCATCGATGGCGCACACCTCGGCCATGCGGAAGTAAAAATTCTCCTGCTCATTCAGGATTTTGCGAAACGGCGATATGATGCTATCCGCGTTGAGCCCCGCCGTAGCTACCTGATAGAGTAGCGGTTGAAAGGCGTGGTAGTTTAGCTTATCAATAAGTACTACCTGCACCGGCGCGTCGGCCAGCGACTTGGCCAGGGCCAGCCCGCCAAAGCCACCGCCCACAATAACGACGCGGGGCTTGCCCAGGTCCGCAATTTTCGTAAGTCCTTCCATAGGGTAAAGATGCGGCCGCGCCGGCTCGGTGCAGGAGCTTTTGCCAGCCAATACGGCCGGGTGGGGCCGCGCGTTCAACTAAGCTCAACCGCAACCCCGCGGCACGGTAGTGGGTACTTATCCAACATTCCACCTTCCCTTTTCCTTTCGCTGAAAAAATTCTGTTGGGCCTCGCCCTCGCGTTGGGCGGCGCGTTCAGCGCCTGCACTTCCGGCGTTAACGTGGAGCAGCGCGCCAACGTCAACTTTGCCCAGTACCGCACCTTCGACTTTGCCGAAACGCAGGTGAAAACCAACGGCAACCAAAACTCACTGATTCACAGTCCCATTACCCAGGACCACATTAAGCAGACCTGCCGGCGAGCTAGCTAAGCGCAGCCTAAGGTAGGCAGAGAGCCGCCCCGACCTGCTCATTACTACCCACCCCTACGCGATAGCAAGGAAAATCGTAACCCCCTTTATCCAAAACGCGTCTCAACGGTCTACACAAGCAATTCTGACCACTGACTTGCGCAATTCGTCTAGCATAGCACGGGACTGCTGAGCCATGCAGACCGGCCAGTCGGGCGCAAGATGCTACGCCAAGCAACGGCGCTAGACTGCCTCGATAAAGCAAGGCCGCCACTGTGTCCGTTGTGCGCTGGCGTCGCAGATTGTAAACAAACGAAAAGGATATGCGGAATTGAGTAGCTACCTCGTCGAATGAATACTCCGCTTCGGCGTAAGTCGCCACCCGTTCGCACAACTATGCAGCGTACGGTTTCATGACATTAAACTGAATAAGATGTCATGCTATGCACTGAGGGCGAAACCGCCGCTAGCTTACAGCCGCCGATAGGGGTAAGGCAATCGTAAAAACTGTATAGTCTTCTAATTCTGACTCAACCGCAATGCTTCCCCGGTGCGCCCGCACAATATCCTGGCTGATGAACAGACCCAAGCCAGTGCCTTTAGAAGTAGGCTTGGTAGTGAAAAAGGGGGAAAACAACTGACTTTTTTCAGCGGGTGAAATCCCGGTGCCGTTATCCCGAATGCATATGTCTACGTGTTCCTCGTGGAAAGAGGTTTCTACCGTCAGCCAGGGTTTGAAGGTAGCTTTTCTTAATGCTTTTTCGCGTAAGGAATACATGGCATTATTTAACAAGCTGAAAAGCACAAAACTCATTTCCGCAGGCAGAATTTTTACGGAATACTCGTTTTTATTAGGGCCTTTTTTTAATTCTAGTGGCGTACTACTATAATTTTTATCAGCTTCATTTTTGTAATTACTGAGTTGCGTTTCAATAAAATTATTGATATCAGTTTCAACAAAAGCAGTGGCTTTATTTTGCAACAGCTTATCCATGCTTCTCACTATCCTGGTTAAACTGGAGCCATGCTCTTTGATTTTTTCAATGTTATTCTCCACAACGACTAGTAGCGGCATCAGCTCTGCTTGTGCGTAGTCATCAGCCGCGTATTTGCCCGAGGCTAGCACTTCCCTACCCTCTTCCAACAGCTCATTGGACACGGCTGCGAAGTTAGTGATGTAGCTCAATGGATTGAGTAGTCGGTCAACTAAGCCTTTGGTTAGCTGACCGATAGAAGCAAACTTCTCCTGCCTGATAAGCTGCTCTTGCGTTTCTTTCAAGTCTGCTAGCGTTTCCTGCAAACCCACCAGCAAATCATCCGACTTCTTCTTTTCCACAATCAGCTCGGCCGTGCGGTTTTCCAATTCTTTGCGAGCCGTTGCTAAATCGGTCACCATTTTATTGAAGACAATTCCGAGTTCGCCAATTTCATCCCGCGATTTGCTGACTACCCGCTGTGTTAGGTCGCCCCGTCCCACCTTGGTTGCCGCATCACGTAGCTTTAATATGGGAACGGAAATGTTCCTGGCCAAGCCAAAGCCAATTATAATTCCTACGCCAAATACCAAAAAGCTAAAAAAAAGCGAAGTTCCCCTAATCTGTCGCTTGCTTTGAACGATTTCTTTGGTTGAAAAAGCTAATAGTATTTCACCATTCATCAAGGTAGTTGTGAAGGCTGCGTGCTTTATAACTGTAGAATCATTAGATAAAGCATTGATGTCTATTTTCTTCTCCTCAGGATACGTTTTAAAAATAGTTTTAATTATTCGGTAGCTGGTGTGTTGCGCATTCCAAACGGTATCAGCTTGAATTAAACTTACGAATCGCAGTAAGGGGTCTTGTTTGACAAAATCCATGGCAGTTTGTACGCCCTGGAAATTTTGTTCGGTCATAGCAATTTTTACTCCTAGTGCCACTGTATTTGCGTGGTTTTGCACTTCTTTATTGAAGTTGCTCAACAGATTGCGCTCTTGAATAGCGGGCACGTAAAACAATACGAAGAAGGAAAACAATAAAACTATGGTAGTTACGGTCAGCCATATCTTCGTCTTAACGGTCAAACGGATGTGCTGGAAGCTTAAAAGAATAGCCAAATCGCGCCGCGTATTCTGCATAGCTATTGTGAATTTAGAAGGCGTGGGGCGTGGCTAGCAGTTGCTTACAAGTTTTTTTGCCCGTCAATAAGAATCACCTTGTTACTCGCCGAAGGATGATTGACAACGCCAATGGCACCAGTAGTTTGGGAAACGAAATCTTCTAGTTCGGTTTCTGAATTAAAGAAGTTGGGGGCATCCGCTTTACCCTGAAATACTAATGCCAGCCAATACTTATTCAATTCATTAGAACTCATATTGTAAATCTTTTTGCTGGTATTCGTGCCGACAGAGGTAGTAGTCTTTAGCAGCGCAATAATTACTTTGCTACCATCTGGCCAGCGCAATTTTTCACCCCTCATAGTTGACTTTAGCTGAGCTAATTTCATTTCGGGCGGAGCACCTTTGTTATTAGCTATTACGGATAAATTTAGGTCTTGTGAGTTCGCTGGTAGATGAAAGTAGATGCTGAGTAGAAATACTTTGAGCACTAAGCGGTAGAGATGATTCATAGGTATAGCGCGTTAGAATCCGACCGCAATCTGAAAAATAATATTGTCCGAATCACTATGCATGTGGCTTTTTGTATGCTGGTATTCCAGTTTAACCACGGCTAAGTAATTTATTTCGTAGCGTACCCCACCAACGTAAGAGCGGGTATTATTGTCCATAAAATATACCTCTCTATTATTGTATAAAATATCGTCAATTCTGATGTATGGAATTACTTTGTCGGTAACGCGCAAGCCAGCATACGCATAGGAGGCAATGGCACGCTGGGTACCAAGGCTATCTGACCTATTCATCGCCATGCTACTCTCCGCGAGTAATTCGAATTTCTTATGAAAAACGGAATCGTTGTATACCAATGAACCCGTTAGGATATCCTGGTTAATGCGATTAAGCGCTATAATATTACTGCCCCCACTATGATTATGGATAGTGCTTCCTTTGGAAATAACATCGTGGTAAAATGATGCTCCAATGCGCAAGCCATTTGTGGGCTTTACGTGCACAGCTAAAGTCAGTGATTTGAAAACGTTGTTATCTTCTATGTCACCTGAACCCAAGCCATTACCTAGCATAGCATCGTAGCCAAAGCGTAGTCGCCCCAGATTCTGGCCCTGCAAACTAATGCCAGTTGTGTGCAGTGGAATGAAGTATTGCGAAAACAGTAAAGGCCGGTCAACTGTAGGAAAGAATACCCGCCCATGGTGATAGGTATCATTCCAGTAATTAATTGGCGTATGGTGCTTGCCAATTAGTATACTGTGGTTGCCACTATAATTATACTTTAAAATTATTCGCTCAACACTTATATCAAAGCTGGTAGGTGAATCGAAAGAATACTTAAAAACTGTTTCTCCCAAAAATGATAAGCGCTGACTTATTTCCGAAGTGATAAATAAATCCTGCTCACCAAGACCAAAATTTAGTTTACCGTTTTGGTAATATGAAACAACATCTACAAATCCCCTGATTTGAGTTCGTTGTGCTAGTGATTGTTGCGCTGTGCCTAGCAGTAAGCCAACAAGAAGTAGAACAAAGATTGGGTAACTGTTTATTCTCATAGTGGGTAGGTTGTTTTCAAGAAGTAGGGATGGAGAAGCAGTTGAAAGTAATTACCAGTAATAATCACTTTCGGTAGGGAGCAGGGAGCCAGCGTAGCCAGCAGCCCTGCGTGCGTGAGTAGGGCTGCCGTAGCGGCAGGAGATACCCAGTTCTTGCGGAAGTGCGCCGGGCATGGGTGGCAACTGCGTCATCAGACCAACGGGCAGGCGGTTTTGCCTAGGTAGGTCGGTTGTAAGTGAATGATAATTAACACTCCCAAGGGTATTCAATTCAAAGGTAGGGAGAAACAATAGGCTCCAGCAAGCCAGGTGTCTTGTTATCAAATTTATATCGTTCCTTTTTATCTTACTATAAAATAATCCGCGTTTTTGCGCGGTTGGGCAGTTGTGATTTTGAGTTGAGTGGTGGCGTGGCAAGTGTCCTAGCAGTAGTTAATCCTACCCTTTCTCGTAGAAAAACTCGGCCCTACCCCCCGCCTCGCCGCTGGGGCGGGCGCGCAGCTCCACCCGCCTGATTTTGCCGCTGATGGTTTTGGGCAGCTCGGGCACGAACTCCAGTACGCGGGGCATTTTGTAGGGCGCCAGGTGGGCGCGGCCGTAGGCAAACAGCTCGCGGGCCAGCGCGGGGGTAGGGGCCGTGCCGGGCGTGAGCAGCACGAACGCCTTGATTTCGTGGCCCTTAATGGGGTGCGGCACGCCCACCACGGCGGCCTCCACCACGGCTGGGTGCTCGATGAGTACGCTTTCGACCTCGAAGGGCCCCACGCGGTAGTCGCTCGATTTTATCACGTCGTCGTCGCGGCCCACAAACCAGAGGTAGCCGTCGGGGTCGCGGTAGGCCTTGTCGCCGGTGTAGTACAGGCCGTGCCGAAACACGCTGGCCGCCCGCGCCGGCTCACCAAAATATTCGGTGAACAAGCCGTTGGGCCGGCCCGTGCCGGTGCGCACCGCAATATGGCCCTCGTCCAGGTCGGGTAGGATAGTGCCTTCGTCGTCGGCAATCACGATGTCGTACATAAACGACGGCCGGCCCATGCTGCCCAGGCGCACGGCGCTGCCGGGCAGGTTGTATATCATGGCCGTACTCTCGGTTTGGCCGTAGCCATCGCGTAGCCTCACGCCCGTGCCGCGCTGCCAGGCCTGAATTACTTCGGGGTTCAGCGGCTCGCCGGCGCTCACGCATTCGCGAAAAGCGAAGGGGTAGGGCGCCAGGTTTTCGAGCACCAGCAGGCGCAGCACGGTGGGCGGCGCGCAAAAGGTGGTCACCCGCTCGCGCACCAGCGCCGCCAGCAGCGGCCCCGCCGCAAAGCGCCCGCTGCCCTGGTAGGCCACCAGCGTGGCGCCCACGCTCAGCGGCGCGAAAAAGCTGCTCCAGGCAAACTTGGCCCAGCCCGACTGCGCCACGTTGCAGTGCCGGTCGCCGGGCCGCAATCCAATCCAGGCGGCCGTGCTGAGGTGGCCTACGGGGTAGGAAAAGTGCGTGTGCGTCACCACTTTGGGCAGGCCGGTGGTGCCCGAGGTGAAAAATAAAAACAGCGGGTCGTCGGGCCGCGTGGGGGCGGCCTCGGCGGTGGCGGGCAGCCCGGCCAGGCCGGCAAAGCCCACCCAGCCCGGCCGCTCGGCGGCGCCCACCAGCATCTTGAGGCCGATGCGCTGGCCCAGGGCCTGCTCGGCGGCGTCGATTTTGGCGGCGTTTTCGGCGTCGGCGATTACCACGGCGGGCAGCAGCCGGCCGAAGCGGTATTCTAAGTCGCTCACCGTGAGGATGCTGGCCGCCGGTATCAGCAGCTGCCCGCCCTTGATGCCGGCCACGTAGGTATCCCAAAGCTCGGCGCACACGGGCACCATCAATAGCACGGCCTGGCCCGGCCGCACGCCCGCGCCGCGCCAAAAGTTGAGCAGGCGGTTGGCGCGGGCGGCCAGCTCGGCGTAGCTAATGGCCTGGCTGCCGGCGTAGTCGGCCAGCACCAGGGCCGGCTGGTCGGGGCGCTCGGCCACGTGCAGGCCCTCCAGAATATCAGTGGTCCAGTTAAAGAATTCGGGTTTCGAAAGGGGCAGCTCGGCCAGCTCGGAATAAGCGCCTGACTCGGCTAAACGCTGAAAATGACGGAAGTAGGCTTGCATACGCCGCAGGGGGGTAGGGTGGGAGGTGCGAAGGTAAACCGCGCCCCGCCGCCCGGCGGCCCCACCTGGACAGGAACGATTTAGGCTGCTTCGTAAGTTTACGGCAGTACTTCGCCATCAGCTTAGTGTCCCATTATGAATGCTTTGCCCCTGACCGCGCTGCTCCTGAGTAGCTCCATCCTCAGCGCGGGAACGGCCCCGCGGCCCGCCCCGGCCACCCAGCTCGTCACGATAGTGGTGTCGGACCTGGCTTCCACGCAGGCCCAGATAAAGCTCAACTTCTACAACGCGCCCGACAAGTTTCTCAAGGATGGGCAGATGGCCCTCCGACTGTTTGTGAAGCCCGAGGGCAAAACGGAGATTACGATACCCGTGGAGCTGACGCCCGGCGAGTGGGCCGTGGCCCTGACCCAGGACCTCAACAACAACAATAAGCTCGACAAGAATTTCCTGGGCATTCCCACCGAGCCGTTCGCGTTTTCCAACAACGTGAAGCCCCGCCTCGCGGCCCCCAACTTCCAGCAGTGCAAGTTCACGGTCGAGGGCCCCGGCCAGGTAGTCACCATCACCTCCTGGAACAACTTTTAGGCCCGAAACGGGTGCGCGCCGCGGGCTAGCCGCTCGGCCAGCTCCACGGCGTAGCGGGCGCGGGTTTCGGGGCGCTTGGCGTCGGCCACCTTGCGGGCCATGGCCCGGCGGGCCGCGCCGCTGTAGGCCAGGAAGGCGGTTTCGGCCTCGGGCCAGGCGGCCAGGGCCTCGGCCAGCTCATCGGGCAGGTCCACGTAGTCGGGGTTGGGGTCAGGCACCAGCGTCACGTCCAGCTCCCGGCCAACTTCCAGCCCCAGCTGCTGGCACAGCGTTTTGCGCAGCATCAGGTAGCGCCCGCCGCCTTCCAGCGGCAGCAGGCCCAGCCGCTCGGCGTGGCCGTTGAGGGTGGCGATAACGCGCTTGGTGGCCCGGCCGCCCACCGCCTGCCACGCCGCCTCGGGCACCACCACTACCTGGGTGGGCATAAAGCTGGGGCCGCCGGCTTCGAGCACGGCGCGAAAGGAGGGGGTAGGCGGTTCCGTGGCCATAGCTAGGGTAGGAATATTTTTTACCGAAATCTTTATCGAAAGACTTCCTGAAAGAACGTCATTCCGAGCTTGCCGAGGAATGACGTTCTTTTTGGTATGAATAGGCTGATAATCAGCCGCGCACTTGCCCGGTGCCGCGCACCAGCCACTTGTAGCTGGTCAATTCTTCCAGGCCCATCGGGCCGCGGGCGTGCAGCTTTTGGGTGCTGATGCCAATTTCGGCGCCCAGCCCAAACTGCCCGCCGTCGGTGAAAGCCGTGGAGGCGTTGGCGTACACGGCCGCCGCATCCACGACCTGCAAAAAGGTGTCGATATGCGCCTGATTCTCCGAAATAATCGCCTCGCTGTGGCGCGAGCCGTGGCGAGCAATGTGGTCGAGGGCCGCGTCGAGGTTGGGCACGGTTTTGATGGCCAGCTTGTAATCCAAAAACTCGGTGCCAAAATGCGCCTCCGTGGCAGTTGCCAGCAATTCGGGGGGGTAGGCGCCGGCCAGCGCCGCCAGGGCCGGCGCATCGGCAAAGAGCTGCACCCGCGCCTGGGCCAGCGGCGCCACCAGCGCGGGCAGGTCGGCGAGCCGACTTTCGTGCAATAATAAGCAGTCCAGGGAGTTGCACACGCTCACGCGGCGCGTCTTGGCGTTGGCCACGATGGCCGCGCCGGTGGCCAGGTCGCCGGTCGCGTCGAAGTACGTGTGCACCACGCCGGCTCCGGTTTCGATAACGGGCACGCGGGCATTCTCCCGCACGTAGTTTATCAAGCCCTGGCTACCCCGCGGAATTACCACATCGACCAGGCCCACGGCCAGCAGCAGCGCCTCGGTGGCGGCGCGCTCGGGGGGTAGGAGCGTGGCGGCGGCCAGTGGCAGGCCGTGGCGCAGCAGCACCGGCCCAGCCACTTCAATGAGCGCCGAGTTGGAGGCCGCCGCGTCGGAGCCGCCCTTCAGCAAGCAGGCATTGCCGGTTTTCAGGCACAGCGCCAGGCTGTCGATGGTCACGTTGGGCCGCGCCTCGTAGATGATGCCCACCACGCCCAGCGGCACGCGCACCTTACTCAGCAGTAAGCCGTTGGGTAATGTCTGCTCGCTCAGCTTCGCGCCCAGCGGCGAGGCCAGCCCGGCCACGTTGCGCAAATCCTGCGCGATGCCTTGCAGGCGCTCGGGCGTGAGGCGCAGGCGGTCGTGGCGCGGGTCGGTGGCGGGCATGCGGGCCAGGTCCTGGGCGTTGGCGGCCAGCACGAAGTCGGTGCGGGCCACCAGGGCATCGGCCAGGTCGCGCAGCAGGGCGTCGATAGTGGCGGTGGGCACCGTGGCCAGGGCGCGGCTGGCGCGCTGGGCCGCAGTGAAATAGGCAGAGTAATCAGACATAGTTGAATTAGCTGTTAGCTAACAGCTGTTGGCTTTTGGCTAGTAGCTCTTCATTCACTGCAAAGAGCTAACAGCCAACAGCTACTAGCTAACAGCTCAAAAAATAAACAGGTAGTCGTAGTGGACCAGCGGGCGCTGGCCGTGCTGGCCCAGGCGCTCGCGGGCCTTGTCGGCGCCGTACTCGGCCAGGCCCAGGCCCAGGGCGTGGCCGGCCTCGTCCACGAGGCGCACGAGGTCGCCTTTTTGAAACTCACCCTCGATGGCTACTACCCCCACCGGCAGCAGGCTGGTGGCCTGGCCAGGGGCCAGCAGCGCGGTGCGGGCCCCGGCGTTCACGTGCACCGTAGCCTGGGCGGTTTGGGCGTGGGCCAGCCACTTTTTGGTGCGCGAGGCCCGCTTGCTGGGTTGAAACCAGGTGCTGATGGCGCTCTCGTTCAGAATGTTGGGCAAGATATCGGGCGTCTTGCCATTGGCGATGTGCACGCTGATGCCCAGCCCGGCCACCTTGTGGGCGATGGAGCACTTCGTGAGCATGCCGCCGCGCCCAAACTGCGAGCGCGTGGCCGTGACGAACTCGGCAAAACCGGTGTCGTGCGGCGCGATGTGCCGAATCACCTGCGCGCCCGGCCGCGCCGGGTCGCCGTCAAAAATGCCGTCCACGTTGCTGAGTATCAGCAGCGCGTCGGCGTCGAGCATGCTGGCCACCAGGCCCGCCAGCTCGTCGTTGTCGGTAAACATCAGCTCCGTCACCGAAATTACATCGTTCTCATTCACAATGGGAATGACATTTTGCTGAAGCAGTTCCTGGAAGCAGTTGCGCATGTTCAGGTAGTGCTGGCGGTCGCGGAAGTCCTCCTTGGTCACCAGCACCTGCGCGCCCAGCAGGCCGTGCGGGGCCAGCAGCGCGGCATACAGGCTCAGGAGCTTCACCTGGCCTACGGCGGCCAGCAGCTGGCGGCTGCGCACGGCGTCGGCGCGGGGGGGTAGGGTGATGAGGCTGCGCCCCGCCGCCACCGCCCCCGACGACACCAGGATAATCTCGCGGCCCTGGCTTTTGAGGCTCACTATCTGGCTCACCAGCTGGGCCATGCGTTCCTCATCGGGCAGGCCATTGGCTTGGGTGAGCACGTTGGAGCCGATTTTAACGACCAGGCGGCGGTAGGGTAGGGGCATGGCGCAAAAGTAGAAGGAGTAATCCAGGGATAAAAAAAGAACGTCATGCTGAGCTTGCCGAAGCATCTCGCTCGCGCCGTTGGATTGCTAACCCGACGATTCGAGCGAGATGCTTCGCTACGCTCTGCATGACGTTCTCTATACTCAATAAGTCTACCCCACCTGCACCTGCGCCAGCTGCTTGTTGATAAAATCAACCTCCTCGAAGCTCAGCTTTACATCCATCGCCTTGGCGTTTTGGGTGGCTTGCTCGGGGTTGCGGGCGCCCACCAGCGCCACCGTGATGCCGGGCTGCGCCAGCGTCCAGGCCAGTACGAGCTGGCCCAGGCTGGCGTTTTTGGTTTCGGCCAGCGGCCGGATTTTGTTCAGAAAGTCGTTGACCTTGGTCACCGCCTCGGGCTTAAACAGGCGGTTGGTGCTGCGCAAATCGCTCGCGTCGAAGTGCTGGCCGGGCTTGATTTTGCCGGTCAGCAGGCCCAGCTGCAAAGGGCTGTAGACCAGGATGCCCAGGTCGTGCTGCTGCGTGTACGGCACCACGTCCTTTTCAATGTCGCGGCGCAACAGGCTGAAAGGCACCTGGTTGGAAGCCAGCTTCAGCGTTTTTTCGGCCTCTTCCAGCTGGGCCACCGAGTAGTTGCTGACGCCCGCGGCGCGCACCTTACCCTGCTCGATGAGGCGCTGCACGGCCTCCATCGTTTCGCTGATGGGGGTGGTCACGTCGGGCCAGTGCTGCTGGTAAAGGTCAATGTAGTCGGTGCCCAGGCGCTGCAGGCTCTCCTCGCACTCCTTGATAACGCTGTCGCGGCTGGCGTACTTATACACGTCGAGGTCGCGGCCCTGGTTGTCCTTGGTCTTCATGGCGAAGTCGCCCTTGGGCTGGTCCCAGCGCATGCCGAACTTGGTCAAAATCTGCACTTTGTCGCGCGGCAGGCTCTTGATGGCCTCGCCCACAATCTGCTCGCTCAGGCCCATGCCGTAGACCGGCGCCGTGTCGATGCTGGTCACCCCCAGGTCGTAGGCGGCGTGAATGGCGCCCACGGCGTCGTTCTGCTCGGTGCCGCCCCACATCCAGCCGCCGGCCGCCCAGCTGCCAAAGGTGATGCGCGAAACGCGGACGTCGGAAGCGCCTAATTTCTGATATTCCATGAGTTAAGGTAAATGCTGACAAAAAAATACGTCCTCCCTTAACCCGCCCCGCCCGCCGAAGGTTACGCCCTACCCCCCTTGGGCGGGCTGAACGCGGCCCGCCGGGCCGGTGTTAGCTCAGGCCGGAACCCCAAACAATTCACCGCGTTCGCGGCTTCGTGCTGTTCTGGTATTCACTAGCTTTTTTATCTGATGAAAGTTGAAATCTGGTCTGATGTGGTATGCCCGTTTTGCTACATCGGCAAGCGCAAGTTTGAGCAGGCGCTGGGCGAGTTTGCCCACCGCGACGACGTGCAAATCGAGTGGAAAAGCTTCCAGCTCACGCCTGACTTCGTGCCTACCCCCGGCGAAAGCATTCACGCTTCGCTGGCCAAAAAGAAAGGCGTATCGGAGGCCGAAGGCCGCCGCATGAACGACTACATGACCGACGCCGCCAAAGCCGTGGGCCTTGACTACCAGTTTGATAAAGCCATTCCGGCCAACACCTTCCTGGCCCACCAGCTCATCCACTTTGGCGCGCACCAGGGCCGGCAGGGCGCCACCAAGGAGCGCCTATTTGCCGCTTACTACCTCGAAGGCCGCGACCTCAACCAGCTGGACACGCTCACCAGTCTGGCCGCCGAAATCGGCCTCGACCCCGAGGCGGCCCGCCAGGCGCTGGAGGCCGGCACCTACGCCAGCGAGGTGCGCCGCGACGAGTACGAAGCCCAGCAAATCGGGGTGCGGGGCGTGCCCTTCTTCGTGTTTGAGGACAAGTACGCCGTGTCGGGCGCGCAGCCCAGCGAGGTCTTTGCCGAAGTGCTGGGCAAGGTGTGGGAAGAGGGCCACCCCGTGGCGCGCCCCACCGTGCTGGCCGCCGGCCCCGCCTGCGGCCCCGAGGGTTGCGACTAACTCCAGAAATACTGTCTGCGCAAGCGGGCGAAAGAGTGGCCGGCTGGCCGGTTCTTTCGCCCGCTTTTTTGTTAGGCCGCGTGCCTACGGGCGTTGGTTCATACTTTCGCCACCCGGCCCGGCGTAGGCTTGCAGGCCGGCGGCACGGGGAGTGTTATTTGGTTTTTATATGACAGGTAATTTGAAAGGTAAGGGTCCGAAAATCGCGGCGTTAGGCGCGGCGGCGGTGGGCTTGCTGGGGCTGCTGGCATTTCGCCTGCCCACCGAGGGCAATCCCATCCAGGCCATCGCCGAAAAGCTGAGCGCCTACTACGCCCTGGTGCGGCCCGAGAAGGCCTACCTGCACCTCGACCGCCCGGCCTACGGCACCGGCGAAACCATCTGGTTCAGCGCCTACGTGGTCGATGCCCTGCGCCACCAGCCCGACACGCTGAGCAAGGTGCTGCACGTGGAGCTGCTCTCGCCCCAGCGCCAGGTGGTGGCCCGGCGCACCCTGCGCCTGTCGGGCGGCCGCGCCTACGGCGACATCGAGCTGGGCGATACGCTCGCCTCGGGCACGTACCTGCTGCGCGCGTTCACCACCTGGATGCGCAACGTGGACCCCAGCTACATTTTTCAGCGGCGGCTGCAGGTGTGGCCCGCCGCCCCCAACCAACCCACTGATTTTGGCAACGCTACCCCCCCCGCGTCGGCCAAAGCCACCGCCCGCGCAACCGCGGCCGCCGGCAAGGTCGATGTGCAGTTTTTGGCCGAAGGGGGCAACCTCGTGGCGGGCCTGCCGGCCACGGTGGGCTTTAAGGCGGTGGCGGCCAGCGGGCGCGGGGTGGCCATCAGCGGGCAGGTGCTCGATGAGCAGAACAAGCCCGTGGTCGCGGCCTTCGGGGCGACGCACGCGGGCATGGGGCGGCTGAGCTTTACGCCCGCCGCCGGCCAGCGCTACCACGCCCGCGTGAAGCTGCCCGACGGCAGCGCCGCCGACTACCCCCTGCCCGCCGTGCAGGCCACCGGCTACGCCCTGCGCGTGCTCGACGCCGGCGACAGCTACACCGTGGAGGCGCGCTACAAGGGCGCGCCCGGCGCCCCGGTGCCCGGCGCGGCCATGCTGCTCACGGAGGTGCGCGGCTACATCGTGGGCCTGGTGCCGCGGCCCCTCACCGACACCGGCGCACCCGTGACCTGGAAGCTGAGCAAGGCGCGCTACCCCAATGGTATCCTGCACATTACGCTCTTCGATGCCCAGAGCGTGCCGCAGGCCGAGCGCCTGGCTTTCGTGCTGAATGGCCCGCCCGCCCTGCGCGTAACCCTCACGCCCGATAAGTCGGCCTACGCCCCCCACGACCCCGTGCACGTGAAGGTGCAGGTGACCGATGCCGCCGGGCAGCCCGCCGCCGCCCACCTCTCGGTGACGGTGGCCGAGGCCGGGGCCGCCAGCCTCGACCCCGACGGCGGCAACGTGGCCACCAGCCTGCTGCTGACCTCCGACCTGGCGGGCTACGTCGAAAGTCCCGGCTATTATTTCCAAACGCCCACGCCCGAAACTGCGCAGGCGCTTGATAACCTGCTGCTTACCCAGGGCTGGCGCCGCTACGCGTGGAAGGAAGTACTGGCCCCTACCCCCCCCGTGCTGGTCTACGGCGCCGAGCAGGGCGTGACGCTGGGCGGCCAGGTAACGGGCATGGGCCAGACCGGCATTGCCAACAGCCAGCTCACTTTTATTCAGAGCAAGCCCAACCGCAGCGTGCTCACGGCCAGCACCGACGCGCAGGGGCGGTTTCGCTTCACGGGCTTTCCGGGCAAAGACACCTCGGTGGTGACGCTGCAGGCCCGGCGCACGTCGGGCGGCAGCAACGTCATTATCCGGCCCGACCTGGGGCCGCCTACTTTTGGCGCGCCCCTACCCCCCCTGCCGGCGCTGAGCGCCGCCCCGCCCGCCGTGGCCGACTACCTACGCCGCAGCCGCCAGCAGCAGGTGCAGGAGCGCCAGAACAACCCCGACGGCGAGGCCCTGCGCAACGTGCAGCTCAGCAACGTGGCCGTGGTGGGCAAAAAAGCGCTGATAGCCCCCGATGATACCCGCCGTCTCTACCCCGGCGTGGTGGCCAACACGGTAGTGGACTTTGCCAATGACCTGTCGGCGCAGTCGGGCCTAAACGTCTTGCAGGTGCTGCAAGGGCGGGTGGCGGGCCTCACCGTGTCGGGCAGCCCGCCCAACATGAGCGTGCAGATACGGGGTAGCGGCACGCCCCTGTTCATTTTGGATGGCCAGCGGACGGATATTGATTTTATCAGCACGCTGCAGGCCAATCAAATTGAGGCCGTGGAGGTGTTTAAAGGCCCGGAGGCGGCTATTTTTGGCAACGGGGCCGACGGCGGCGTCATCGCTATTTATACCAAGCGCGGCGACAAAAACTACAAGGGTACCGACCAGCTGGCTCCCAGCCCCGGCATTCTCACGATAAAAGTGCCGGGCTACTACGCGGCCCAGGAGTTTTACCAGCCGCGCTACGGGGCGCCGGTGATGAACGCGCCCACGATGGACCCGCGCCGCCTCACGCTCTACTGGGACCCGCAGCTGACCACTGGCCCCAACGGCCAGACCGAGTTTCTCTTTTACACGGCCGATGGCAGCGGCAACTTCCAGATTGCCACCGAGGGCATTACGCTCGAGGGCCAGCCCAGCCGCGGCACCAGCACCATCTACGTGGCGCCCAAGTCGCGGTAGTGCCTTGCCGGGCTTTTTGCGGGGGGTAGGGCGCCTGGCGCAGCGCCCGCTTCACCTGGCTTCCGCCACGTAGGGCACCACGACTTCTCGGGCTAGAATACGCAACGGCGTTTCTGGGCCGGGCGGCCAGCGGGAAGCCCTGGAAAAGCAAGCCGGCCGCCAAACCTCCCTAACTTGGGCCGGGTTTAGCCGGCTATTATGCACGTAAGACGCACGTCAGTAAGAAGCAAGCGCCCCCAAAACCGGAGCTGGCTGTGGCGGGCCAGCTGGTTGGCCAGCCTGCTGCTGGGTGGCGGGGCCGTGCGGGCGCAGGGGCCGCCGCTGCCGCTGGCCCGCCTGGCGGTGGTGCGCGACAGCCTGGGCCGGCTGCTGGCCACCGAGCGCCGGCCCGATACGCTGCGGGTCGTTCGCCTCAATACTCTCGCCTTCGCGCTGCGCACCAACGACGCGCCCGAGGCGCAGCGCCTTGCTCGCCAAGCCCTGGGGCTGGCCCGGCGGCTGGGCTTCGCACCGGGGCTGGTGGAAGCCCACTTCAACCTGGGCTACGGCTTCCGGCAGCGCAACCAGTACGACTCGGCCGTTTACCACAGCCGGCAGGCGCTGGCCGGGGCCATTGGCACCCACAACCGCTATACCCAAACGCGGGCCTACTACAACCTGGCCCGCAGCTACACCGAGCAGGGCAACTATGCCGCCGCCCTGGGCCCCAGCCTCGACGGGCTGGCCCTGGCCCACGCCATCGGCAACGCCCGGGCCGAGCTGCTGCACTTGGTGCAGGCGGGGCGCATCGAGCTGGCCCTGGGCGAGGTGGCCGGCGCCAGCGCCTACGTGGCCCAGGCCCGCCGCTTGGTACCCGCCGCCCACGACCCGCTGGGTACCGGCTACGTGTACCAGGGCCTCGGCGACATCAGCCGCCAGCAGGGGCAGTGGGCGGCGGCCCGCCGCTACTACGCCCAGACCCGCGCCACCTACGCGTTGGTGTACAATGCGAAGGGCCTGCTACCCATTGAGATAACTATGGCCGAGATGACGGACCGCCTGGGCGAGCACCTGGCCGCCCGCGGCGCGGCCACTGGGCTGCTGGGCCGCGCCCGCGCCACCGGCACGCCCGAGCAGGTGGCCCAGGCCGCGCTGCTGCTGGCCCGCACCTGGCTGCCGGCCCGGCCCGACAGCGCCCGCCGCTACGCCGCCCTGAGCCTGGCCGCCGCCCGCCCCCGCCACCTGCGCCCCGCGGCCCGCGACGCGGCCCAGGTACTGGCCCTGGCCAGCGACCAGCTGGGGCAGGGCCACGCGGCCTACCAGTACCAGGTGCTGGCCAGCGCCTACGCCGACAGCCTCAGCAGCGAGGACACCCGCCGCCGGCTGGCGGCCGTGCAGGCCCGCGCCGTGCGCTCGCGCACCCAGATTCAGCTCGACCTACTGCGGCAGCAGCAGGAAGTGGAGCGCCTGCGCCACCGCCAGCAGGTGGCCGGCCTGGGGGGGCTGGCCCTGCTGGCCCTGGCGCTGGCCGGCGGGCTGCGCGGGCACTACCGCCGCCGCCAGGCCGGCCGCGAGGCGACCCTGCGCCAGCGCCTGGCCGCCGACCTGCACGATGAGGTGGGCAACCTGCTGACCCAGGTGAGCCTGCAGGCCGACCTGCTGCGCGAAACCCCCGCCGCCTCGGCCGAACAAGCCCTGGCCCGCCTGCAGCGCCTGAGCGACACCAGCCGCCGCGCCACCCGCCAGATGGCCGACGTGGTGTGGGGCCTGCACACCGGTGCTCTCACCCTGCCCGAGCTGCTGGCCCACATGCGCGACCATGCCCACGAGGTGCTACCCCCCGCCGGCCTGGTCGTCGATTTTGCCGTGGCCCCCCTGGCCAGCGCCCTGCACCCGTCGCCCCTCACCTGCCAGTACCTCTACCTCATCTACAAAGAAGCGCTGCATAATGCCGTGAAGCACGCCCAGCACGCTACGCAGGTTACGGTGCGCATCTTCGCCGATGGCCCCGCCCTGGGCCTGCGCGTGCAGGATGACGGGCAGTGCCCGGCGGAGCCCACCCCCGGCCGCGCCGGCGGCCACGGCCTGCGCAACATGCGCCAGCGCACCGAGGCGCTGGGCGGCACCCTGAGCCTGGCCGCCGGCCCCGCAGGCTTTACCCTGGTGGCTTGCCTACCCGTGCTCTGACTAGCATTCGAGCGGGCATTTCCTTTGGCTTGCCTGGTTCCCGCCCGCCATTTCATGCCGCGCATCGGGCGGCGTGGGGTTGCGGCGCACGGCAATCCGAGCGGGGTGCCCCTGGTGGGCAGCGGCCCTAAAAACGACATCTTTATGTCATGGCGCCGCGTGGGAGCGGCCGCTACTTTTGCCCCGTGCCCGCTGCTCCCTACCCCCTCGCGCTGATTGAAGACCAGGCCCCCATCCGGGAAACCCTGCGCGAGTATCTCTGCGCCCAGCCCGAGTTCCGGTGCGTGGTGGTGGCCGGGTCGGTGGAGGAGTTTTTGGCGGCGGTGCCCGGCGCGGCGGTGCCTCCGCAGCTTATTCTCTCCGACATTGGCCTGCCCGGCCGTTCGGGCATCGAGGGGCTACCGCTCATTCAGGCCCAGCTGCCCGAGGCCCAGGTGCTGATGCTCAGCGTGTATGCCGATGCCGAGCGCGTGTACCAGGCCCTGTGCGCCGGGGCGGTGGGCTACCTGCTGAAGGACACGCCCCTGGCCCAGCTCAAGGAGCACCTTTTGCAGGTGGCGGCCGGCGGCTCGCCCATGAGCCCAGGGGTAGCGCGGCACGTGGTGCGGGCCTTCCAGCGGCTGGTGCAGCGGCCGGCCCCGGCGGCCGTTAGCGAGCCGCTGACGCCCCGCGAGCTGGAGATAGTACGCGGCATCGAAGACGGCCTTAGCTACAAGCTCATCGCCGAGCGCCTCTACATCAGCCTCGATACGGTGCGCAACCACATCCGCAGCGTGTACCGCAAGCTCCAGGTGAACTCCAAGGGCGAGCTGCTGGCCCAGGCCCTGCGCCGGACGGGCTAGGGCCCGCTGGCGCTGCCAGGTGGGCTGCCGCACGCTAGGCCAGCACCATTTCTTCGGCGCCCAGCTTGGCTAGCAGCTGCTGGGCCATCCCTACCCCCCGGACGCCGTCGAACGTCACTTGCAGCTTGTCTTTCTGGTCTTTCATACGGGCCGTGCGGGGGTGGGTCTGCACGAAGTTGAGGATAAGCCCAAACTGCTCGCCCTGGAAATACGCCTCGTGGCCCGGCCCGGCGGGCAGGTAGGCGCGCAGCGTTTCACGCTTCAGCGTCAGCTTTTCCAGGCCCAGCTTGGCGGCTTGCCAGCGCAGCTTCACGATGTCCACCAGCTGCTGCACCTGCTCGGGCAGCGGGCCAAAGCGGTCCGTCATGCTGGCTACCAGCTTGGCCAGCTCCTCGGGCTTCTGGGCGCGGTCGAGCTTGGCGTAGAGCTGCAGGCGCTCCGACACGTTGTTCACGTAGGTATCGGGGATGAGCACCGGCAGGTCGGTTTCAATCTGCGTTTCCTTGGGGCCATTGCTGAGCGCGCCGGCCGCCATTTGCAGGCGCTGCTGGCTGGTGCCGCCTACCCCCTCGCCCAAGAACAAGTCCCGGAACTCGGTTTCCTTCAACTCCTGCACGGCCTCGTCCAGCACCTGGTGGTAAGCCTCGTAGCCCAGGTCGTTGATAAAGCCCGACTGCTCACCGCCCAGCAAATTGCCCGCGCCCCGGATGTCGAGGTCGCGCATGGCCACGTTGAAGCCCGCGCCCAGGTCCGAAAACTCCTCCAGCGTGTGCAGGCGCTTGCGGGCATCCGAGGGCAGGTTGGCCACCGGCGGTGTCAGCAGGTAGCAGTAGGCTTTGCGGTTCGAGCGGCCCACCCGGCCGCGCATCTGGTGCAGGTCGCTCAGGCCCGTGAGATGCGCCCGGTTGATAATGATGGTGTTCGCGTTCGGAATATCCAGCCCGCTCTCAATAATATTGGTCGAAACCAGCACGTCGTACTCGCCTTCCACGAACTTCATCATGCGCTTTTCCAGCGAGTCGCCGTCCATCTGGCCGTGGGCGAAAGTCACGCGGGCGTTGGGCACGAGGCGCAGTATCATGGCTGCCATCTCCTCGATATCGCTCACCCGGTTGTGCACGAAAAACACCTGGCCGCCGCGCTTCAGCTCCCGCGCCACGGCATCGCGGATGATGATTTCGTCAAACACCTGCAGCTCGGTTTGCACCGGTTGGCGGTTGGGTGGGGGGGTAGCAATCACGCTCAAATCGCGGGCGCCCATCAGCGAGAAGTGCAGCGTGCGCGGTATCGGCGTGGCCGAGAGCGTGAGTGTGTCCACGTTCACCTTGATTTCCTTGAGCTTGTCTTTGGTCTTGACGCCAAACTTCTGCTCTTCGTCAATAATAAGCAGCCCCAAGTCCTTGAATTGCAGCTTCTTATTGGTGAGCGCGTGTGTGCCGATGAGGATGTCCGTCCTACCCGCCGCCACGCGCTCCATCGTCTCCTTTATCTGCTTGGCCGTTTTGAAGCGGTTGATGTATTCCACCGTCACCGGCAGGTTGGCCAGCCGGTCCCGGAATGTCTTGTAATGCTGCATCGCCAGGATGGTAGTCGGCACTAATACAGCCACTTGCTTACCATTGGCCGCCGCCTTAAAGGCCGCCCGAATGGCCACTTCCGTCTTGCCAAAGCCCACGTCGCCGCAGACAAGCCGGTCCATCGGGTGGGGCTGCTGCATGTCGTTTTTTACGTCCTCCGTCGCCTTGGCCTGGTCGGGCGTGTCCTCCCAAATAAAGCTCGATTCTAACTCGGCCTGCAAAAAATCGTCCTTCGCAAACGCGAAGCCCGGCGCCGTTTTCCGCTTGGCATACAGCCGGATAAGGTCGGCCGCGATGTCCTTTACCTTCTTCTTGACCGACTTTTTCTTGTTCTCCCACTCCGGCGAGCCCAGCTTGCTCATGGTGGGCGGCGAGCCCTCCGCACCGCTGTATTTCGCAATCTTGTGCAGCGAGTGGATGCTCACCGTCAGCACGTCATCGTCGCGGTACACCAGCCGGATGGCCTCCTGTTTGTGCCCGTTCATTTCCACCTGCGTCAGGCCCGCGAAGCGCGCAATGCCGTAGTCCTGGTGCGTCACGTAGTCGCCGGGCTGCAGGGTCTTCAGCTCGCGCAGCGTCAGCGCTTTTTTCTTCGAAAACTTCTTCGTCTCCTGGGCCCGGTAGTAGCGCTCAAACAGCTGGTGGTCAGTGTACACGGCCAGCCCGAGCCGTTCGTCCACGTAGCCCTCACGCAGGGCAATGAGTAGGTGCTGAAACTGCACATTCGGGTCCAGCTCGTCAAAAATCGTGCGCAGCCGGTCGGCCTGCCGCACCGAGTCGGCCGCGATAATGGTGGTGAAATCCCGGACCTTATTCTCCCGGATGTTCTTCATCAGCCGGTCAAAGTCCTTGTTAAAGCTCGGCTGCGGCTTGGCCGTAAACTGAAAATCCTGCGCGTTTTTGAAGTAAAACCGCTTGCCAAATTCCACGATGGCAAATTCCTCCAGGCACTTTTTTAGGCCCCTACCCCCCTCAAACAAGTCAGCCGGCTTCGACACAATCTGCATGCCGCTGGCCTCCTCCAGCAGCCGTTTGAAGTTGCTCTCGGCCTTATCAAACAGCTCCGTCACCACGTCCAGGGTCTGGCGCATATCCTTCACCCACAGGCAGCTGGTGCGGGGTAGGAACTCCAGGAACGACTCGCGGCGCTCCTGCAGCAGCTTGGTCTGCACGTTCGGAATAATGCTCACCGAGGTGCGCGGCTCCACCGACAGCTGGGTTTCGGGGTTGAACGTGCGGATGCTCTCAATCTCGTCGCCAAACAATTCGAGGCGATACGGCAGCTCGTTGGCGTAGCTAAACACATCCACGATGCCGCCGCGCACCGCGTACTGCCCCGCCTCGTACACGAAATCCGACTTTTCAAAGTCGTATTGCGCCAGCAGCTCACCCAGGAAATTCACGTCGAGCTTGTCACCCACCTTGGCCGAAAACGTGTTCTGCACCAGGCTCTGGCGGTTGATGACCTTCTCGCTCAGCGCCTCGGGGTAGGTCACGATGAGCGGGGCCCGGCCCTGCGCCGCCGCGCCCGGCGCCCGGCTGGCATTCAGCTGGTTAAGCACTTCGGCGCGCATCAGCACGTTGGCATTTTCCGTCTCGTCAAACTCGTAGGGCCGCTTGTAGGAAGAAGGAAAGAGCAGCGCCTCCGGCCCGTCGGGCAGCAGGTGGCGCAGGTCGGCCATAAACAGCGCCGCCTCGTCCTTGTCGTGCAAGATGAATACGTTGGGGTGCGCGTGGTGGGCGCTGGCCGCCACCACCACGGCATCCTGCGAGCCCACCAGGCCGCGCAGCTGCACGCGCAGCTCGCCGCCGTGCGCCGCCTCGTCGGCCGACTGCCCGGCGTGGGCGGGCTTAGCCGCCGCCAGCAGGCGGGCGCTCAGGGTTTGTAGTTCGGCGTCGAGGCGATAAAGGCGAAGAAAATCAGCTACTTGCACAGGATAAGTCTAACGGTCAGCTAAAAAACGGCCAGCCCGGCCGGGGATAATTCCGGTCGGGCCAAGCGCGCAGACAATACCGCCGCAAAGCTCCGAAAGTTTCCTCCGTAACTTGGGCCAAGAATTTTAGCAGCTTATTTTATGAATCCGCGTGACCTGCCCGAAGTCGTGGCTGAACTGATTATCGAGATGCACGAAGTGCGCTCCGAACTGAAGGCCATCAACGGCCGCCTCGACCGGTTGGAGGGAACAATGGAGCAGGTGGTGCAAGAGCAGCGGGGCATGCGCCAAGACATGCAAGCCATGCCAGGGCAAATAGGTGCGGCCGTCTTCAAGGCAATGGAGCCTTTCCTCAACCGCCTGCTCAACCATGACGACCAGCTCAAAAACCACGATACCCGCCTGAATCGCCTCGAAAACCCTTCGGCCTAAGCTACTTGCGCGGTTCTGCTCACCTGGCCATCGGCCTCATCACGGGCGTGGCGGTGGCCGGCCTCGTACCCGGTATTCCGTTTTCGCTGGCTGGCATTGCGCTGGCCGGCTTCTCGGCCCTCGCCCCCGACCTCGACCACCCCGAAAGCAAGCTCAGCCACCGGTTGGGCTTCACTTATGGCTACGTGCGCTGGGCGTTCGCGGCGGCGGCGTTGGGCCTGGCGGCCTACGCTTATTTTCAATTGAAGCCGGGCCCCGACCAGCGCCTGAGCTACACGGCCGCGCTGGCCTTTGGGCTGCTGGGCGTGGCCTTGCAGGGCGGCTCGGCGCGCAAGTTGGCGTTGCTCTTCACGGGGCTGGGCACGGTGCTGGCGGGCCTCTACAGCCAGTTTTTGTGGCTGAGCCTGCTGGGCACGTTCATCGCGCTGGCGCCCTTCACCGCGCACCGCTCCTGGACGCACACCATCTGGGCCACCGCTCTGTGGACCTACATCGGCTACCTGGCCAACCACAGCCTGGGCTGGCGCGGCATCGCGCACTACGCCGGAGCGGGCTACGCCTCGCACCTGCTGGCCGACACGCTCACCAAATCGGGCGTGCGCTGGCTGCTACCCCTCACCGACTTCAGCTTCAAGCTGCCGCTGCTCAGCACGGGCTCTAAGGCGGGCAACGTGATAGAGGCCACCATTTGCCTGGGCTATGGCCTTCTGGTGCTAGGGCTGGTAATCGGTAAGATAGGGTTTTAGCAGGAATTAGTTGTGGATGCCGCCGTCCTTTCTTAGCTTCGCGTCGGAGCGAGTGGCGGAGCGGTGGTAATGTATCTTAACGTGAATTATAGTAATAACTCCGGTTTGCTGCCGTGCGCCGTGCCTTTCGCTGATTTTTAATGTGTTAGCCCGCTAAACTATTCGCTAGCGGGCGCTATTCCAACTGCTACCCGATTCTCAAATTTTTACCCCCACCAACGTTCCAGTTTTATTATGAACCAGATGAATAGTCCGCTCATCCGGGTCGGCGTGTTTTACGACGGCAATTATTTCCTTAAAATTAGTGATTATTACTATTTCCAGCATGAGCGCAAAGCCCGCATTAGCCTCGAAGGCTTGCACGAGTTTGTTCGGCATCAAGTAGCTGAGGAGGAAGATGTCGATGTTCGCCTAGCCCAGATTACTACCTCCCATTTCTTTCGGGGCCGGCTATCGGCTACCGAAGCCCGCGACAAGGACCGGCTTTTTCATGACCGCCTGCTCGACGATATTCTGATGAACCTGGGCGTGTGCACGCACTATATGCCCCTGAAAACCCGCGACGGCCGCCTCCAGGAAAAAGGTATCGACGTGTGGCTCAGTCTCGAAGCCTTGGAAATGGCGCTGCACAAAACCCTCGACGTGGTGGTGCTCATCGCGGGCGATTCCGACTATGTGCCGCTCATCCGCAAGCTCAACACGGTGGGCACCCGCGTGATGCTCCTCAACTGGGACTTCAAATATGAGGATTTCAAGGGGGAGACCCGCGTAACCCGCGCTTCGCAGCACCTCTTGGAGCAGGCTACCTACCCCGTAGCCATGCACGCCGTCATCGACCGCGGCTTGCAGGAGCAGGACGAGGTAGTGGAAAATATGTTCGTGACCCAGAGCGAGCCGGCGGCTTTTGCCACCATGCCTACCCCCGCGGCCCCCAATGGCCACGGCACCGCGCAGAGCTACCCCACGGCCTCGCCGGCCGCCCTGGCGGCTAACGCGGCCCGAGCGGCCGCCGCCGTGCGGCCGACCGGCCCCACCGCCGCTGGTCCGGTTGGCACCGTGGGCATCAGCACCATCAAGAATCTGAAGAACGGTTTCGGCTTCGTAGTGATGCCGCCCAACAACCTGTTTTTCAGCTATGCTGACTTGTCGGAAGGTGACTTCAACGACCTGCGCGAGGGCGATTGGGTCGAATTCACGGTGGGCCGCAACCACCGCGACGAGGACTGCGCCCGCAACGTGCGCAAAGTAGCCGCGCCCAACCTGAGCGGCGACGAAGACGGTGACTACGAGCCCAGTGTCGTGACGCAGTCAGTAGGCGCTGTGCTCTAGCAGCCGCGTTCAGATGACCAGGGAGGGGTAAGGTGGCCGCGCTAAAGAACAGTAGCGCGGCCGCCCTACCCCTCCTTTTTTTACAGCTGGCGCTTGGAGGCCGGGTAGCGGTTGAAGGTTCCCAGGCCCTGCGCCACGGCCTGTTCGGGGCCAGCGGCGTCGGCACGGTAGATGGTGCCGCTCACCACCACAATGGACTTGCCCGCGTGCTCGACCTGCGCCACGGCCCGCAGCTCATCGCCGAGCAGCACGGCGCGCAGGTAGTTGATTTTAAATTCAATAGTCGATACCAGCTCGCCCGCCTTAAAGGCTTCAGTGAGGGCCGCCGCGCCCAGCACGGCGTCGAGCAGGCCGGCCAGCACGCCGCCGTGGGCCGTGCCCGGCGACGACAGGTGCGCCTCGCCAATGCTCATGCGGTACTCGGCCTGGCCGGGGGCGGGCACGGTCAGGACCATGCCGTTGGCCTGGCCATAGCGGTTGATTTGGTTGTAGCGCGCCACGAGGGCGGGCCAATCGGTGGAGTGAGACGACATGCGGGGGGTAGGGCGAGCGACAAACGCCCAGGCAGATGTGGGGCGCGCCGACGAAGATGCAACGCAAAGCTGCTAGGGCCTGGCCCCTACCTTTGCCTTCATCAAACTATCAGCCGCCGCCGGATGCCGGTACCCCGCGGGGGCGGCTTCACTATTTCCCGGCTTCCTGCCATGCCTTCCTTCGATATCGTCAGCAAAGTAGACCCCCAAACGCTGGAAAACGCCATCAACACCGCCAAGAAAGAACTGGCCACGCGCTACGACCTGCGCGATACCAAGGGCGGCATCGAGCTGGATAAAAAGGGTAGTACGGTGCTGCTCAGCTCCGAAAACTCGATGCGCATCAAGGCGCTGGAGGATATCCTGCTCACGCGCATCGTGAAGCAGGGCATCGATGGCACGGCCCTCGACTTCACGGCCGAGGAGCAAGCCAGCGGCGCGCTCGTGAAAAAAACCGTGAAGGTGCGCGCCGGCGTGGACAAGGATGCGGGCCGCAAAATCATCAAGGCCATCAAGGATAGCAAAATTAAGGTGGAAGCCCAGATGCAGGACGACCAGATTCGGGTGACGGCCAAGAAAATAGATGACTTACAGGCCGTTATCGCCCTGCTGCGGCGTACCGACAATGGCCAGCCACTCCAGTTCGTGAACATGAAAAGCTAGGCCCGGCTGCCGCGCCTAACTGCTCACCCAGGCAGCTTTTTTTGGCCAAGTGCGTAGGCTTCATTTTTACTTCATTCTGTCACTTTCTTCCGCCGCTTAGCTTGTCACCGTTCGCCGCCTTTTCTTCCGAGCATTTCGCCGCTTTTTCGCAGGTTCAAACCTGGGTTAGTTTGCTCACCCTCACGGTGATGGAAATCGTGCTGGGGATTGATAACATCATCTTTATCTCCATCACCGTTAACCGGCTGGCCCCCAGCGAGCAGGCGCGGGGGCGCACCATTGGCCTGCTGCTGGCGCTGCTGTTTCGCATTGGGCTGCTGATGAGCATTTCCTGGATTGTGAGCCTGCGCGCGGCGCTATTCACCATCAACGTGCCGCCGCTGGTCGACCACTTCGGCGTGAGCGGGCGCGACCTGATTTTGCTGGCTGGCGGCTTATTCCTGATTTACAAAAGCACCACCGAGATTCATACCAAGCTGCAGGGCGAGGAGGAGGAGGAAAACCTGGATAAAACGCACGCCAAGCTGCCGGCCATCATCCTGCAGATTATCGTGATTGACATCGTGTTCAGCTTCGACTCCATCCTGACGGCGGTGGGCCTCGTGGATAACGTGCTGGTGATGATTGCGGCCGTTATCTGCGCTATGGGCATTATGCTGGCGTTTAGCGGCGCCGTGGCCGATTTCGTGAACCGCAACCCCACCATCAAAATGCTGGCGCTCTCGTTCCTCATCATGATTGGCTTTATGCTGGTGATGGAAGCCGCCCACAAGGAGGTCGAAAAAGGCTACCTCTACTTCGCTATGGCCTTCTCGCTGCTAGTGGAGCTGCTCAATATGCGCCTGCGCCGCAAGGCCAAGGTTGCCCCCGTCAAGCTGCGCGACTCGCAGTACGACTAACGAACGGGTAGTAAGCTGGCCGGGGAATCTCACTCAGCATCGTGCGGGTGTCGCTCAACGACGCGAGCGAGAATCCTCGGCCAGCTCGGAATGACGTTCTCAGTCGCTCCAGCTACTTAGCACCCGCTGCCCGGCCAGGTCGAGCAAGCGGCGATTGAGCTCCGCGCGATTTTCGCGGTAAAAAGCCAGCTCCTCCGTGGTGAATAAGCCCATGACCAAGCCCACGATGGTGGCGCGCAGGCGCGCATTGCGGGCAAGCAGCTCACCCAGCAGGCGCTGCTGCTCCGTGGGCGCGGCGCCGGCCAGCGGCAGGCGATAATCGGCCGCCACGTCGGCCACCGTGGCCAGCAGCACGTCGTGCTGCAGCTTAAGGGCCGGGCGCAGCACCTGGTGCTGGAAGTCGGCCACCGTGGCAGGGGTAGGGCTGGCGGCGGGCTGGCCGGCAATGGCGGGGCGCAGCGCCAGTAGGGCCGCATCGGGCCGGAGCAGGGGGGTAGGAGTAAGCATAGACCCGCGTAGTACGCACCCAAAAAAAGCCCGGCCGAAGCCGGGCTTTTTTTGGGAAGGGGCAACCAAGCAGCTTAGTGCTGAATGGTGACCTTGGTGGTGTAGGTGCCGGCCGTGGTGGTCACGCGCACCACGTAGAGGCCGGTGGCCAGGTGGCTGGTATTCAGCTCAATGCCGGCTTGCTGCATTTGGGCGGCGGGCGCGGTGGCTTGCAGCACCGTTTTGCCCAGCAGGTCGAGGATGGCTACCTGCATGGGCGCCGTGCTGCTGAGCTGCGTGCGCACCGTCAGCAGGTCCTGGGCCGGGTTGGGGAAGGCTTCGAGGGCGCTGCTCGCGGTGGCGCCGTTTTTGGTGGCCAGGGTAACTACCTGCACGTTGCGGGGCAGGTCAAACGCCTCTTTGATGCCCGTGAGGCGGGGCGTGCCGTTCACGCGGTCGCCCTGCACGGCGCTGTAGCCCATGCCGCGGCGGGCAAACACGTTCCAGATGAGGTCGGCGTTGGCGGCGCGGTTGGTGAGCGTGTCGGCCCGCAGCAGCGCGTCGCGGCCGTCCAGGAAGCCGGGGTTGCACACCTGCAGCTTGCAGCCGTCGAGCACCAGCTTCAGCATCTTGTTGTTGCCGCCGGTGGTGGTGGCAAACATGTCGGCGTTGTAGCCGTAGCGGTAAATAAACTGCCAGTCCAAATCCCAGAGAACCGCCGTCCACACTTCGCCCAGGGAGTGCGTTTCGCTATAGCTAGTAGTGCCCACTTTGCCGTAGGTCAGCGGATTAGCGCTTAAATTGGTAGAGTAGGGGTAGGTACGGATGCCTGGCCCGGCCGTGGACGTGCCCCCCACGAGGTAGCTGGCGACGTAGCGGGTGGTAGGGCCTTTATCGGTAGCCTGCGTGGTCATCCAGAGGGCAAAAAAGTCGCTCCAGCCCTCACCCATCGACTGCGTCGTGATGGTAGTGGCGGTGCTACCCGAGCCGGTCGTCACGGTCTGAATCACGCAGCTCGAGTTGGCCGGGCCGCCGGTGAGGCGGTTGCTGATGCCGTGGCCATATTCGTGGCTCACCACGCCGTTGTCGAACGCGCCATCGAAGTCGGCGCCCGGTGTGGCCGATGCCACGGCCAGGCTGCCCCCCGCCAGCAAAGCCGCCCGCAGCTTAAACCCAACGGCCCCGCTGACGAAGATGGCCGGAATGCGAATGCCCACCGTGTCGGTGCCCCCGAAGTTAACTAAGTTGGTGGTAGCCAGCGAGTCAAAAACAATGACGCCCGTGGCGCCGTTGGCCTGGGCACGCTGCACCTTGCTGGCAAAGGCATTGGTAGCCTTCGGCGTGAGCTGGAGCTGGGGGCAGCCCCCGCGCTGAATGAAGGCAATGTTGCCGTTCACGGCCGCCGCGTTCACAAACGGCGAGGCGCAGCCGTGGTCGCCACCATCGGCCGATACGCCGTCATTCACCAGCACCAGGTTGCCGGCTAGCGGCTTCTTGGTAATGCTGGGGCCAAAAGCTACGGACGCAAACTGGTAGGTGCCGGCCCCGGCGCTGGCGCCGGTAATAACCAGCTTGTTACCCGGCAGGTTGTCCCACAAATACATCTGCATCGTGCCGCTGCTGCCGTCGGGTGGCGTGCCAAAGTTGGCATTGTTGCGGCCGCTGCCATCCTGCGATTCGGCCCGCACGGGGTCAGCGCCCGCGCCTGAGCCAGTGGCGTTTTTATACTGAAAATTGCCCGACACCTCATCAAAGCCATGGGCCATCATGATGTCGTGCACCATGTTGTTCCAGTAAAACAGGTTGGTGGTGGCGGCGTTGAGGTTGGCGCGCGGCCCGTTGGCCTGCACGAAGGGAAAGTCGAAATTCAGCGTCGAGCCGCCATCGGGCGAGCTGGTCGAAGAGTTGTAGTTAGCATTGCCGGGGCCACTCACGGTGTTGCTGTTGTCGTCGTAGGCGGCCACGTTGTTGCCGCGCGTCAGAAACTTGCCGCTCGAAGCCAGCGAGTACGAGTCCGGGAACGTGCCGCTCGGGGCCAGGCTCGCCTGCCAGCCGTAGGGCGAGTACGTGGGGTTGGCGCTGCTCAGCGGCACGGCCTGCCGGCTGCCCGCGTTCGGCGACTCCAGCGGCACCGGGTACACGGTGAGGCTACCGGCGGCGTTGGGGCTCAGCACCTGGCGCACGGCGGCCGGGGCGGCTGCGGCCTGCTCGGTCTGCTGCACTGGCTGGCGGCCCAGCTGGTGCTGCACCAGCTGGCTGAAAGTCGTGGCTTCGCTCACCACGTA
This sequence comes from uncultured Rhodanobacter sp., assembly GCA_964657755.1. Classification (GTDB taxonomy): domain Bacteria; phylum Bacteroidota; class Bacteroidia; order Cytophagales; family Hymenobacteraceae; genus Hymenobacter. The sequence continues at coordinate 42,099 of CAZZWL010000027.1, forward strand.
GTCGTTTTGGTCTACCAGGCGGCCGGTTTGGGCATCCACGCGGGCGCTCCAATGGTGCTGCTGGTCGAGCTGCGCGATGGTCACGTTCCAGACCAGCACCAGCTTGTCATCCTGGCGCGTGTACATGAGGCGCACCGGAATATTCTCCTGCGAAATACCGCCGTTGTTGAACACCACGCCGTCGGCCACGCGGGCCTCCGTCACGGTGCGCAGGGCCACGGGGCGGGGCAGGCCCAGGCTCACGGCGGCGGCCGTCACGGCCTGTTCGGGCGTGAGGGCGGGGGTAGGGCTGCCAGCTTTGGCGGCCGCATTAGCCACGAAGTCCTGGGTGGCAAACACCACCTTGCCCGCGGCATCGGTGTGCACCGCGCCCGTAGCGTTGAACACGGCCAGCCCATTCACCTGCTGCTGCAAGTACGTGTGGGTGAGGCCCGTGCTGGCATCGAGATACGAGCTGGTAACGAATGGAGCCGCTACGTCGGCGGCGCTTAGGCCCTGGGTTCTGGCTTTAGCGGCAAAGGTGGCCAATGCGGCAGCCGTGGGTGCCGGGCTCTTTTGCTGCGCAAAGGCCAGGCCTGGCAGGGTTAGGACCGTAGCCAGGGCCAAGGCTCGGCGCCCTGTGGGAGTAAAAATTAATGGCATGAAGTACAAGAGGAAAAGAAGAAAAAACGAACCTAGTAGCGTTCCAAAGATAACCGCCCGAACCTACGTAACCAATGGTAAAAAGATGAAGGCACCGCCCAGTAATAACTTGATTACGTGGGAGGAATCAGGAGTCTCTTACTTGAAAACAGCTAGCTTGCTCAGCACGTCCCACAGTACTACCCCCGCCGCCACGCTCACGTTGAGCGAGTGCTTGGTGCCGAGCTGCGGTATTTCAACGGCTGCCTCGCACAGAGCCAATACCTCGTCATCCACCCCAAATACTTCATTGCCAAGCACCAAGGCCAGCGGCCGGCCCGGCGCGGGCCAAAACTGCGGCAGCGGTATCGAGCCCGTCGTTTGTTCTACGGCCACCAACTGGTAGCCCGCCGCTTTTAGTTCGGCAGCCGCGGCTAAGGTGGTGGCTACGTGCGCCCAAGCCACCGATTCGGTGCTGCCGAGGGCCGTTTTAGTGATTTCGCGGTGCGGCGGCTGGCCCGTGACGCCGCAGAGGTAGATTTTTTCGAGCGCAAAGGCATCAGCCGTCCGAAACACGGCGCCCACGTTGTGCAGGCTGCGCACATTGTCGAGCACCAGCACCACCGGGCTTTTGGGGGTAGCTTTGAAATCGGCCACCGGCAGCCGGTTCAGCTCCGTCATGGTGAGTTTGCGCATGGGGTAGGGCGGGCGAACTTTGCAGCTCGCAAAAGAGGTTTTGAATTTTTGAAAAAGCCGACAGTCGGCTGTCGTTGCGAGCCTGCGAAGCAATCGCACCTGCACGAAACCCGAACGAGTCGTTCTGGGGCGATTGCTTCGCA
>CAZZWL010000028.1:0-13772 GCA_964657755.1 uncultured Rhodanobacter sp.
GAGTTTGCCTACCCCCCCCACGACGCCCCAAGCTTCGCCGCCGCCCTTGATACAGCGTTGCGCCAGCGCAATACCTACTACGACGACCTGCGCCAGGGCCACATCCTGGCGCCGCTGCTGCTCACGCCGCTGCCCGCCGGCGCCTTCCAGCGCTATATGAAAAGCGTGGGTAAGCTGGGCGGGCAGAACAAAGTGCCGCGCTTAGGCAATGATAGAGGGGTAGCGGCGGGGTTGTTGAAGGTATCGTAGCTTGGCAGTATGAAAGTTCTGTTACTCTTAACCAATTGGCTACTAGCAGTAACTGCTGCTGCTCAAGTCTCCTTCCGCGATGTACCCCTAATAACCGAAACGTCGGTTGGCCGGGCTAAGCTGGGGATGCGATTTAGTGAATTGCGCAGGCTTTATGCGGGTTGCACGTTTACGTCGGCTTACTTATCGGCGTATGGTTTTGAAGAAATAGTAGAAAAGCCTGATGCAATGCTGGTTAGTAGAGACGGACAAAAATTATTATTATATTTTGATACGTACGATATTATCAACAATAAAGAAGTGCATACGAAAAGGATAGAGGGCCTTATTGCCTTACACCCAAGTTATTGCACCAAACAAGGTATCCATGTAGGCTCGCCGTCGGGTGAGTTACGCCGGGTGTTGCCCACAATTAAAATGGCTCCTAGTCCTTTTCCTCTTTTTGATTTGCAGGAAGCCAGAATTACTCATTCGGCCCTTACCTATATTTTCTTGAATCAGAGGGATTTAGGGCCGCTGAATAAAAGACACCACACGGAGCCAGTCCCGCTGGCTGTCAGCACCGGCCGGATTTCCTGGATTCAGGTTTGCTGCCAATAAGGGCTTGGTAACGGCCTCATTATTTTGCTCTGCCTTACGACGCGTGCTCGCGCCATGCCCAACATGATTCAGCGTGGTAGAGTCGACTGATATCAAATGGACCGTCAAAGTAAAAGCCACGCTGGCCTATTGGCCAGCGTGGCTTTTATGCGAGTAGTTAAAAAGCGCCTTAAAAAACTGCCTTCGTGATGGCAAAGCGCGGCGAGGTGGCCGTGTACGGGTACAGCACGAAGGCCTCATTCGTGTTGCGGCGCGTGATGGTGGTGGCGCTCACGGCCCCCGTGGCGAAGCTGCCGGTGGAGCGGGTGCTGGCCCAGGCATCGGTGCTGGCCATGCGGAAAACGGTGTTTTGGCTGCCCGCCACCACAAGCAGGGTCGTATTATCGAGTAAAAGCATTCCGTCGGCCCCCACTAGGCTCTGGCTGCTGGTCACGGCCGTGAAGCTAGTCGGGTTGGCGATGGGTACCTTAAACAGCGTTCCGTCGTTGGACTTGGCCACCAGCAAGTAGCCATCGGGGTGGTACACAATGCCATTAAGGCCAAAGGCGCTACCCCCGCTCAGCTGCGTGTTCTCCAAAAAAACCGTGGCCACGCCCTGCGCATCCACTTTGTAGATGATGGGCGACAGGCTGTCGGTGATGTAGGCATTGCCCTGCGCATCGACGGCGATGTCATTGGCAAAGTGCGGCAGGGTAGGCCGCAACGCTCCCAAATCGATGTAGCTCAGCAGCGCGCCGCTGCCGGGATTGAAAGTGGCGAGGGCCGCCAGCTTGCGCAGCGTAGCGGCCGTGGAGCGCGTGGTGTTGGCCCCGGCATCCGACACGGCGGCCAGTAGGCGCTGGCGGGTGGCGTCGAGGTTCAGGCCGATGGTCGAAACCAGCCGAGGGTCGTCGGCGAGCTGGGTGTAGGTGCTGTCGTCGCGCACAGTGCCGATGCGCCCCTGCGTGCGCGAGCTCACGATAAATCGCTGGTTGGCCACATCGTACTGAATACCCTCGGGCGAGAGCGCCCGCTGCGGCACCGTGATTTTGGCGGGCGTGGCCGCCGTAACCGAGTCTTCGTTTTTAGAGCAGCCTGGTAGCAAGCCCAGCAAACCCGTGGCCAGAGCCAGCAAGCCCACCACGCGTGGTAACGCACTCGGCCCGGTGCGGGCCGCTAGGAAAAGAGGAAACATTGAAAAGGTTGTTTTGATGAACAAATGATGAAGTAATCTGCCTATACGGCTGGCAGCTCAGAAAGCTGCCGCCAAGGCCCGCTCACTGACGAAAAACGCTGGTAGTGCTAGGGGAAGAGCCCCCAGCGCGCGCGCCCAGCTGTAATGCCCGCCGGCCGCGCGGCGATGTAGCCGCTGCGTGCCGCCGTGCCCTACATTTGCTCCGTCACCTTCAAAAGCATTTAGCTATGAGCCAGATGATTCAATTCGTCGCCAACTACGACGACCTGTCCACCGACAAAGGCTTTCAGTTCAAGTTCCACTGCGACCAGTGCCGTAATGGCTACATGTCACGCTTTCAGCCCAGTGCGTTGGGCATTGCGGGCAGCCTGCTGAGCGCGGCGAGCAACTTCCTGGGCGGCTTGGGCGGCGTGCAAAGCGCGGCCTATCAAATTCAGCAAGCCGTGGGCGGCAAGGCCCACGACGAGGCCCTCGAAAAGGCCGTGGCTGAGGGCAAGCAAAGCTTCAAGCAGTGTACTCACTGCGGCCACTGGGTGTGCCCCGATGTGTGCTGGAACGCCAGCGCCGGCCTCTGCGAAGCCTGCGCGCCCGATGAGCAGGAGTCTATGCGCTCCTTGCAAGCCCAGGCCACCCGCGAGCAAATTCGCCTCAAAACCCGCGCTACCGACTACACCAGCAACCTCGATTTCTACGGTAAGGATGCGCTGCTGCAATGCCCCAATTGCCAGGGCAAACTCACCGCCGACCAGAAATTCTGCCCTAGCTGCGGCACTACCAACCCCGCCGCGCAATCCCAGGCCCGGCACTGCACCGGCTGCGGCGCCGCCCTGAAACCGGAGCAGAAGTTTTGTGCCGAGTGCGGCGCCAAGAGTTAGGGTAGGGCGCTACCCGTAGAGTTGCTTCTGAGAAAACCCAGCGTATATTTCAGCTTATGGCTGCTATTACTGACATTTCGCAACTGGACTTCGGGCAAACTTATTCCTACGCTGACTACCTAAGTTGGCACTTTAATGAGTACGTAGAGCTGATAAAAGGTCGGGTGTTGCGTAAGATGTCGGCGCCGACTTCGGAGCACCAGCTTATTGTTTCTAATCTTCACGGAGTAATATGGGGGCATTTGCGACGCCAGCAATGCCAGGTTTTTACATCGCCTTTCGACGTGCGCCTGCTGCGCAGCACCGGCAACGGCGACGCGCAGATAAAGACTGTAGTGCAGCCTGATATCAGTGTTATCTGCGATTTGGCTAAAATCGATAAGCGCGGTTGCCTGGGCGCGCCCGACTGGATTATCGAAATCGTGTCGCCCAGCTCGCTCGTGCTCGATACGCGCACCAAATTTGACCTCTACGCCGAAAACGGCGTGCGCGAATACTGGATTGTCTTCCCCGGCGAGCAAGCCGTTACGGCCTACGCCCTCACGGCCGACGGCCAGTATGAGCCCACTGGCACCTACGCCGAGCCGGGGCCCATGCCGTCCGGCGTGCTGCCCGAGCTGGCCATCGAGTGGGCCGATATTTTTGAAGAAGCGAAGTAGGGAGCGTTTGCCAGGGTTTGGGCGACTACTTGATTCCGCGTAGCTTGCGGCTGCGGCCCGGCCTAACTCCTTTCCGGCGACCGGTTTAGCTTATGGAAACCCCGTGCCCGACCCTGGCCGAAACCGCGCCTACCCCCCTCGCCGCGCCCGACGCCAGCCTCACCAGCCCCGACCTGGCCCCGACCAGCGCCGCCGCCCGCACCTGGGGCACCTGGAACTACGCCGCGCTCTGGATTAGCATGAGCCTGTGCATCCCCACCTACATGTTGGCCAGCTCACTCATTCAGGGCGGTATGAACTGGTGGCAGGCGCTGCTAACGATTTTTCTGGGAAATGCCATCGTGCTGGTACCCATGCTCTTGAATGGCCGGGCGGGCACGCGCTACGGCATCCCGTTTCCGGTGTTTGCGCGGGCCAGCTTCGGCGTGCTGGGGGCCAACGTGCCGGCGCTGCTGCGGGCCGTTATTGCCTGCGGCTGGTTTGGTATCCAGACCTGGATTGGCGGCTACGCCTGCTACCAGGCGGCCGTGCGCTGGTGGCCGGCGCTGGGCACCCTACCCCCCGTTTTTCCGGTGAGCTGGGGCCTGGCCACGGGGCCGGCCCTCACGTTCTTCCTGTTCTGGCTGCTGAATATGTACGTGGTGTATTTGGGCGTCGATAGCATTCGCAAGCTGCTGGTGTTCAAGGCGTTTTTTCTGCCGGCGGCGGCGCTGGCGCTGCTGCTGTGGGCCATTTCGGCGGGCCACGGGCTGGGGCCGATTCTGGCGCAGCCATCGCATTTCACCACGCCGGGCGGGTTCTGGAAGTTCTTCTTTCCCTCGCTCACGGGCATGGTGGGCTTCTGGGCCACGCTCTCACTCAATATCCCCGATTTCACGCGCTACGCCACCAGCCAGCGGGCGCAGCAGGTGGGCCAGGCGCTGGGCCTACCCCTGCCCATGACGTTGTTCTCGTTCGTGGGGGTAGCCGTGACGTCGGCCACGCTCCTCATCTACGGCACCACCATCTGGGACCCCGTGGTGCTGGCCGGCCGCTTCGAGGGCCGCTGGCTCGTAACGGGCGCCATGCTGGCCGTGGCTCTGAGCACGCTGGCCACCAACATCGCGGCCAACATCGTGAGTCCCGCCAACGACTTCGCCAACCTCGCGCCGCAGCGCATCAGCTTCCGGGCGGGCGGCTATTTCACGGGGGTAGTGGGCCTGCTAATCTTCCCCTGGAAGCTCATCGCCGACCCCAGCGGCTTCATCTTCACCTGGCTCGTGGGCTACTCGGCACTGCTGGGCCCCATCGGCGGCATTCTCATCACCGACTACTACCTGCTGCGCCACCAGGAGCTGGTGCTGAGTGACTTATATCAGCACGAAGGCCGCTACACGTATCGCCGGGGCTTCAATCCTATTGCTATAATAGCGCTGGTGCTGGGTATTCTACCCTGCGTGCCGGGCTTCCTGGCCGCCATCAGCGTGCTCAATAAAGCCAGCGTCTGGCCCTGGCTGCTGGAGGTGTACAACTACGCCTGGTTCGTCGGCTTTTTCGTGGCGAGCGCGGTGTACTGGGTGCTGATGCGGGGTAAGTTCGCTCAGTTAGCCGCCAAGTCGAATACCTCACCACTTGCCAGCTCATAGCGCAGCAGGCCCGCCTGCTTGTCCCACCAAGCAGCCCGCAGCTGGCTGGTGCCCATGAATATCGTTTTATTCTGGCCGCTGCGCAGTAGGTAGGCGGCCGGGAAGCTGCGGCCATCGGCCAGGGTCAGGGCCTGCGGGGCTAGCAAGGAGCCGGGCTGACCGGGGGGCGCGGTGTCCTGGGCCAGCAAGCCGCCCAGCGAAAACGTCAGCCGGGCAGGGTGGTCGGGGCTGGTTTTGTAAGCTACCAGCGAAAACCCCGCGCCACTATCACCGCCATAATTAGTGGCCGAGGTCAGGGCCATCGTTGTGCGGATGGGCTGAAATTTGCCGGCTTCCAACACGTTACAGTTCTGGTTTTCGTGCCACTCCTTGAGGGGCAGCACCGTGAGCACGTTAGTAGCGCCCCGGTTGCTGCGAAAACGCAGGCGCTGCCCCGGCTGGTAAATGGCTACCCAAGCCCGCTCGCCGGGCAATAGGCTCACGGGTATGCAGTTGCCGCAGCCCGTGGCCGTGAGTAGGGAAAGTAACGACAGCAGCTTACCCATATTTAGTGGCCAGCGGGAGAAGTGGACCCCACCCGGCGCAGGGTACTTTACGAATGGCCTGCTTTTACGTTAACGGCACCAAGCTCCTGAAATAAGTATGGCCCTTTCTTCGCTAAAGCTAGCGAAGAAAGGACCGCATTGACTTGGTGGTGTCGCTACGCCAACTCAAACTGCAACCGCAGCAAATTGGCATACAGCCCGCCCTCGCGGTCGCTCAGCTCCTCGTGAGAGCCGGCCTCCACAATTCTGCCCCCGTCAATTACCAGAATCTTATCCACCTTGCGAATGGTGCTGAGCCGGTGGGCGATGATGAGGCTGGTGCGGTGCTGCATCAACTCATCCAGGGCACCCTGCACCAGCTTTTCGCTCTCACTGTCGAGCGACGACGTGGCCTCGTCCAGAATGAGGATGGCGGGGTTTTTCAGGATGGCGCGGGCGATGGCCACGCGCTGCCGCTGCCCGCCCGAGAGCTTGATGCCGCGGTCGCCCACTACCGTATCGAGCCCCTCAGGGAAGGCGCTGATAAACTGCCAGGTGTTGGCGCGCTGGGCGGCCTCGATGATTTCGGCGTCGGTGGCGTCGGGCTTACCATAGGCAATATTCTCGCGGATGGTGCCGCCGAAAAGCAGCGTTTCCTGCGGCACGATGCCGATGTGGCGGCGCAGGGCCGTCAGGTCGTAGTCCCGCACGTCGTGGCCATCCACTACAATTCGACCACCACTGAGCGGGTAAAATTGCATGAGCAGACTCGCGATAGTGCTCTTGCCCGCGCCGCTGGGGCCAACGAGCGCGATTTTTTCGCCCGATTTTATATGGAAGTCAATGTCTTGCAGCACCGGCACGTCGGGCCGGGTGGGGTAGCGGAAGGCTACGTGCTCGTAGCGAATGTCGCCCCGAATCTGGGTCGGCACCAGGCCGGTAGCGGGCTCCAGGAGGGTAGGCTCGGGTGTCTCATCCAGGATTTCGAGGATGCGCTCGCTGGCGCCCAGCGTGCTCTGTACCTTGCCGTACAGCTCGCCCAGGCCAGCTACTGAGGCGCCGATGAAGGCCGTGTAGATGATAAACGTCACCAGCTGGCCGATTTCGAGGTGGCCCGGCCCGGCCGTGTACACGAGGGTAGCGCCGCGCCACAGCACCAGAATAATGCCGCCAAATAGGCCAATAATTACGAACGACACGAAGCCGCCGCGGTACAGGTTGCTTTGCAGCGCGGCCCGCACCACCTTGTTCAGCGATACTTGGTAGCGGGCGGTTTCAAAGCGCTCGTTGGTAAAGGCTTTCACCGAGTTGATGGCCTGCAAGGTTTCTTCCACAATGGTATTGGTGTGGGCCAATTCCTGCTGCGTGGTCTTGGCCAAGGTGCGGATTTTGCGGCCAAACAACCCCGCGGCTATTACGATGGGCGGGAAGGTAGCGAGCATAAACAGCGACAAGCTCGGCGACACCAGCATGATGAACGTGATGCCGCCCAGCAGCGTGAACACCTGCCGGAACAGCTCGGCCAGCGTCAGCGAAAACGTGTCCTGAATCTGGGCCACGTCGCTGGTAATGCGCGAAGTGATGGCCCCCACGCGGTTTTGCTCGAAAAAGGGGATGGGCAGCTGCACAAACTTGGCGTAGAGCGCCTGCCGGATGTCGCGCACCGTATACTCGCTCACCTGCGTGAAAAACCAGATGCGCCCAAACGAGAAAAATCCCTGAAACACGATAACCGTGAACAGTAGCAGCGCAATGCGATTGATGTCGAGCGTGAGCCCGCCGGGCAGAATTACCGCCTTGTGGTTGGCGGCGTCCACGAGCTTGCCGGCCACCCACGGAAAAGCCATGAACGTGCTGCTGCTGAGCACCAGCATCAGCAGGCCGACCAAAAACCTGGCGCGGTAGGGCAGCACAAAGCGGAATATCCGCAGGCTGCGTTTCAGCGACTCCTTGTTTACTTTCGGTTTGGGTAGGTCGGCCGTGAGGTCGCTGCCACTGGTATTCATGCCGCTTCGAGCCATAATTCAATAAGGCCGGCTAGGAGCCGGCCTGCTTATTCTACTAAACGCGAATAGGGCCAAATTGCTTTGACTTATTCGCTAAATCTATTCGTTCTTTTTTATCCTGATTAATTACTTTAATTCAGGCCCGGCGCGTCTTTGGTCGAGCGGGGCACCTTGCGGTCGTTCTCAAATTTGGTGACGCCCGCGTTGTCAAAGGGCACGGGCACCTGCACCAGCACGGGTACCGGCACGCCGCGCCGGGTGGCGGGCTGCCAGGGGGGTAGGGCTTGCACCACGCGCAGCGCCTCGGCGTTGCACTCGGGCGTCAGGCCCTTGGCAATCTTGGGGTTAACGAGCTTGCCGTCGGTGCCCACGGTGGCCATCACGATGACGTCGCCGGTCACGCGGGCCTGCTTGGCCTTCACCGGAATCTGCACGTTTTGGCTGAAAAACTCGCCCATCGCCTCCTCGCCGCCGGGAAAGGTGGGTGGGTGGTCGGGGCGGTTTTCGGCGCCGCCGCCGGCTTGCAGCTGCATGTTGCCGGGCCCGAGCACGATGGGCGCTTTGGCGGGGGTAGGCTTGGCTTGGGCCAGGGCGGCCAGGGGCGCGGCCAGCAGTAAGGAGAAGAAATAGAGGCGCATAGAGCAAAAAATAGCAACCGCCAACCCGACGGCCATCGCCACAATTTAGGACAAAATCGGTGCCGCTTCGGTTCGGTCGGCGGGCCGCGAAATCAAGAGTAGCCCCAGGTAGATGAGCGCCCCATTAAGCAGCAGAATCTCGAAGCCAAACTTGTAGCCGTTCAGCCACTCCACCGAGTGCGACACGATGAGCAGCGTGAGCCCTACCCCCCCCACGCACACCGGCAGCACCAGGCGCTCGCGCAGCCGCCGCGTGGTGAAAATGCCGAAGGCAAACAAGCCCAACAGCGGCCCGTAGGTGAAGCCCGCCGCCTTGTACACGGCATCAATCAGGCTCTGCTCGTTGAGCGCCCGAAAAATGAGGATAATGACCACCAGCACCACCGACCAGCCCAGGTGCGTGAGCTGCCGCAGCCGCGTTTGGCGCGCCTCCGGGTACTGCTTGATATTCAAAAAATCGACGCAAAACGACGTCGTGAGGGCCGTGAGCGCCGAGTCGGCTGAGGCGTAGGTGACGGCGATAATGCCCAGAATAAAGATGACGCCCGCCGCCAGCGAAAACTGCGTGGTAGCCAGGTACGGGAATACCTTGTCGGTATCGAGGGTGCCCTTCACGTTCAGCAGCTGCGGCAGGTGAGCCAGGTCGAGGCCCTTGGCGGCGGCGTATTGATAGAGCAGCACGCCCAGCGTGAGGAATAAAATATTGACGCCCACGATGACGGGCGTAAACCAGAACAGGTTTTTCTGGGCCTCGCCGAGGCTGCGGCAGCTCAGGTTTTTCTGCATCAGGTCCTGGTCGAGGCCCGTCATCACGATGGTGATGAACATGCCGGAGGCAAACTGCTTCCAAAAAAACTTATCGTCCCGAAAATCAGAAAAGTAGACCTGCGACATTGGGCTTTCGCGCACCGACGAGAGGAGCTGCTTGAACGAGTAGTTCAGCGCATCGGCCATGTAGTAGATGCTCAGCGCCACGCAGCTCAGCATGGCCAGCGTCTGGAAAGTATCGGTCCAGAGAATAGTCTTGAGCCCGCCCTTAAACGTGTAGAGATAAATGAAGAAGACGCTGACCATGACCGTGACGGAGAACGGCACGCCCATCGAGTCGAACACGGCCAGCTGCAACACGCCCGCCACCAGATACAGCCGCAGCGCCGAGCCCAGCGAGCGCGAAATCAGGAAAAACAGCGCGCCCGTCTTGTAGCTCCAGTAGCCGAAGCGCTGCTCCAGATAGGAGTAGATGCTCACCAGCCTCAGCCGGTAGTAGAGGGGTAGGAGCACCGTGCCAATGACCACGTAGCCCGCCACGAAGCCCAGCGCCACGGCCAGGTAGCTCCAGCTTTTGCCATACACATTGCCCGGCACCGAGATGAACGTGACGCCCGACAGCGAGGTCCCAATCATGGCAAACGCCACCATGTACCACGGCGCGTTGCGGTTGGCCACGAAGAAGCTCTCGCTCGTGGCCCCGCGCGAGGTGAGCAGCGCGATGATGATGAGAACGACGAAGTAGCCCGCAACCAGGCTTAAGATAAGGGTAGGCGACATGTTTATTTGAGCTGTTAGCTGCTAGCTATTAGCTGTTAGCTTTTTAAGCAGAAGCCAATAAGTCAGCAAAGCTAAAAGCTATTGCGCGTTGGCTAGCCGCACGAGCTCGGCTTGGCGAAAGCTAACAGCTAACAACCAATAGCTAAAGGCCAAAAAAAGCTATTCCCAGGCCGGCCAGCGCATGATTTCGCCCACGGCGGGCGCGTGCAGCGCGCCGCGCAGCAGGCCGCCGGCCGCCACCTCCGTGAGCAGGCGCAGCGGCTCACCGGCCGGCTCATCGCTCAGGTTGAAGGTGCCGTAGTGCATGGGCACCACGTGGCCGGCGCGCAGCACGTTGGCCGCCTTGGCCGCCTCGTGGGGGTTCACGTGGCTCGGGCTCATCATAAAGGCCGGCTTGTAGGCCCCGATGGGCATCAGCACGATGTCGAGCGGCCCAAACGTTTGCTCAATCTGCTCAAAGTGGTCGCCGTAGCTCGTGTCGCCCGCGAAGTAGATGAGCCGGTCGTCGGTCTTAATCAAGAAGCTGCCCCACAGTATCTTATTGAGGTCCAGCAGGCCCCGACGGCTCCAGTGGCTGGCGGGCAGGTAGTAAATCTCAAACGGCGCGTCCGGGCCTAGGTCATATTGCTGCCACCAGCCGGCTTCCTGCACGGGCAGACTCGGGGCGATGCCGCGCAGCAGCCCCGCCACGCCCAGCGACGAGAGCACTTGCAGCTGCGGGTTCTGCCGGGCCAGCAGCTTGATGGATTGCTCGTCCAGGTGGTCGCGGTGCGCGTGCGAGAGCAGCAGGTAGTCGAGGTTGCGCACTTCCTCGGGCCGGCAGGGTAGGGGGTGCCGGTGCCGCAAGCCGGTGGAGCTGAACAAGACCGGGTCAAACAGCAGGCTCACGCCCTTGATGCGCAGCAAAAAGCAGGCGTGGCCCAGCCACACCAGAATATCCTCGGTCGAGAAGAAGGCCTCGGCGCAGTCTACCACGGTGGGCGTCCAGGTATCGCGCTTTTTTTCCTCCTTCTGCGGGTTGGCCGTGAGCTGCCAGCGCAGCACGGTGCTCAGCTGGGGCTCAAACAGCGCCTCGCCGTTGCAGAATTCGGCGCCGATGAGCTTGTTGCCGACGTAGCCGGGGCGAATGGTGCGCAGTGCCTCGTTGCGGCGGTAGTGAACGGGAGCGGACATACAAGGCAGGGAAAGCAATCGACCCAAATCGGCCGCAAAGTTGTTACAGTACTGACATTGCCCGTCAAAGTTCGTAAGTTGGTCGGTGCAACGTCCTTTATCTTGCTAACTACTTTTTTCTCATGAGTGATAATCAGTTTTCATCCGGTTCCGACCGGTCCATTGCTCATCAGCTTTCTGTTGAGGATGCCGCCCGCATTCAGGGTCAGTTCTTCGCCCAGGTCTATGGCTGGATGGCCGCCGGCCTGGCCCTTACGGGGGGGGTAGCCATGTTTGCCGCCGCCTCGCCCACGCTGATGAGTTTCATCTTCGGCAACCGCCTCGTATTCTTCGGCCTCATCATTGCCGAGCTGGTAATAGTCGGGTTTCTATCGGCCCGCGTTTTTCAGTGGAGCCGGACGCAGGCGCAAGCTGCCTTCATTGGCTATGCCCTGCTCAATGGTCTCACGCTGAGCGTAATATTTCTGGTCTATACGGCTAGTTCCATCGCCTCCACGTTCTTCACTGCCTCCCTTATGTTCGGGGTGATGAGCGCGTTTGGCTACTTCACCAAGTCCGACCTTTCGGGCTGGGGTAAAATGCTGAGCATGGCGCTCGTTGGCCTGGTCATCGCTATGGTAATCAATATGTTCTGGGGCAACTCAACCCTTAACCTACTCGTGTCTTTCGTGGGCGTTATCCTCTTCACCGCGCTGGCTGCCTACGATACCCAGAAGCTCAAGCAGCTGGCCTTCCTGGGCGTAACGGAGGGCGAAGAAGTGCACGACAAAGCGTCCATTCTGGGCGCGCTCACGCTGTACCTCGATTTTGTCAACCTGTTTCTGTTCCTGCTGCGCTTCTTCGGTCGCCGCCGCTAGGGTAGTAACCTCAGAAATGCACCTTAAAAAAGGTCCCGCCTGGAATTTCCGGGCGGGACCTTTTTTTGAATTAAGCGGATTACGCTTTCGAAGAGAAGCAAGCGAACAGCATCCTTAAAGGCTCTGCCGAATCTCATCTTTCAGGTGCTGCACCAGCTCCGCGAACTCGGGCCGGCCCTCGATGCCGGGCTGCCAGGCCAGGCCCATCTGCGCCAGGTTGTATTGGTGCTTCTGGTTGATGGTGGCGCCCGGCAGGCACTGCCCGGCCGCGTCGCGCTCGGGGGCCAGCAGCCACAGCGTATCCGAAATGGCGGTGGTCGTGTTCAGGTCGTGCGAGACGATGATGACCGTATTCAAGTCGTGCAGGGTAGTTACTTCCATGATGAGTTTTTTCACCTCGTCAATCATGGCGATGTCGAGGCCCGAAAACGGCTCATCCAGAATAATAAAGTGCTCGGAGCACAGCAATTGCTGCGCGATGGCGGCCCGCTGGCGCTGCCCGCCCGAAAGCATGGCCGGGTACTTGCGCCGGTGCGGAGCCAACCCGAAGCGTTCCAGGAAGCTTTCGGCCCGCGCCTTGGCTTCAGCCGGCGGGTGCTTGCGGGCGGCGGCCACCAGCAGGTTGTCGAGCAGCGTGCGGTGGTCGAAGAGGGGGTAGCGCTGCTGCACGAAGCCCACGTCGCCGGGGCACACCGGCCGGCCGGGGTCACCCACCAGCACCGTGCCCGTGCTGGGCGGCAGCAACCCGGCCAGGATGCGCGAGAGCACCGACTTGCCCAGGCCCGAGCGCCCGTAGAAGCCCACCACCTGCCCCTGCTCCAAGCCCGGCCGCACCACGTTGCGCACCTGCACGTTGATGTCGCGCAGCACCAGCTCGCCGTCAAACTGCCGCGACACGCCACTGAGCGTCAGCAGCGGCTCCTGATAAGTAAACTCGGTCATTACTTGGCGGCGGTAAGGGTAGCGTAAGGAAAAAACGTCCGGCGCAGCCACTCAAACGCGTAGTCCTGCAGCGTGCCAGTAGCCAGAATGACGAGCTGAATGGCCACTACCCCCGCCAGGTGCAGGTAGCGGTTCTGCTTATACAGCAGCAGCCCGATGCCGCCCTCGCTCTGGTAGAGCGTTTCAACCAGCGTTATCATCGTCCAGATAATGGCGAAATTCTGGCGCACCACTTCCAGCATATCCGGCAGCTTACCCAGCACTACCACCTCCAAAAAGCTGCGCCACTCGCTCATGCCCAGCGTGCGGGCGTGGTCCAGCTCCTCCTGCGTAGTGCTCAAAATAACGCTCGTCATGCCCGTCACCAGGTACACCGTGGCCCCGAAAATGAGCACCGAGAGCTTCACCTGGTGCCCCGAGCTGAGCAGTAGCGCCATAAAAAACGTGAGCCCGGTGAGCGTGAGGTAGCGCATTTTGCTAGCCGCGAAGGCCAGCGGCCGGAAGAAGGGTAGGGCCGTGAGGTAAGAGATAAACAAGGCCAAAACTGTGGCAATGCCCAGCGCGGCCAGCGCCGTAGTGAGGCTGGCCCACAGCTCCTGAATAAGTCCCTGCGTCTGCACCAATTCCTTGAAAGAAGTCAGCACCTCCCCCAGCGTTGGAAATAGCTGCAGGGGGTAGACCAGCCACAGCAGCAGCAGCGCCGCCACCTGCCCCGCCACCATCGTAAAAAACACTGAGCGGGTAGGGTTGGCGTTGGGGGTAAATAGGGTTTTGAGCATATAGTCGGAAAAAGGAAGAACGCCAGGTAAAAAACCAGAACGTCATGCTCATCTGGCGTCCGCTTGTCGAAGCATCTCGTGTGTAGCAGTAATCAATATCGTTAAACGATTGAGTTAGTGTTG
>CAZZWL010000028.1:13782-42976 GCA_964657755.1 uncultured Rhodanobacter sp.
GTTGCACGCGAGATGCTTCGACAAGCGGACGCCAGATGAGCATGACGTTCATTTTGCTTCAAATAAGCCGCGCTTAATTGCCCAGCACGATTTCTACGCGGCGGTTCTGGGCTTTGCCGGCGGGCGTCTGGTTGCTGGCCACCGGCTCGGTAGCGCCGTGGGCAAACACTTGGATGCGACCCTGCGGGAAAGCGCTGGCGCTTTTGGTTTCGAGCCACCGGCGCACGGCCATAGCCCGGTCCTCGCTCAGCTGCTGATTGCGCTGCGGGTCGCCGCTGTTGTCGGTGTGGCCGTGCACGGCCACTTTGAGGCTGCCCGCCACCACTAGGTCGTCGAAAAGCTGGTTCAGCTCGCGCTGGGCGGCGGGCGTAAATGTGCTCTGGCCGCTGTTAAACTCGATGTTCCAGGCGCGCTGGCTCACGTTGCGGCGGATTTCATCATCGGCGGCAAACTTGGGCTTGTCGGCCGGGGCCAGGTTCTTGCCCTTGTACTGGGCCTGCATGGTGCGCAGCAGGCTCAGGTCGAGCATGTCATCCAGGGGCACGTAGCTGGGTAGCTCCTTGGGGTAGAGCTTGCTCTGCACGTCGCCAAACGTCTTATACACCGAAGCATAGATGTTGGTGCCGCCCTCATTGAGGCCAAAAAGCGCCAGGTTGTCGCTGAAATTGAAGGCTTTGCTACCCCCCAGGCTCACCACGTTGCCGTCGCGGTCGGCCTCCTCCGTGCCCTTGTAGTATTTCAGCCAATAGCCGCCGTTCTTATCCTTGTCGCCATACACGTCGGCCGAAATGTCGGCGGCGCGGGTCAGGGCCTCGGGGTGGCTTTTTACCTGGTCGCCGGCCAGGGCGAAGGCCGTCATCATGCCGGCCACTTCCTTCTGGTGAGCGTCGTACCAGCGCTTGGTCGTCACCATAATGTTGGGCATCTGGTTGGAATACTCCTTGGTCGAGACGATGCTCACCAGGCCACCTTTTTGTTTGGCAATGTTCACGTCGCCGGGCGTCCAGGTGGCCACGGCGTCGGCCACCACGTCCACTTTCACGCCGGTATCTTTGCCATCTACCACCTTATTGCGGCTTTCTGGCTTGCCCACGATGTACTTCTCGGCCGCCACCAGAAAGTCGCTGCTCGACATAAAGTTGACGGCCTGCGGGTCGTAGGTCGTTTCGTTAGGATTCACCTTCAGGCCGTTGTCGGCGCACCATTTCAGGGCAATGTTCTGGTCGCCGTCGCGCAGGTAGCAGGCCACGGTTTTGCCCAGCGCGGCCTTGGGGTTGTCAATCCATTCTTTGGGGCCCATCAGCTTGTCTTCGCCGAAGCTCTTGCCCACCGAATAAGGAATAACCTGGAGCTGCGTGCCGGCTTTCTTCAGCTCGGCCTGCACCGCCGAAAAGCCCGGCAGGCCGTCGCCCATGATGCTCACCACCAGGCCTGGCGCCTGCGGATTGCTGGCCAGGTCGGCGGCGTTTTTTACCAGGTCGGCCTGCATTTTCGACACGTCGTCCTGCCGCACTATCTGCAGGTTTAGGCCGTTGGTCGCCATCGCCGAGCCCTGGGTGGTGCGGGCGCCACCGTTGGCGAGCATCCCCGCTATCTGGCTGTTCCAAGCCATCACTTCCCAGGTCACGGGGGTGCCCTTGTCGGCGGGGGTAGCGGTGGGTAGCGCAGCCAGCGGCACCACGTTCGTGACGCCCTCGCTGCCGGTGGAGGCCGGCAGCTCAATCGAGTTGAGCGTTACCGACTGGGTTTCGGCTTTTTTGAAGAGTAAGTTGCTGGACAGTAGTTTGGTAATGCCAAAATATAAGCCAACGAACACCAGGAGAGCAACAACAATTTTACCGCGAGTGGTCATCGAAAAAAGTAGGGGTAGGAAATAAGGAGTCGGGTTAGTAGTTAGTCGAGCAGCTTACCGTAGGCGTCGTCGGTGGCTTTGGCAGTTTGGGCGGTGGTCAGGCGCACCGGGGGCGCATCCTGCATAAGGGCGTTGAAGTCGCCCTTCTGGTAGCGGTCGAGCAGGCGCTGGCCCTTCTCGCTCATCACGCCGTTCTGGATGTCCATCTCTTTCACAAACTCCTGCGAGTAGCGCATGGCCTGCTTGATTTGGCCGAGCTGCTGGGCCATGTCCTGGGCCACGCGGTCGGTGGCCAGGTCGAAGAAGTACTTCTTGTCGGGGTCGCCGCGCAGGATGTTCATGGCGGCGCGCATGCCCGAGCTAGTGCGTTTCACGAGCTCGTATTCGTCTTTCAGCAGGCCCACTTTGAACTTGCTGCCGTCAATCTGGCGCAGGGCGGCTTTTAGGATTTGGCGCATCACCACGCTCACGTTGGCCGTGGTGGTGGCCATCGGTTGCAGGCGCTTGTTATAGTCTTCGAGCTGGGCGGCGCGGCTGGCGTAGCTCTCGGCGCTGTCGCGCTCGCCCTGGCGCTGGGCGGCGTCGGCCAGCGCCAGGTATTCCTGCATCTGCTGGAGGTTGGCGGCCAGCTTGCGCTTCACCAGCTCGTGCGCGCCCTCAATGTGGCCGACTTCCGCCTCCATATTGCGGGCCTCCTTCTCGGTGTTCGCGATGTAGTCTTCCATTATACCGATGGGGTCGGTGTTCACGAAGATGCCCGCCAGCGCCCGAAACGTGCGCTGCCCCAGGTACCAGAGGCCAGCCTGAATGCGCTTGTTCGTCGCCAATAAAAATAGCACGAATAGCGCCCCCAGCCCGATGCCCAGCTTCACACTGTTAAACACTACGTCCACGAGATAGGGCACTATTTGGCCCCAGTAGTAGATGCCCACGCCGACCGTGGCAGCCACGAAGGCCCAGGCGGCTACTTTTTCGGGTTTTTGCCAGGCGGGCAGGTTGCCATCGCGGTTGGGCGACGGGCCGAGGAGCGGGGAGTCCATCGTCGGAAACGGAATTAGAGGGGGGTAGGGATTACTTGGCCGCGTTGCTCAACAAAAACGACTCGGCGGCCCGGTGGTGGGCTTGAAGCTCCGTGAGGGCGGCGGCCTGGGCTAGCTCGTAGCTGGCCAAGGCAGACTGGGTTTTCTGGCGCTCCTCGGCCAGCTTCTGCTGCGTTTCAACCAGCTGCTGCTGTTTGGTTTGCAGCTGCTGGCTCAGGTCGGCCAGGGCGGCGGCCAGCTTACGCTCTTGGTCGGCCAACTGCACCACGGCACTGGGCGTGCCGGAGCCCACAACCTCGCCCATCTTTTCGCGGTGGCGGGTCAGTACCTTTTCGCGGTCGGCCGCCAGCGCATCCTCATACTGATTGGCCGAAGCCAGCAGGCCCGGCACAGTGGCGCCATTCACCGCTGAGAAGGCATTGAAAGCCGTTTGGTAGAGCAAGGTGCCACTCAGGCCAGCGGCGGCCAAGCTTTTCACCATTTTCAGGTAAGCCGGAAAATCCTTGCCATCGCCGGCCAGCAGCCCGGCAATGTGGTCGAGGTGGCGCTGCTCGGCCTGCGTCACGGCCGGGCCAGCGAACGGAACTGCCCCAGGCGTAGCCAATGGCGCGGTGGGGGCCGGCGCCGGCCGGGGACCACCCTCTTCGGCTTCAATAAAAAAATCTTTGGCTACTTTGGCCAGGTTATCAAACATTTCCATAAAAGCCCGAAGAAGTGATAATGAGAATTTAGTGCAATGCCAGGTGGAGCAAAGTAAGGCTGGAAACACCAGTTGCGTTGCCGCGGCAAGCTAACACCGCCCGTTAACTAACCGCGTCAAAGGTAAAGGCTTGGCTTGGCTACTAAAATTGAAATAATCAGTCGCTAAAAAATAGTAGCCGGCCGCTACTGAGGCGAACCGGCTACATAATTAGGCAGTGTGTCTGGTAAATTTTACTTGGCCGCACTGGCCAGCCACGCGGCGCGGTTATCCTTTTGGGCGGGGGTAGCGGTCATTTTTTCTACGCCCTCCATTGCCTGCACCTGCACGTTGGTGTCCTCGGTGAGCACCACCTGCACGTTGCGCTCCTGGCCGGCGCGGTTGCGCACGCGCACCGGCACCAGGTCGGCGGGCGTGTGGCGGCGCATAATGCCTTCGAGCGTGGCCATGTTGTCGATTTTCTCGCCGTCGAGCATCACAATCTGGTCGCCCCGGTCAATGCCCGCTTTGTAGAGGCCCGAGCCGATGGTGGTGTTGCGGCTCAAAATGCAGCGGCCTTCCTCGTCGAACTCCACCTGCCGGGGTAGGGCGGCGGCCAGCGCCTTCACCGGTACCACGGCCAGGCCCATCGTAGCCAGGTTTTCGCTGAAACGCGGGGCCTCGTGCCCATACACGTAGCGCCGGAAAAACGAGCCCGCGAAGGCCGTATCCTTGGCCACGGTGCCCAACACGCGCTGCAAGTCTTTCACGGTAAAGGCTTTGGCCGGGGCCAGCGCGGGCGTTTGGGTTTTGCCAAATTCCAGCCACATGGCCTGCATATACTTATCGAGCGAGGTGTGGTAGCGCTGGCGCAGCTGCAAGTCGAGGCACAGGGCCAGCCCCGCGCCCTGGATGTAGTACGAGAGGTAGGTGTTGTTGCGATTGGTGGGGTCCAGCGACACGGCCGCGTCCACGAAGCCGGCCTGCCGGCTCATATCCAGAGCCGACGCGTAGCGGGCACCCGGCGAGTTGAGGCGCGCATTCACCCAGGAACTCACTTTTTCGAAGAACTGCTCATCATCATAGAAGCCCGCCCGGCGCAGAATCAGCTCGCCGTAGTACTGCGTAAAGCCCTCGCCAAACCACAGCGCATCGCTCATATTCACGCGCTGAAAGTCAAACGGTTCCAGGCCCTGGGCGCGAATGCGCTCGGTGTTGTACGAGTGAAAGAACTCGTGCGCCACGGTGCCCAGGTTGCGCAGGGCCCCTTCTTCGCGCAGGGGTAGGGAGGAGGTCAACGAGGTAGAGTTGCGGTGCTCCATGCCGTCGCCGCTGGCCTGGGGCAGGTAGTCGGCCAGGAACGTGTAGCGGCCAAAATCGAACGCCGGATACTCGCCATTATACACGCCGGCCGCCTCGCGCACCACTTTCTGGGTCTTCTTCACGAAGGCATCGACCTCGCCGGCGGGCCCGGCATAGTAGGTCGCCATCTCGAAGTTGCGGCCACCATCCTGCCAGGTGTGCAGCAGCTGCGGGCTACCCAGCACCGTGGGGCTATCCATGAAATACTGTAGATTGGGCGCGGTAAAGGTCGTCTTGTCCTCGCCGGTCGCTCGCAGCTGGGTGGCCACTTTCCAGCCGGCGGGCAGCTCAAATTTTACCTCGGCCGGCCGGTTTTCCAGCCCCTGCGCGTAGCAAAACACGGCCGGCATGTTGAGGTGGGCGTGCTGCTGGTCGATGCCCGCGAACGTGCCGTCGGTGCGGTCACCGTACAGCGTGTAGTTAAACTGCACCGTGCCATCGGCACCGGGCGTCACCGTCCAGGAGTACGGGTCGGTCCGGTCAAGGGGCAGGAGCTTGCCGGCACCGTCGGTGGCCACGGTATAGTACACATTTTTAACGAAGTCGTGCAGGGCGTAGCGGCCGGGCGAAGAGCGTGCCATCCGCACTACTAGCTTTTGGCCGGGGGGTAGCCCCGCGAAGGTGGCCGTGATGCGGGCTTCGTGGTGCGCCGCGTTGGGAAATGTCACGGCATAATGTACCGCCGGGCCCGTCCCTACCCCCTGTGCGAGGGCCAAAATAGGCAATCCCGCGCTACCAAGCGCTGATAACAGTCCCTTACGAAGAAGTTTTTTCATAAAAACCAATTGAATAATACTACCAGGTATCTTTAATGGAATGAATAGGGTTTTGGACGATGCAAAGTAACTAGGAAATAAGTTTATCAGCTGAATTTATCCTCGGCGAACTCCGCAGAGCTAACATCCTGCCACACTACCGTGGTAATTGATTTCTGGAAAAAGTACTGTTTGTGCGTAGGGTATAATCCAAGCTTCCGTAGCTCGGCGGGCCAGGGCGGCAGCTGCCGGGTGCGCAGGCCCACTGTGAGGCGAAAAAATAGGTACATAGTCCCCAGTAGCCACCGCCGCCAGCCCCGGCGCGCGGGTCGGAAGTCGGCTACGAGCCACGGGGCAGTGGGGCGGCGGGCGGCCCGCAGCCGGGCCAGCGCCAGCGGCAGCGCCGCTTCGGTGAAGCAGTCGAGCACAAAAAAAGTAATAATGGCATCGAACTGCTCGCCCGGCCGCAGGGCGGCTTCGGTGCCTTGGCGCAGCTCCACAGTGGCGCCGGGCGGGGGGGGCGAGCGCCGCAGCCGGGCGCTGGTGCGGGCCAGCATGGCCGCCGATAGCTCCAGGTACAGCACGTGGGCCTGGGGCCGCTGCCGCCAGATTTCGGTAAGCACCCAGCCCGCGCCACCCCCCAGCACCAGTAGCCGCGGGGCCGGCCCCGGTGGCAGGCCCGCTGCCAGCGCCGCCCGCTGCGCCCGGCGCAGAGCCCCGCCAAAGACCAGCCCCGCGAGCGCGTCGTAGAAGCTGGCGACCCGGCCAAAATCCATGCCGGGCGGTGGGCCGGCGGCGGCGGGGGTAGGCAAATTGGGTGGGGCAGCCATAAGCAGAGGAAAGCACCAGTAAGTTGCGCTCAAATGAGTTTTGTGACGAACAAAAGCGGAATTTTAGAAAAAAAACGGTGGCGCAAGTAGCTGACAAACAATTTTCCGGCTGTTGCGAAGCGGCCTGCCGAATTAAAATTGCCGTGGCTTGTTTGCGCAAAGCCCACCAGCCGGCCTATCTTTGCACCACCAAAAGCCACTACCGACCGGGTAAGCTGGTTTTTGAGCTTCGCTTGCGCTTGTGGCGAAATTGGTAGACGCGCTGTCTTCAGGCGGCAGTTCCGCAAGGTGTGAGAGTTCGAGTCTCTCCGAGCGCACGATAATTGCTAAAAGCCAGTCCCAGTCCGGGGCTGGCTTTTTTGTTGGCCTCTGGCGCCGAAATCTTAGTCCTACCCGGCCGATTCTGAAGAGATTCCGTTGAAGGTAGTTTTTCGCCTTTCGTTCGCTATGCCAGCACCCGTCGCGCCGTCCAATTCCGCTACTTCCACGCCCGCCTCCCGCACGGCGGGCGTGGCCGGCCTGCTCACGGCCGAGGTCGTCTTTGGGGCGGTGCTGTTCGTGCTGGCGTTCGGACTGTTTTTTTACCTCACGCGGGTCGTGTTCGGCGAGCATTCGGCCGTATTTGATGACTGGGGCTTTGCCCAAATGGACCGTCTGCGCACGGCCCAGCCCTGGACGTACGGCGTGATGAGCTTCATCACCTTCTTCGGGTCGGTCAAGTTTTTCGTGCCGGCCAGTCTGCTAGTACCTTTCTTGCTGCACCGGCGCGGCTTTAGTCGCTACGCCATTGAGTTGCTGCTGGCTATGGGTGGTGGGTTCGTGCTCAATGAGTTACTGAAGGCCTGGTTTCACCGCGCCCGGCCCAGCACGGCCCTGTTTTACCAATATGGCCTGAGCTTTCCGAGCGGTCACGCCATGATGAGCATGGCCTATTACGGCTGCTTGGCCTGGCTGGTGGTGCAGCACGGCCACCGCTGGGGGGTGGCCACGGCGCTGGTGACTTTTGCCTTGCTCATTGGCGGCACGCGCGTGTATTTCCACGTGCACTACCCCACCGATGTGGTGGCGGGCTTCTGCGGCGGCGTGGCGTGGCTGGTGCTGCTGCGCACCGGCATCCGGCTGTTCTGGAAGGAGAAAAAAGCGGCCGAGGAAGTTCTTACCGTTGATAAAAGCTAGGTGCCCTACCCCCCGCTTATAGCTTGATAGTGACGCGCAGGGCCAGCAGGCCCTTCACGCCCTGCAATTCTTCCAGCTCCAGCTCCTCCACGTCGGGCTCCAGCAGGTTGCGGTCCTGCAGGTAGTCGATGTATTCGAGGTATTCGGTGGCGTCGCGGGGCTGCGCATACACCAGCGCCAGTTGGCCGGGCTGGGTCAGGCGCTCGCCGGTGCCGAGCACGGTGGCCTTGTCGATGCGCTTCTTAATTATCTCGTAGCGAATATTATACGCGCCATCCACGTCAAACTGCCGCTCGTCTTGCCGGAAGCGGATGCTCAGCGGCTGCGAGTGAATGAGGATGAGCTGGGTAGTGTCGAGCGGCACGGGCAGCTCGGCCTTGAGGGCGTGGGTGCGGCGCGTTATTTCGACCATCACCAGCAGCTGCCACAGGCGCAGGTTTTTCAGGAAAACCAGGTCAAATGGCTTGCCCTGCACCAGGCTACCCCCCACGTAGATGTTGTGCTCGACGCCATCGGTTTTGAAGCGCTGGAAATAGTGCGGAAACATGAGCTGGGCCTTGTCCTCCTCCTCATCGAGGTAGTCGCTGATGGTGTCATTCAGGCGCGTCACGCTTTCCTCAAAATCACGGCGGCGGTTGTAGAGAATGCCCAGGCGCGGGTCGATGTGCTGCCAGTAGTGGGCAATGATGGGGCGTAGCGCGGGGTTGTTCTGGGCCAGGTACTCGAATAGCGGCTCCACTTCGGTGCGCAGCGAGTCGTAGATGTTCACCTCGTCGCCGCTGATGATACCCTGGCGCAGGCGGCGCAGGTTCTTGGTTACGTAGAACTTGAGCTCGTCCAGAATGGGTAGCTGCTGCACGTCCGAGGCTTTTTTGAGCACGCGGTTGGCCAGGGTCAGGTGCTCGATGAGGTCGCCCTGCACGGCCTCGTTGCGGGCCGTGCTGCTGCCCCTGATGTCGCAGGAGCCGTGCAGCGGGTATACTTCCTCAAACACGATGGGCTCCATCTCGGCGTTGCGGTTGCCCTCTTCCTGGTGGGCCAGCAGCCGCCGGGCCGCGTCATTAAAGCGCCACTCCATCGTGGGGTGAATGGCGGTGAATTTTTCCTTGATAATAGTTTGAATGCGGGTTTCCAGGTCCTCGGCGTTGCGCTTCACGGCCACCGCAAACAGCGGCACGAACTGGTTAACTAGCTCCAGGTCAAACTCATCGAAGCTATTGGCCACGGGTGAGCCCAGCTCCAGCAGGCCCACCGTGTCGGGGCCGTAGGGCAGCACCGCCAGGATGGCCGAGTTGATGCCCAGGCGCAGCATCTGCTGGCGCAGGCCCTCGGGAATGCCCGGCTCGGTGGCCACGTCTTCGAGCACTAGCGGCCGGCGCTCAGCCTGCAGGTGCTCGTAGAGCTGGCGAAACTCACCTTCGAGCTGCTGGCCCTGCAGCTGCTTGGCCAGAAAGCTGTGGTTGATTTTGCGGCCAAAGTCCACGAACGCCTTTTTGCGCTCGTCGTAGGCCGCGATGCCCACTTGCAGGGCCGGCCGGGCAAAAAGCACCCGCAGCTTTTCCTGAATCTGCTCCAGCCGGTCGGAGGCTTGCAGCACGTCGCGCTCCAGCAGGTCATACTTCAGCTCCGACAATATTTCCTGGGTCGTCACGTCCAGCAATTGCAGCAGATTGAAGCCTTCGAGCACAAAGCGCTCGGGCGGCAGCAGCTCCTGCCACAGGTCGAGGCGGTGGCGGTTGCGCACCAGCTCCTGCACCAGCTCGGCGGTTAGCACCGGCTTTTCGCCCACTATCCGCACCCGCACGAATGTCGAATCGAGGCTCACGCCGTAGTGCCGGTAGAGCCCGATGCTGTAGTCGGGCACGGTGAAGATGAAGCTACCCTGCTCCGGCATCCGGGCCCCGAACGCGCGCAGCTCGTCGCCATACTCGCGGCCCAGAATAAGCAGGTAAGCCAGGCGCGTCATCTGGGTTTCGAGCGTCGCCAGGTCCAGGTTGAGCGGTTGCTTAATGATGCGGTCCTTACTCAGCAGCACCTCCGCGAAGCGCGGCGTGTAGTAAAAGCTCTGGCGCTGAAACGGGGGCACGGCCCCCGCGAGGGCGGTAGCGGCCGTGGCGGGCGGAAACACGGCTAGCATCAGGGTTGCCACCAGGTCGGGGTGCTCGTCCAGTACCTGCATCGAGGCCAGGTCGCCCCGGCAGCAAGCCGTGTCATTTACTTGCTTCACCACGGCGCGGGCCAGGCGGGCCACGCCGGGGTTGGCATCGTGCTCCCGCTCCAGCCAGTAGGCAATCAGCGGCTCCAGGCTAAGGTGCGTGACGAAAGGAAACCGGCGCAGGGGGCTGCTGGTCGGCTCCGGCGCGGCAAGGGGGGGTAGGGCGGCGGGCAGCGGGGCAGTAAGCGGGGCAGGACCAGACATAAGGGGTAGGCGGACAGAAAAAATACCTGGGGGGTGGCCAATGTACGCCGGCTGCTTATGGCAGCTACTAGCCTAAGGTTTGTATAGGATTACGCGCTTAGGTACTCCCACGGAGTCCGTAAGGCCCTTCGTTATCCCGTTTATACGGGCCTGCTTCAGAATATTTTTGTAGCAGGTGCAGCAGCCATCGGCGTTGTACTGCCCCTTCAGGTTTATCTGGCTGATGGGGAACGTGTAAGTAGACGTCGGTTTTACCGACTTATCCTTCACCACCAACGAGTAATAATAGCTGCTAAGCTTGCCGCCCGTAGTGCCCGGTACGAAGGGCGAGGCGTTACTTAGCACGAAAGTATTGGGGGTTCTAGCCGGATAGTCCTTGCCGCCCTTGCTAGTGTCCACACCTGCTAATACAAGTTTTTTGGCCAGCAAAGGCGTGTGCCGCTGCTGGTGTATTAGCAGCGTGCGCGTGAGCGGAATAGAGTCGTAGCTGCGGCCCGCCGTGAGGGGATTGTAGCGCAGCAGGTACACCGTGTCCAGTTCAGCCACCGTGAAGGCATTGCCTTTGGTTGGGTCGTCGTTGAGGGTCAGGTAGATAGAGTCTTCCAGCGTGTCCTGACAGTCGCAGGGAGTATTGGCGCAGCAGCCGGCGGCCAGCACCAGCAAAGGGGATAGGGGTAGGAAACGCAACAGGTTCTTCATGGCCGGGATAACGCAAAGCCCGGCCCCGGCAGTGCCCAGCGGAGCACGATACCGGGGCCGGGTGGCAAAAATACGCTGGCGCGCCTAGCGGTTGCTGCTGCTGCTGCCGGGCAGGGTCGGGTTGTTGACCTGGCCGCCGGCCATCAGCAGGGGGCGCAGGCGGGTCGCGGCCGTGTCGAGCTGCGGCCGAATCTGGGCCAGCGCCTCGCGCAGGGCCAGCACGTCGGCCAGGCGCGGGGCCTCGGTCTGCGAGTAGCCCGAGTACATGGCCACCTTCACGTTGGAAGTGCCCTTGCCGGTGTAGGTACCGAGCAGCTCGCCGTTGGAATTCATCATCTGCACCTCGGCCTGAATGTCCGTCTTGTACCACTCCAGTGGCGCCCCGAAAATGCTGGGTACTAAGAAGGTAATAACCTGCGCGGCTTGCAGGCTACGGCCCGTGCGCGTCGTCTTCACTTTGGTCACCACTAGGCGGGCGTAGCCGTAGGTGGCCGTGTCGGTGGGCTCCACCACGTTGCGCTGCAATTCGGCCTTAAACATGCGCAGGGGATCTTCGGGCAGGGCGCCGTCGTTCATGGCGAGCGGGCCGGGGTCGGCCGTGATTTCCATGGGGGGTAGGCGCTTGGAAATCGTCGCCGTTGGCGTCGCCGTGAAAGTGCCCTTCACGGATTTACAGGCCCCGAGGCCGGCGAGGGCAAAAGTTGTTAGCCAGAGGAGGCGGCGGCTGCCGAGTTTACTGCTCATATAAGGGATAATGGACGAGGTAGTAATTGAATTTTGCCGAGAAGCCTTTAGACGTTAAGTAGGTAAAGGCTTGTAGCTGAATAAAATCTGCTCTAAAGTTACTGGGCGGAACGCAATTATAACCCCGATAGCTGGCTTTTTTATTCCTAAAAGCCGGATAGTCATCTCATTTAAGTATTTATAAAGAAATAGGACAGTACTCAGTTGGCTAGTGGTGCGCCGCTACGGCCGGCTCGGTAGTAAGCAGGTCGGGCGGGGCCACGTAGTCGTCCACAAACTCGCCTTCCCAGCGGGCCACCACGGCCGAGGCTAGGCAGTTGCCGAGCACGTTCACGGCCGTGCGGGCCATGTCCATGAGCGCGTCAATGCCCAGGATAATAAATACTGGCCAGGCTGGTAAATTAAACGAGCTCACCGTAGCCAGCAGAATAACCAGCGACGCGCGCGGCACGCCCGCTACCCCCTTGCTGGTCAGCATCAGGGTAAACACCATGAGCAACTGCTGGCCGAACGTGAGCGGCACGCCCGCCGCCTGCGCCACGAACACCGCCGCCAGCGACAGATACAGCGTGGTGCCGTCGAGGTTAAAGGAGTAGCCCGTGGGCATCACGAAGGCCACGATGCGGCGCGGCACGCCAATGCCCTCCATCGCCTCCATCGCGCGGGGTAGGGCCGCCTCGCTGCTGGTGGTGGCGAAGGCAATGCTCACCGGCTCGGCCACCGCCGCCACGAAGCGCCGGACCGGGATGCGCATGAGCAGCGCCACCGGCAGCAGCACCAGCAGCACAAACGCGATGAGCGCCCCGTAGAGCGTGAGTAGCAGCTGCAAGGCATTGAGCAGCGGGGCAAAACCCATTTTGCCCACCGTGTAGGCTAGCGCGCCGCCCACGCCCAGCGGCGCGAAATACATGACCACGTTGGTAAACTTAAACATCACTTCCGACAGGCTCTCGCAGAAGTTGAGCATGGTGCGGCGCGTGCGCAGTGGCGTGAGGGCCAGGCCGATGGCGAAAATGATGGCGAAAATAACCACTTGCAGCACCTGCCCCTCGGCCACCGATTTGGCAATATTTTCGGGGAAGATGTGCAGGATGATGTCGGCCGCCGTTTGCTTGGCGGCGGGCGCCAGGGTTTCGGCCGGGCCGGTGGCGCCGCGCGCCACGCCCACGCCGGCTTTGGTGAGGTTGATGGCCGCCAGGCCGATAAAGAGCGCGAACGTGGTCACTATCTCAAAGTAAACCAGCGCCTTAATGCCCATGCGGCCCACCTGCTTGAGGTCGGCGTGGCCGGCGATGCCCACCACCAGCGTGGCAAACACCAGCGGCGCGATAATGGTCTTGACCAGGCGTAAAAACGCGTCGCTCAGTACCTTCAGGTTCATGGCCACGCCGGGCGCGTCGTGGCCTAATTCAATGCCCACCAGCATACTCAGCACTATCCAGAGCGTGAGCGAGCGGCGCGGCACCAGGGCGGCGGCCAGAGCGGCCAGCGCCAGCCAGCGGGCCGCCGGGGGCAAAGCGGGGGGTAGGGAGAGCGAGCCCCCGGCCGCCAGCAGCGTTAGAATAATGGCCAGGGCCGCCAGCACCACGGCCAGCCCAAAAACACGCGAAAACTTCATGTACTACAGATGAAAAAACCAAACGGGACCCTAAAGAACGGCAGGCCGCGCCGAAACCCCGCCGCCCGGCCGGGCGCATTGGCCGCGCCCGCGCCACCTTTGCGGCCGCGCATTTGCCCGCCTACCCCCCATGACTACCTGGACGCTAACCCCTATTGAGCTGCCGCTGAGCTACCTCTGGAAAATCTCGCGCAACGCCTCCGCCACCAAAACCAACCTCGTGCTGCACGTCCGCCAGGCCGGGGCCAGCGGCCGGGGCGAGGCTGCCCCCAACGTGCGCTACGGCGAAACCCCCGCGCTGCTCCAGGCCCAGTTCGAAGACTTATTGGCCCACGGCCTGCCCCACGCCGATACCCTCGAAGACCTCACGGCGCTGCTGGCCGCCCGGCCCGTGGCCCACGCCCTGCGCTTTGCCCTGGAGTCGGCGCTGATGCACTGCCTGGCGGCCCGCGCGGGGCAGCCGGTGTGGCAGTGGCTGGGCGTGCCGCCGCCCGCCCCGCGCGTGGCCACGGCCTTCACCCTGCCCATTATGGAGCCGGGCGAGGTGGCGGGCTTTGTGCAGGCGCAGCGCGCCGAGCGGTTTAGCTTGTTGAAAATCAAGGTTAACCAGGAGGGCGGGCTCGATTTGCTGCGCGCCGTGGCCGCCGTCCTGCCCGGCCGGCCGCTGCTCGTGGATGGCAACGAGGCCTGGCCCGACGCCGACGCCGTCCTCCGCTTTTTGGAGGCGGCCGCTGCCGTACCGGGCCTGCGCCTGCAGCTGCTGGAGCAGCCCCTACCCGCCGCCCGCGCCGCCGACTACCGCTACCTGCGCCCCCGCACCAGCGTGCCGCTACTGGCCGACGAGTCGGTGACCGACGAGGCTGACTTTGAGGAAATAGCCCGGCAGTTTCACGGCGTAAACGTGAAGCTGATGAAGGCCGGCGGCTACCAGCGTGGCATCGAGCTGCTGCGCCAAACGCGCGCCCACGGCCTGCTGCCCATGCTGGGCTGCATGGTCGAAACCTCGCTCGGTATCTGGTCGGCGCTGCAGGTGAGTGCCCTGGCCAGCGTGCACGACCTCGACGGCGTGCTCATCGTGCGCGACGAGCCCTTCGGCCTGGTTCGGGAGGAAGCCGGCTTTTTGATTCCTGGTTCTTAGTTTCTGGTTTCTGGTTGACATTCAAACTAACAACCAAAAACCAGGAACCAGAAACCAGTAACTACTTCACCGTCTTGAGCTGCGTATCTATTTCTTGCAGCTGCTTATCGACGGCCTCGGTGCTGGGCGCGTTGGGGTGCGTTTGTTGCAGCAGCGTCACCTTGCGGGTGAGCAGCTCAATCTTGTGCATCAGCAGCTGCTCGCGCTCGTTGGGCGCGTCACCCAGGATAGTAGTCGGGGCCGTGCCCACCTGCACATATTTGTCGTACTTAGCATTGGTAGCCACCGAGTTATCGCCGCGGGCCGCCGCCGCGCTGGCTGGCGTGGCAAACACGATACCGCCCTCCGCGTTGATGTAGTCATTTTCGTGCAGGCTCGTGATTTTACCGCCGGGAAGCTCCACGATGCCGCTTTTGACATTGATTTTTGTGCCGTTGGGCAGGCGCACATTCTTGCTGAGCGGCGTAATCTGGGTGCCCAGGCGCTGCACCACTTCGCCGTTGCGAAACACAAACTGCGCGTTGCGATTAGGACGAATAGGCTCGCCGCCCGCCTGGGCCGCGCTCAGGTGCGGAGTCAGTAACAGGCCCGCCCCGAGCAGGGCCACGGCAAAAAAGTGAGAGGTACGCATAAAGGGTTTGGGGAGAAAAAGGAGGGGTAGGGAAGGCAAATGACCGGCAAACGGGACGCCGCTTGGTACGGTGTGAGAAAAAAATAGTAAAAAAAGTCGAACGATGTAACGACAATTAATGTAGGTACACTAAATTTGCAGTCGTAATTCCAATCTACCGTGCGCATCGAAGACGAAATCAAGCAGGCTACCTTTCAAAATGAAGGCCAAAAAGCCGCCATCAACCTTATGTTCACGTCGGGGTGGATGGCGGGGCGCCAAGCGGCAGCATTTCGGCCGTATGGGCTTACGCTGCCGCAATTTAACGTCATGCGCATCTTGCGCGGGCAGCACCCTAAGCCCGCCACCGTAGCGCTGCTCATTGAGCGGATGCTCGACAAGACCAGCAACGCCTCGCGCATCGTGGACAAGCTCGAGGAAAAGAAGCTCGTGACCCGCAACGTGTGCCCCGCCAACCGCCGTGCCGTGGACATCTGCATCACCGAAAGCGGCCTGCGCCTACTACGCCAGATAGACGACGATGGCCTGACCGACCCCAGTCGCAACGGCTTCGACCAGTTTACCGAAGCCGAGTTGCGCCAGCTCAATCAGCTGCTCGATAAAATACGCGGCTAACTGCTTGGTTTTTAATTTAGCAGTTAGCCGAGCTGGTTGCTGCCTACCCCCCTTTTTATTACGTACCCTTTTTTCTTTTAATTCTGATGAAAAAGTTTCTGATGCCCGTCCTGCTCGGCGCTGCCCTGCTTGCTGCCCCCGCCACTTTCGCCCACAAAGCGCCCACTAAGGTGGCTGCCAAAGGCATCGTCACCTACAAGCTGCAGCCGCAGCTCAGCACCCTGGGCTGGGAAGGCAAAGCCGTAACGCACGGCCACAACGGCACCATGCAGTTTGCCAGCGGCGACCTGCAAGTAAATGGTAACCAGGTAGTAGGCGGCACGGTAGTGGTCGATATGAAGACCATGAAGGCCACCGATATCACCGATGCCGCCAACCACGCCAAATTCGTAGGCCACATGAGCAGCGACGACTTCTTCAACGCGGAGAAGTTTCCGACCTCGACCTTCAAAATTACCAGCGTAAAGCCCATTGCTGGCGCCGCCGCCAACGCTGACAACGCCACCATTACCGGCGACATGACCATCAAGGGCGTGACGCAGCAAATCAGCTTCCCAGCCAAAGTAGGCGTGAAGAACGGCGTGGCCGCCGCCACCGGCAAAGTGACCATCGACCGCACCAAGTTCGGCCTGAAGTACGGCTCGAAAACCTTCTTCGATAGCATTGGCGACAAAGCTATCTACGACGAGTTTACGCTGGCTTTCAACGTAGTAGCCAAGCAATAATTTCTCCTGAGCGGCAGGCTTCCCACTTGCTTCTATTAAAAAAGGCCACGCAACTGCGCGGCCTTTTTTAATAGAAGCAAGTGGGAAGCCTAGTATTTGACGTGTATCCCAAAGAGGAATTTTTCAGTAGACTTCATTTGGGGATTTAATAGCATAGTGAGTTGGTGGGTAGGGAGTTGGCCAGCACTTGGAATAGTTGCGACAACTGCAGTGAGGTGGAAACGTTGCCGTCCAATCTTTTCCGTTGTTGTTTCAAACCCTTGCAGGGTATAGGTTTTAAAAGGTGCGAGGTAATGGGGCAGGCGTGTGAAGACGGCCAGCAGCGTATCAGGTGTGGCTCCGGTAAAAGCGACGGGGTTACAAGCCTGTATTGTATGTAAGTATCTGTGCAGCTGTAAGTTGATGAGTAGGGTATCGGTCATCTGATAGACGCGGCTTGCTTGAGCTAACTCGGTGGTCTGAAAGGTGTATATGTGCGCCGTAGCCGAGTCGTTAAGCACTACTCTGTAATAGTCATACTTGTCCCGTTCGCTGGGCATGAGGCGATGGTAGGCCAGATAGGCACAGTTGGAGGCCGGTAGTGATAGCTCAGTAAAATGCCGCCCTAATCCAGGACTGTTAAAATTGATTTCCAAAAATTTGCCACTAGAGTCATCGGCTTTGGTGCTGTAATTGACTCCTTTCTTAAATTCGACGCGGCCCCCATAGAAATTGACAATCTCAGTCATACTCTGTTCTTCAGTGGCTGATACGCAGCCTGTAAACAGCGTTGAACCAGCGGCCAGAAAAATAATAAGGCGGTTGTGCATAGAGAAGAAATATGGGCGTAGAAAGCAGAGGGGCTAAATATAGCTAGCAAAAAAAGTCAGGCCCGTTAAGAGCCTGACTTGAATCGCAAAGAGAATCTGCTACCCTATTACAAATGAATCACCTCGTCGTAGGCGGCGGCGGTGGCTTCCATAATGGCCTCGCTCATGGTGGGGTGGGGGTGCACCGACTTGATGATTTCGTGGCCGGTGGTTTCGAGCTTGCGGGCTACTACTACCTCGGCAATCATCTCGGTCACGTTGGCGCCAATCATGTGGGCGCCGAGCCACTCGCCGTATTTCTTGTCGAAAATGACTTTTACGAAGCCATCCTTCACGCCGGCTGCGGCGGCTTTGCCGGAGGCCGAGAACGGGAATTTACCCACCCGCACGTCGTAGCCTTTGGCCTTGGCCTCGGCCTCGGTGTAGCCCACGCTGGCGATTTCGGGCTGGGCATAGGTGCAGCCGGGGATGTTGTGGTAGTTGAGCGGCTCGGGGTTGTGGCCTGTGATTTTCTCCACGCAGATAATGCCTTCGGCCGACGCCACGTGGGCCAGCGCGGGGCCGGGCACGATGTCGCCGATGGCGAAGATGCCGGGCACGTTGGTCTGGTAGAAGTTATCGACCACGATGCGGCCCTTCTCCGTCTTGATGCCCAGCTCTTCGAGGCCCAGGTTTTCGAGGTTGGTTTGCACGCCCACGGCGCTCAGCACCACGTCGCAGGCAATCTGCTGCTCGCCCTTGGCCGTCTTGATGAACACGGTGCAGCCGGGGCCGCTGGTGGTGTCTACCTTGGTGACTTCGGCGCTGGTGAGGATGTTGATGCCCAGCTTCTTGTATGATTTCTCCATCTGGCGCGACACCTCCTCGTCCTCCACCGGCACGATGCGCGGCAGGTACTCCACGATGGTCACCTCGGTGCCCATGGCGCGGTAGAAGTAGGCAAACTCGACGCCGATGGCGCCCGAGCCCACGATAACCATGCTCTTGGGCAGGTTGTCGGGGGTCATGGCCTTGCGGTAGCCGATGATTTTCTTGTCGTCGATGGGCAGGTTGGGCAGCTGGCGGGCGCGGGCGCCGGTGGCCAGGATGATGCTCTTGGCCGTCACGGTTTCCTTGGTGCCGTCGGCGCGGGTCACTTCCACCTTGCCGGGGGCCAGCAGCTTGCCGGTGCCCATCACGGTTTCAATCTTATTCTTCTTGAACAGGAAGTTGATGCCCTTGCTCATGCCGTCGGCTACCCCCCGGCTGCGCTTGATAACGGCCTCGAAGTCGAAGCCCGCCTCCTTCACCGTCAGGCCATAGTCCTGGGCGTGCTGGAGGTACTCGTATACCTGGGCGGTTTTGAGCAGGGCTTTGGTAGGGATGCAGCCCCAGTTGAGGCAAATGCCGCCGAGGCTTTCGCGCTCTATCACGCCCACCTTCAGCCCGAGCTGCGCGGCGCGAATGGCGGCCACGTACCCACCGGGCCCTGAGCCAATTACTACCAGGTCAAATTGCAATGCCATGAGGTTAACTTGTACGGAGGATTAAAATAGGGAAAAACCGCCGGCCGGGCCGGGGTTGGCAAAGATAACCCCGCCGCCGGGCTGGCGGTTCGGTGGGGGGGTAGGGGGCCAAAAATGGGGCGTTTGCATTACCCAAAGCCAGGTTTTTCGTAGAAAGCTCGGCAGGCACTGTTTTTGCCAGCCGAGTCAGCCCTTATTATTCAGTCCGATGAACCTGGTTTCTACCCTTTCCTTACCCGCCGCTTTTGGTCCGTTGCTGGTAGCCAGCAGCTGCGCCACCACCACCGAAACCGACCGGCCCAGCACCGGCACTTCGGCCGACGTGTCGCGCAGCGCCCCCACCACGGCCGCCATTGCGCCAGCAGCTACCGACCCCGCCGCCTTGCCCGCGCCCGATGCGTCGGCCGCTACGACTGCCACTACCCCCACCGTATCGGTCGAAGCGATGGATGCACCTTCGGCCGAAGCCGCCACCGCTACGGCCGACCCAAATGCCCTCTCAGCCGCAGCCGCCACCGCCGAGCGCGCCGCCGCCCGCAAAATGAGCACCGCTGACTATAAATATCAATTAGCCCGCGCCAGCCTGGTGCTCAAGACCAAGCCCAAGGACGGCCGTGCCCACCTGGAGCGCGCCAAGGCCTATTCTAACCTTAAGAATTACAAAGACGCCAAGCCTGACTACGTGGCCGCCCTGCGCACCATGCGCGGCAATCCCGACGTGTACTACAACAAAGGCGTGAACGAGCTGATGCTGCGCGAGTATAAGGCGGCGTCCAACGACTTCAGCGGCGCCGTCAAGTTTCGGCCCGACGACAAGGAAGCCTTCTTTGGCCGGGGCGTGGCCAAGATGCAGATGTACCAGTACAAAGCGGCCGTGTCGGACTTCAGCCGCGCCATCGCCATCGACTCGCTCTACGCCGACGCGCTGGAGTACCGCGGCATCAGCTACGCCAGCTTCGACCGCCTGAAGGAAGCCCGCCACGACCTCGCCAAAGCCGCTAAACTCAATCCCGAAGCCGAAAAAAGCCTGCGCCGCTACGGCAAAGGCAACAGCATGGTGCGCGGCGGCAATAAGTAGCCCTACCCCCCTTCGTGAAGCCAAAAGGCCGCCCGACTCTTAATTGAATCGGGCGGCCTTTTGGCTTGCTAGTAGCTGCGCGGCGGGGGGTAGGACTAGGCGGCCAGCTGCCGCAGGTGGCCCAGGTGGTGCCGGCCGTGCCAGGCGTATTGCACCAGCGCCTGGTCGAGGGTGAGGGTGGTGTCGTAGCGCGGGTGGTAAAAAGTGCGCTGCCACTGGTCGGGGGTGAGCTGCTCAAGCAGGCTTACCCAGCGCGCGTGCAGGCTAGCCAGCAAGCTCAGCGACACCTCGATGGGCGTGGCGGCCACGTCGGGCAGCTCGGCCCAGGCCGCCTCGTCAAACGGCCGCACGGTGGGGTTATCCTCCGTGAGGGCCAGCCGAAAGCGGCTGTACAGGTTGAGGTGCGTGTCGGCCAGGTGGTGAATTACCTGGCGGCCCGTCCAGCCGCCGGGCCGGTAGAGCTGCTCGATGCGCGGCCCGGCGGCCTGGGTGGCCGCCCGCAGCTGAGCCGGCAGCTCAGCCAGCTGCTGCAAATAAGGTGCTCGCTCGGCGGGCGTGAGGGGGGTAGCGGGCAGCTGCGCCCGCCCAATGGGAAAGCGCCGCGCGTCGTCGGCAGGGGCAGCAGTCATGCGCCAGCAACCGCCTCCGCGGCCAGTAAGTTGAGGTGGGCCAGGTGGTGGCGGCCGTGCCAGGCGTAGAGCACGAGGGTTTGTTCCAGGGTGGAAATTTTCTGGTTGCCGGGATGGTAAAAAGTGCGCTGCCACTGCGCCTCGTCGAGGTGGTGCAGTAGCGTAAGCCAGCGGCCGTGCAGGCTCTCGAGCAGGCTCAAGGACACGGTGATGGGTGCGGCGGCCACGTCGGGCAGCTCGGCCCAGGCCGCTTCATCGTAGGGCCGGATGGTAGGGTTATCCTCCGTCAGCGCCAGCCGAAAGCGCACGTAGGCGTTCATATGTGAGTCGGCCACGTGGTGAATCACCTGGCGGCCTGTCCAGCCGCCGGGCCGGTAGGGTAGCTGCAAGCGCTCGCCACCCACGGCGCGAGCGGCGGCTAGCAGCTGAGCGGGCAACTCGGCCAGCTGCTGGAGATAAGGTGCTCGCTCGGCGGGCTTGAGGGGGGTAGCGGGTAGCTGCGGCCGGCCAATGGGGTAGCGCAGCGGGTCGAGTTCGGCCATGAGGAAGGGGGTAGGGTTTGCTAGTAGGGAGAAAGTGAATTGGGACGGCAAGCTAAAGCTTACCCCACTTTTCTACGCCAGCCTCAGCCAGATGCCCAGCAGCACGCTCGCCGCGCCCAGCGCCAGCAGCAGGCCGTAGAGCGGCCCGGCAAAGCGCAGCCACTGGTCGTAGCGCACGCCGCCCACCGCCAGCATGGCCATGAGCGCGCCGTTGGTGGGCGTGAGCAGGTCGGTGAGGCCCGCGCCGTATTGGTAGGCCAGCACCGTCACCTGCCGGGGCAGGCCAATGAGGTCGGAGAGCGGCACCAGCAGTGGCATGGTGAGCACGGCCTGGCCGCTCACGCTGGGCACGGGCAGGTGCAGGGCGGCCTGCGCGCCCAGCATCCCCAGCGCGGCCAGCGCCACCGGCAGGTGGGCCAGCGGCGCCGCCAGCCCCCGCACGATGGTGTCAACGATGTGGCCCTGCTCCAGAACCACGAAAATGGCCCGCGCAAACCCCACCAAAATGGCCGAAAACGCAATGTCGCGGAAGCCCGCCACGAAGCCCTCGGCCGTGCCCGTGGCGCCCAGCCCGCCCAGCAGCCCCGCCCCCACGCCCAGCAGCAAAAACAGCGCCCCCATCTGGTCAAAATCCCAGCCCAGGCGCACCACGCCGTAAGCGAAAATGCTGAACGCCACTAGCATCAGGAGCAGTACTAAGCCCGGCCGGCCGCCGCCGGCCAGGGGGGTAGGGGCGTCGGCGGCCACCACCTCGGGGGCCATGCGGTAGCGGCTGGCGTGGCGCACCGTGCCTCCTATCCACACCAGCAGGGCCACGGCCAGAAACACCAGCCGGTAGCCCGCCGCCGACAGCAGCGGCAGCTGCGCCAGCTGCTGCGCAATACCCACCTGAAACGGGTTGATGGGACTAAATGCCGCCCCCACCACGGCCGTGCCCAGGCTGGCCGCCACCGCCGTCAGCACTGGGTAGCCGAGCCGCCGCATCAGCACCAGCAGCACGGGCACGAGCGGAATTATCTCCTCGCCCATGTTTTCCAGCGCGCCCATAGTGCCAAACAGCACCGCCACCACCGGAATCACCAGCACCTCGCGCCCCTGCGCGTGCCGCAGCAGCCAATCGACCCCGAAGCGCAGCGCGCCCGTCTGGTCCACCACCGTGAAAGCGCCGCCGGCCAAAAATATCATGAACACCACCGCGCCCGCCGCCGCCAGGCCCTTCGGGATGGCCACCGCCACGTCGAGCAGCCCCACGGGGGTAGGCGGCACCCGGTGGTACGAGTTGGGCACCACCACTTCGCGGCCGGTGGCGGCGTTGGGGCGGCGGTCAAACTGGCCGGCCGGCAGCACGTAGCTCAGCCCGGCGGCCAGCAGGATAAACAGGGTCAGCAGCACCAGCGGGTGCGGAAAGCGAAGCGACTTCATGGCCGCAAAGGTGCGGCCGCGCCGCCGCAGCTAAGCCCGGCCGTTGTACCTTCGAAGAAGGATTATGACGTTTACCGCCTTCAAAAACCTGCACCAGCGCCTGCAGGCCGAGCACCTGGCCCGGCACGGCCAGCCCCTGGCCGAGCGCCTCGAAGACGGCTGCGAGCTGCGCCTTTTCGCGGTGGGCAACTACTACGCCGAGGTGTGGCGCAGCCGGGGCGAGGAGGCTATCTTGTTCATCCACGTCTTCGAAAAGCCCACGGGCCTCAGCGATTACCTGCCCCTCATTTCGCTGGCCGACATGGCGTAGGGGGGTAGGGAAAGGCCCAGCCCGGCTAGTGCAAATAGGGCAAAAGCTGGTAGGATGGTGCCGCCCGCTGGGGGCGCGGGTTTTTGGGGAGTATACTTGCCGCTCTGCTACATCTCCCACCCGGCGCCCGGCGCGTAATTTTCCTGCGGCAATGACTACTAAACTCTTGTTACTAAACGGCTTGCTGCTGGCGGGCCCGGCGGCCCACGCGCAGGCGGGTGCCGTCTACCACGTCAAGTCGCCCGATGGCAAGCTCGACCTCACGGTGCAGGCCGGGCCGGCGCTGAGCTGGGCGGTGCGGCACGAGGCCACGGTGGTGCTGGCGCCGTCGCCCATCGCGCTCACGCTGGCGGGTGGCGAGGTGCTCGGCAAAAACGCGGTGGTGCAAAGCGCCCAAACCAGCTCCGCCAACACGGTGATTGAGGCGCCGGTGTATAAGAAGCGCCAGGTGGTGGACAACTACAACCAGCTAACCCTCACTATCAAAGGCAACTACGGCCTCATCGCGCGGGCCTACAACGACGGGGTAGCCTACCGGTTTTTCACCAAGCGCAAGGGCAGCCTCACCATCCAGAGCGAGGAGGCCACCTTCCACTTTGCCCAGGACTACCCGGCGCTGCTGCCCTTCGTGCGCGACCTGCGCGTGCCAGGTGACCAGTACATGTCGTCGTTCGAAAGCCTCTACACGCCGCTGAAGCTGGCGCAGTTGCCCGCCAAACGGGACACGCTGGCCTTCCTACCCAGCCTGGTGGCGCTGAGCGACGGCAAGAAGGCCGTGCTCGTGGAGGCCGACGTGGAAGACTACCCCGGTATGCTGCTGC
The DNA here is from genome assembly GCA_964657755.1 of uncultured Rhodanobacter sp. Classification (GTDB taxonomy): domain Bacteria; phylum Bacteroidota; class Bacteroidia; order Cytophagales; family Hymenobacteraceae; genus Hymenobacter. The sequence continues at coordinate 37,182 of CAZZWL010000028.1, forward strand.
GGGCCGGCGCCGCGGGCGGCCCCAGCCTGCACGGCGACTTCGCCCCCTATCCGGCCGAGGAAAAAGCCGGCGGCTTCCACGACATGCAGTTGGTGGTGCCGCGCCGCGAAAGCTACATTGCTCGCACCAGCGGCACCCGCAGCTTTCCGTGGCGCGCCGTGGTCGTGAGCACCGCCGATAAGGACTTGGCCAACAGCGATATGGTGTATAAGCTGGCCGCGCCTTCGCGGGTGAAGGATACGTCCTGGATTCGGCCCGGCAAGGTGGCCTGGGATTGGTGGAACGACTGGAACCTGACCCACGTCGATTTTGAGGCGGGCATCAACACGGCCACCTATAAGTACTACATCGACTTCGCCGCCGCCCATAAATTAGAGTACGTGATTTTGGACGAAGGCTGGTCCGATGAGCAGGACATTCTGAAAATCTCGCCCGCCGTGGACCTGGCCGCGCTGCTGGCTTACGGTAAGCAGCGGGGGGTAGGGATTATTTTGTGGGCCAACTGGCGGGCCATTGCCGAAAAGACCGACGCCGCCTACGCGCAATACGCCGGCATGGGCGTGAAAGGCTTCAAGATTGACTTCCTCGACCGCGACGACCAGAAGATGGTGGTGTCGTCGTACACGCTGGCCCGCAAGGCCGCCGAGCGCCACCTGCTCGTCGATTTTCATGGCATGCACAAACCCGATGGCCTCATGCGCACCTACCCCAACGTGCTGAACTACGAGGGCGTGAAGGGCCTGGAAAACAGCAAGTGGACGCCCCACGACGACGTGCCGCGCTACGACGTGACCCTGCCCTTCATTCGGATGGTGGCCGGGCCGATGGACTACACGCCGGGCGCCATGCGCAACGCCACCCAGGCCGAGTTTCACCCCAGCCACTCGCTGCCCATGAGTCAGGGCACCCGCTGCCACCAACTGGCCATGTACGTGGTGTTTGAGGCCCCGCTCCAGATGCTGGCCGACAGCCCCTCGGCCTACCAGAAGGAGCCGGAAAGCACCGATTTTATCGCCGCCGTGCCCACCACCTTCGACCAGACGGTGGCCCTCGATGGCCGGGTGGGCGAGTACGTGGCCCTGGCTCGCCAAAAGGCCGGTACCTGGTACGTGGGCGCCCTCACCAACTGGCAGGCCCGCGACCTCACCCTGGACCTGTCGTTTCTGGGGCCGGGCCGCTACGAGGCCGTCATCTTTCGCGATGGCGTGAATGCCGACCGCGACGCCACCGACTACGCCCGCGAGGTAGTAAGCGTGGCCGCCACCGATAAGCTGACAATCAAGCTGCGCCAGGGCGGCGGCTGGGCCGCCCGCATCTACCCAAAGCCCTAGGCCGGCACCTGGGTGCTGCGCTCCACGGCGGTCAGCAGCTGGTCGATTTCGCTGGCCAGGCGCTCGATTTGCTCCAGGCCGGCGCGGGCCTGTTCCATCTCGCCGCGGGGGGGTGCTGGCGCACCAGCGCCTGGCCGGTGTCGAGCGTTTGGCGAATGAGCCGCTCGATGCCCGCTACCTCCGGGCGGTGGCCGTACTGCGGCTTGAGCACGGCCGCCACCCACTGGCCCAGTGGGTTCTCCTGCATCGAAAACAGGCTGGGCTCGGCCTGGCGCACCCCGTAGAGCACCGAGCGCAGGCGCGACTTAAACAATACCTGCTTGACGCGGGCTTGCTGAAAGTCGAGGGCGGTGAGCTCCATAAAGGGGCGGGGAAAAGTAAGAATGAAGGCGGCTGGTGGAAAAACAGACGCGCTAATCCAGGTAGTAGTGAGCCGCTAAGCGGGCAGTTGGGAAAGGGGCGGCAGCCAGCGGGCGCCGCCGTGCAAATTAGCGGCCAAACTGCCGGGAGTTACCCAGCCAGTGCACTAGGCGGAGGGAGGAGCCGGGGCCGTGCCCAAGGGTTGCACCCGCGCCAGGGCCTGGCGGGCCTGCATGAGCTCCGTCACCTCGTAGGCGTAGGAAGTGAGGCCCGCCGGCTGGCCATTTTCCTCAAACCGCTGAATGAAGTAGGAGAAGTAGGCGGTTTGCGGCTGGCCGTCGGCCTGTTGGAACGTAATGGGTACTTCGCTGGCCTCGAATGGCTTACCGGTGCGAAACACCTCGTTGAGGGCGGCCAGCAGGCCCAGCTGGGCCAGTTCGGGCACGGCTTCGGCCACGGTGCGCCCCACCAGCTCGCGGCCGCCCAGGGCAGCCTGGTAGCTGGCATTCACGAACTCGTAGCGGTACTCGGGGCCGCGCACGATGCCAATCTGGGCCGGCGCGTGCATAAACAGGGCGTAGAGGGCGGCGCGCTGCTGCTGGGCCAGCTGGTAGTTCTGGTACGACTGCTCGGCCAGCTCGGCCTGGTGCTCGGAGGCGTCGAGCAGCTCCTGCACCATCATTTTCTGGTCGTGAATGTCAGTGGCGCCGCCCACCCACAGGTCAATCTGGCCGGTGTCGTTGCGGCGGGGCTGCGCGCGGCTCAGTATCCAGCGGTACTGGTCGTCGTGGCGGCGCAGGCGGTACTCTACCTGGTACGTCGTGCCGTTGGCCACCGCCTGCGCCCACTGCGTGCGCACGCGCTCGCGGTCGTCGGGGTGCAGGTCGGCCAGCCACCGCGTGCCCAGCTCGTCGGCCTGCGCCTTGCCCGTAAACGCCAGCCAGCGCGGGTTGAAGTAGTCGCGCTGCCCGTCGGCGGTGGCCGTCCAGATGAGCACCGGCAGGTTGTCAAGGATAAAGCGCGTGCGCTCCTGCTCGGCGGCCAGCTGCTGCTGCGCCTCGGCGGCGGCGCGGGCGGCGCGCAGCTGCTCGGTCACGTTCTGGGTCAGCTGCAGAATGTAGGCCAACTGCCCATCGGCGTGCAGGATGGGGTAGTGCGTGGCCTGCCAGTAAAACTCCTCCAGGCCGCCGCCTTGCTCGGCGGGCTTCGCCAGGTCGTAGCGAATGAGGGGCATGGTGTGCGGCTCCAGAAAGCGCCGCACGTGGTCGTGCGACTCCCGAATCTGGGCCGCGCCGCTCGCGCTGCTGGCCGGGTAGGCCTCAAAAAACGGCTTGCCCACCGCCTCCTCCCGGCTCTTGAGCGACACGGCCACGTGGCGGTCGGTATTGTCCAGAATAGTGGCTTCCTCGTTGGGCGCGATGAGCAGAAAGTTCTCGGGCAGCGAACGGAAAACCAGTTGGTAATCGATGGGGAGGGTAGGGGCCGGCATGGGGCAGAAAATTTGGCAGCGCGAAAGTAAGCAAGCGACGGATTTTGAACGACGCCCCCCGCCCAGGGTTGGGCCGTTTCGCCCAACCGGCCCGGCCGACGGCTCGGCGGCGGCTTTTACCGTTTCGGGGAGTTTTAGTTGAAGGCCGCGGGCCGGGGCGGGCACCTTTGGGTCCTCGCTTTTTTTACCCGCCGGCCCTATGAAAACGTCGCTCCTCGCCGCCCTGCTCGCCCTCCTGCCCGCCGCTGCCCTGGCCCAGGCGCCTACCCCCCCGGCGGCGGCCCACGCCGCCACGCGCCTCAGCGGCACCGTGCTCGACGCGGCGGGCCGCCCGCTGCCCGGCGCCAACGTGTTCCTGAAAACGACCTTCGACGGCGCCACCACCGACTCGCTGGGGCGGTTCGGCTTTGCCACCACGGCCACGGGCCCGCTGCCGCTCGTGGTCACCCTCGTGGGGTTCGAAATGCGGGAAGCGCCGCTGGCCCTGCCCGGCGGGGCGCTGGCCCTACCCCCCTGCCGGCTGCGGGCCAGCCGCGCCGCGCTGGGCGCGGTCGTCATCACGGGCGGGGCCTTCGAGGCCAGCGACGAGCGGCGGGCGGCCGTGCTCAAGCCCCTCGACATCCTGACCACGGCCGGGGCCAATGCCGACATCGCGGCCGCCCTCAACACCCTGCCCGGCACCACGCGGGTGGGCGAGGAGGGCAAGCTGTTCGTGCGCGGCGGGGCGGCCTCCGAAACCCGCACCTACCTCGACGGCCTGCCCGTGCAAAGCCCCTACGGCGGGGCCGTGAGCGGCGTGCCCGCGCGGGGCCGCTTCGCGCCGACCCTCTTTAAGGGCACGCTCTTCAGCACCGGCGGCTACTCGGCCGAGTATGGCCAGGCGCTGAGCGCGGTGGTGGGCCTGAACTCGGTGGACCTGGCGCCCGAAACCCAGACCGGCCTCTCGCTGCTGAGCGTGGGCGGCAGCCTCAGCCGCACCCAGCGCTGGGCCCGCACTTCGCTGTCGGCCAACGTGGACTACACCAACCTAGCTCCGTACCTGGGCCTCACCGCCCCCGACCAGCGCTGGGCGCTGGCGCCGCGCAGCCTGGGCGGGGCCGTGCGCCTGGCTCACCGCACCGGCCCCTACGGCCTGCTGAAGGTATACGCCACCTTCGCCCGCCAGCAGGTGGCTACCCGCCAGCCCGACCCCGAAGCTGCCTACGCCGCCACCGGCCGCCTCACCGGCCTGCGCAACGACAACGCCTATCTCAACGCCACCTACCGCACCGCCCTGCGCCGCGGCTGGAGCCTGAACGCCGGCCTGGCCCTGGCCCGCGAGCACACCGACGTGCGCCCCGAGCCCCAGCTCATCGACGAGCGCGAGCAAACCGCCACCGCCCGCCTGGTGCTTACCAACGACTCGGCCAGCACCTGGTTCAACCTCAAGCTGGGGGCCGAGGCCACCGCCCAGCGCTACGACCTGCGCTACCAGGCCACGCCCGACGCGCCCCCTTACACGCCCTGCTTCCTGGAAAAGCGCGCCGCCGTGTTTGGCGAGAGCGACCTGAGCCTGGCCCCGCGCCTCACGGGGCGGGTAGGGGGGCGGGGCGAGTACTCGGCGCTCTTGCACCGGGCCAGCCTGGCCCCGCACCTGGCCCTGGCCTGGCAGCTGGGGGCCAGCGGCCAGCTGTCGGCCATCGGCGGGCTTTATTACCAAAGCCCTACCCCCGACCTGCTGCGCGTGCAGCCGCACGTGGGCTTTGAGCAGGCCGCGCACTACATCCTCAGCTACCAGCGCGGCGCGGCCGGGCGCACGCTGCACGCCGAGCTCTATTATAAGGACTACCAAAAGCTCGTGCGCTTCGACCCCTACCACCCGCTCGACGCCGGCGCCTACGCCAACAGCGGCCGCGGCTACGCGCGCGGGCTGGACGTGTTCTGGCGCGACCGCTACCGGACCTTTAAGAAGGTGGACTACTGGCTGAGCTACGGCTTGCTCGACACCCGCCGGCAGTACCGCGCCGACCTCGCGCCGGCCGTGCCCACCTTCGCCGCCACCCACAGCCTGAGCCTGGTGGGCAAGTACTGGTTCGAGAAGCTGCACCTTCAGCTCAGCGGCACCTACAGCTACGGCAGCCCGCGCGCCTACTACGACCCCAATCAGCCCGGCTACAACCAGGGCCGCACGCCCGGCTTTCAGCAGCTCGACCTCAGCCTGAGCTACCTCACGCACCTGGCCGGGCAGTTTACGGTGGTGCACCTGGCCGCCACCAACGTGCTGGGCCGCGACAACCTCTACGGCTACCGCTACGCCACCGCGCCCGACGCCGCCACCGGCCAGTATGCCGCCGTGCTGGTGCGCTCGCTTACTCCCCAGATGCTGGTGGCCGCGCTGCTCATCTCGATTAATAAGAAAGCGCCCGGCGACACGTCGGTGGCTCCCGACTAGGCCCGCCGCCTGGCCGGGGGCAGCAGCTGCCAAGTCGGGTGCGCGGCCGGCGTGAGCGGGCGGCGCGGGCGGCCCGCCCCACCCCCGGCCCCTCCCCTGCGGGAGAGGGGAGCCACGGCGGCGCCACTGGCTACAATCGTCAGGCTCCCCTCCTTCGCAGGGGAGGGGCTGGGGGTGGGGGGGG
>CAZZWL010000029.1:0-42287 GCA_964657755.1 uncultured Rhodanobacter sp.
TGCCTGGGAGGTAAGGCCTTTTTGGTAGGGTAGGGCGCCTGGTTGTAATGTAAGCTGCCTAGTTCTGCATCAAATACCCCTTGATATACTCATCCAGGTCGCCGTCGAGCACGTTTTGCACGTCGGTGCGCTCGATGCCGGTGCGCAGGTCCTTGATGAGTTTGTAGGGGTGCAGCACGTAGTTGCGAATCTGGGAGCCGAAATCGATGCGCTTTTTGGTGGCCTCGACTTTGTCGCGCTCCAGGTTGCGCTTATCCATCTCCTGCTGGTAGAGGCGCGACTTGAGCATGCGCAGGGCGTGCTCCTTGTTCATGAGCTGCGAGCGCTCAATCTGCACGGCGATGATGATACCGCTGGGCGCGTGGGTGAGGCGCACGGCAGTTTCGACCTTGTTCACGTTTTGGCCGCCCGCGCCGCCGGCCCGGAAGGTGTCCCAGGAAATGTCGGCGGGGTTGATTTCGATGTTAATTGTATCATCCACGACGGGGTAGGCGAAGACGGAGGCAAACGAGGTATGCCGCCGCCCGCTGCTGTCGAAGGGCGACATGCGCACCAGCCGGTGCACGCCGATTTCGCTCTTGAGGTATCCGTAGGCAAACGGCCCGTCGATTTCCAGCGAGGCCGACTTGATACCGGCACCTTCGCCGGGCTGGTAGCTCAGCTGCTTCACGGTAAAGCCTTTGCTTTCGCCCCACATGATGTACATGCGCATGAGCATCTCGGCCCAGTCCTGGCTTTCGGTGCCGCCGGCGCCGGGGTTGATGTCGATGATGGCGGGTAGCTGGTCCTCCTCATCGGAGAGCATCCGCTTGAACTCCAGGGCCTCGACCTTGGCCTGGGTAGCGTCGTAGTCGGCCTGGATTTCGGCCTCCGTGGCCTCGCCCTCCCTGTAGAAGTCGTAGAGCACGTCGGTGTCGGCCATAGCTTGCTGCACGGCTTCGTAGTCGTCGGTCCAGGTCTTGATGCTCTTGATTTCCCTGAGCTTGACCTCGGCGGCTTTAGAGTCGTCCCAGAAGTCGGGGGCCAGCGTTTCGGCCTCGGCCGCGGTTACTTGTGCTTTGCGGGTATCGTAGTCAAAGATACCTCCTCAGGGCCTCGGCGCGGCCCTTCAAGTCCTTTATCTGGTCTTGGGTCATGTGGTGGGGAATGAATGAGATTAAACACAAAGAACGTCATGCTGGGCTTGCCGGAGCATCTGGCTTCGCTATTGGGTACTATCCCAACGGCGCGAGCGAGATGCTTCGGCGAGCTCAGCATGACGTTCTACTAGCTCTTTGCTAAAATGAGAACTCCTTAAACGGCCACCATCCAGCCGTGCGGGTCGGGGGCGTGGCCGGTGCGAATTGCATCGAGGGCCGCCCCTACCCGGCGCGCGAAGGCTGAGTCGGTGAGGGCGGGCAGGTCGTAATCGTGGCCCTCGTGGCCGATGGTGGCGATGGGGGCCACCGTGGCGGCCGTGCCCACGCCGAAGGCTTCGGTGAGGCGGTTTTCCTGGATGGCAGCCACAATTTCACGGCTCGACACGCGGCGCTCTTCCACGGGCATGCCCCAGTCGCGGGCCAGCTCCAGCACCGAGCGGCGCGTGATACCGTCGAGGATGGAGGTCGAAAGGGCGGGCGTAATTAACTTACCGTCAACGACAAACATCACGTTCATAGCGCCCGACTCTTCCACGTACTGGTGCTCCGAGGCGTCGGTCCAGATGAGTTGGTGGTAGCCTTCCTGCTGGGCCAGCTTGCTGGGCAGCATAGCGGCGCCGTAGTTGCCCGCGTTTTTGGCGTAGCCGGCCCCGCCGGGGGCGGCGCGCACGTAGTGCTGCTCGAAGCGCACCCGCACCGGCTTGGTGAAGAACGACGCCACCGGGCAGGTGATGATGCCAAAGTGATACGTGTTGGAAGGCCGCACGCCCAGGAAGCCATCGGTGGCGAACATAAACGGCCGGATGTAGAGCGAGCTGCCGGCCGCGCCGGGCACCCAGCCCGCGTCGAGCTTCACCAGCTCACGCAGGCCCTGCATGAATACTTCTTCCGGCAGGGTGGGCATGGCCATGCGCTCGGCCGAGGCATTGAGGCGGCGCCAGTTGTCGAGGGGCCGGAACAACCCTACCCCCCCATCGGCCTGCCGATAGGCCTTCATGCCCTCAAAAATGGCCTGTCCGTAGTGCAGAGCCGAGTTGGCGGGGCTCACGGCCAGCGGGCCGTAGGGCACCACGCGCGGTTGCTGCCACTCGCCATTAATAAACTCGACGGCCAGCATGTGGTCGGCGAAGAGCTTACCAAACTCCAGGTTGGCCAGGTCGAGCTCGGCGAGGCGGGACGTGGCGGCGCGGTGCACGTCGATGGTCAGGGTATCAAGCATAGGAAATCGTGGTAAATAAGCAACTAAGCGGCGCCCGCGGGCACCAGGTTGGGTGGGAAAAGACAGGGTAGGGACGGGCCAGCCGGCCAAAGGTTGCCAACTGGCGCTAAGTAGTTGGCTAGTAAGCGGCAAATTATACGCGCGGCTTCCACGTTACCTCGGCCACGCCCAGGTCGTGGGCCATCGCGCGGCTCAGCACGAAGAGGTAATCCGAGAGCCGGTTGAGGTACATCACCACCAGGTCTTCGACCGGCGACTCCTCGCGCAGGTGAATGACCAGGCGCTCGGCGCGGCGGCACACGCAGCGCGCCACGTGCCCAAACGACACCGCCGGGTGCCCGCCGGGCAGGATGAACGCCCGCAGGGGGGGTAGACTTTCATCCATGCGGTCCATCTCGGTTTCCAGCCGGGCCACGTCGTCGGAGTGCAGGTCGGGCAGAGCCTGGCGCGCTTCCTTGCCGGGGTCGGTGGCCAGATGCGAGCCGATGGTGAAGAGCCGGTCCTGAATCTCCTTGAGCAAGTCGCGGCGCGGGGCGTTCACGTCCTGGTCGCGCAGCAGGCCGATGTAGGAATTAAGCTCGTCCACGGTGCCGTAGCAATCGATGCGCAGGCTCGACTTGGGTACCCGCGCGCCGCCGATGAGCGAAGTCAGGCCCTGGTCGCCGGTTTTGGTGTAGATTTTCATGACCGCAGATTTAACGGATTTAACGGATGGCGCGGATACGCCGCTGCGCGGCTGGCTGCCAGAAGGGGGGTAGGCGTGGCGGCTTGCTTCTTTCCTACGGCTGGCTGAGCACGGCGGGCTGGGCAATTTCGTGGTTGGCCTCGTCGGTTTCGATGAGGCCGTCGCGCAGGCGCACGATGCGGTGGGCGTAGCGGGCGATGTCTTCCTCGTGCGTCACCATGATGATGGTGTTGCCCTTAGCGTAGAGCGCCTCGAACAGGGCCATGATTTCATAGCTGGTTTTGGAATCGAGGGCGCCGGTGGGTTCGTCGGCGAGCAGCACGCTGGGAGTGTTGACGAGCGCGCGGGCAATAGCCACGCGCTGGCGCTGGCCGCCGCTGAGCTCGTTGGGGCGGTGGCCGGCGCGGTCGGCCAGGCCCACCGAGCGCAGGGCCTCGAGGGCGCGCTCGCTGCGCTCACGCTTGCCCAAGCCCGCGTAGATGAGGGGTAGGGCCACGTTTTCGAGCGAGGTGGAGCGCGGCAGCAGGTTGAACGTCTGAAAAACGAAGCCGATTTCCTTGTTGCGCACCTCAGCCAGCTGGTTGTCGCTCATGCGGCTCACGTCCTGGCCATTGAGGATATACTGGCCCTGGGTGGGCGTGTCGAGGCAGCCGATGATGTTCATGAGCGTGCTCTTGCCCGAGCCCGACGGCCCCATAAACGCCACGTACTCGCCGCGCTTAATGTCGATGCTCACCGAGCGCAGGGCGTGAATGTGCTCGGCGCCCATCACGTACTCCTTGGCAATGTCGGTGGTCTTGATAACGTAGGGGGTAGGGCTGGCAGCGGGCATAAGACGAGCAGAAAAAAATCAGCGGGCGGGGAGCGGCACCTGGTCGAAGGCCGCGGCGGCGGCCGCGTTGGCGGCCCGGCGCGCCGCGAATTGCGTCAGCAAGTTAGCGTACTCGGCGGGGCCAAGGCGCGGGCGCAGCTGCGCCAGGGCCGCCTGGCCGAGGTCGGCCAGGCCGGCATCGGCGGCGGCCAGCGCGTAGGCTTGCAACAGCGGCAGCGAGGTGGGGTTTTCGGTCAGGCCTTGGTTGAGCGCGTCGTAGGCGTCGGTGGTGGCTTTTTGCTGCGCGAAGAAGCGGGCAGCGGCCAGCACGGCTGTTTCGTTGAAGGGCGCCAGCTGCACCAGCGCGTGGTAGCGGCGGGCAGCTTCGGGCAAATTATGGGCCGCCTCGGCTTGCTGCGCTGCGGCCAGCTCCGGGCCCCCGATGAGACTCGTTGGCGCTTTGCCGCGCAGCAGGCCGGGTGCCCGCAAGGCCTGCCCCAACCGCGCCACGCCCGGCGCCCGCGCCGTATCGGCCGCCAGCCGGCGGTAGGCAGCCTGGGCCGAATCGAGCTGCCCGGCCAGCGCCAGGGCCCAGGCGTGGGGTAGGCGGGCATCGCGCGCGCCGTGCGTCGTGGCCAGCGCCAGCTGGCTGGCCGCCGTGGCGTACTGCTGCTGCTGCAACTGCCACAAGCCCAGCACATACTGGTAGTAGCCGCTGGTGCCCGAAGTACCGGTCGTGAGCGGCGCCAGCGTCTGGCGGGCGGCCAGCTCCTGGCCCGCCGCGTGGCGCAGCAGCGCTTGCAGGAAGAGGATTTGCTCGTAATACGGCTCGTTGGCGGGAAGCGCGGCCAGCTTGGTCAGCTCAGCGACGGCGCGGCGGCAGGCGGCGGGTCGGGCGGCCCGCGCCGTCAGCAGCGCCGCGTGGTATACCTGGGCAAAGATGGCAGCGTCGAGGTCAAGGCCAGCCGGGGGGGTAGGGCTGGCGCCCGTGCGCGCATCCAGCAGCGCCAGCAACTCATTATTAGCCAGCAAGCCCGGCTCCTGAGCCGTGGCCGGCCAGGGCTCCACCAGCTTTTGGGCGGCGGGCACCAGGCCCTGGCTCAGCAGAAAGCCCAGTTGGTTGGTGCGGCCCACGTAGCTGCCGGGCCGCAGCCGCTCGGCCTTGCCCAGGTAAAACACCACCGAGTCGGTGAGGGCCGAGCGGGTGAAAAGCTGCGCCGCATCGGAGGCAATGGCGAAGCTGCGGGGCGCGGCGCGACGGGCCTGGCGCAGCACCTCCAGCGCATCCAGAAAATCGGCCGGCTCGGTGAGCAGCGAGTTTAGCTGGAGGCTGATTTTCTCATCGGGCTGGCGCAGCAAAGCGCGGCGCAGAGCGTTAATTTCGTTCTGGCGCTGGTCGCGGAAGCGGTAAAGCGCCGCCCGCCCCACCTGCGCCGAGCGGTTGAAGCGGGCCAGCACGTCGCCGCTCTCGGCGTAGTAGCGCTCGGCCAGCAGGGCCAGGGGCAGGTCGTTGGGCCGCGCCTCGCTCTGCTGGCGGGCCAGGTCGCCGAGCTGGTTATACTGCCCCGCCTGCACTTGGTCGAACAGCGGCCAGCCGTTGCGCAATTCAAACAGCAACAGCCCGGCCACGCCCAGGATATAGACGGTATAAAACGGCAGCCGGCGCGGCTCAAACGCCACCCGGTACACCCGCAGCCGCTGCTTGATGAGCGAGCCAAAGTTGACCAGCACATATAACAAAAACGCCGCCCCCAGCAGCAGCAGCGCCCGCGCGCTGAAGGCGCGGGCCGCCGCCAGCAGCGGCACATTGGCCGTGGCCAGGGCGTAGCCCAGCGCGGCGGCGGTGGCGGCCAGCAGCAGCCAGTACAGGGGCCGGGCCGCCACGAAGGGCAGCCAGCCCGCGTAGCTGGGCGCCCGCTCGCGCAGACCCAGGCCGGCCGTGAGCGCGGCCGGCAGCAGCAGCACCAGCGGGTCGAGGTGCAGGCCGCCGCCCAGGGCCAGTGTGTCGCCATTGTACCAATAAAAGCCCAGCGCGCCCAGGTAGAGCAGGCTCGACACGATGAACGGCAGCCGCCCGAACCGGCTCTCGGGGTTTTCGGCCTGGGTGTTGAACCAGAGCAGCGCCCGCACGTTCTCTACCCCCACCCACAGCACCAGCGCCACCACCAGGCCCGCCCCGGCCGGCGTGGCGTAGGCGGCCAGGTGCAGGGCCGTTTCGGCCGGCGGCAGCTGCGACCTGGCCAGCAGCAGCGCCCCCAGCCCGCCCAGCAGCGCGCCAAACAGCGCTACCCGCCGCCCTACCCCCACCCGCTCGCCGAACGCCTGCAGGCCCAGCGCCGCCGCGCCCAGCACGCCCAGGCTCAAGTACAGAAAATACTGCCGGACAGGGTTAAAAATGCCCAGGCCATCGGCATTGAGCGCGGCCAGCAGAAACACCACCGGCGCCGTGCCCGCCAAAAAAGCCGGCCGCCGCAGCATGCTCACCACCGCCAGCCAGCCGGCCAGCGCCAGGCCCAGCACGCTCAGCCACAGCCCGGCCGCCAGCGGCTGGGTGTAGGGCCCGCCCATTTCGTGCGTGAGGGTCGTGACGAAGCCGCTCACCGGCAGCGGCAGCCGCGCCGGCCCCACGGCCACCGAGTCGAGGGTGAGGGGCACCGGGGCCAGGTGCGGCACCAGGCGCAGGGGTAGGGTAGCGCTTTCGCCCGCAAAGTAGTAGTACACGGCTCCCGCCACGGCCAGCAGGGCCAGCAGCGCGGGCAGCCCCGGCAAGCGGCGCAAAATGGGAAGGTCAGGCAAGGGGGCGGAGCTAATCGAGGGTGATGAAAGAACGCCATGCTGAGCCTGTCGAAGCATCTCGCTCGCGCCGTTGGATTACTAACCCAGCGGCGTGGTAGAGATGCTTCGACAAGCTCAGCATGACGTTCTTTCGTGTTATTCGCACAAGTAGTCTGCCTACCCTAGTCCAGCACCTTGGGCACCCGAAAGTAATCCGAGTCTTTGCGCGGAGCGTTGCGCAGACCATCCTGGTGGCTGATGGTGTTGTGGGCCTTATCATCGCGCAACACGTTGATTTCGTGCGATAAATGCACCAGCGGCTCCACGCCGTCGGTGTTCACCTTCGAGAGTTGGTCCACCCAATCCAAAATCTTGTTGAGGTCGGTGAGCATCTGCTCCTCGTGGGCGGGGTCAAATTCGAGGCGGGCCAGGTGGGCCAGGCCGCGGAGGGTTTCGGTGTTCATAGGGTAATAGGTAATTAGTAGTAAGCAATAAGTAGTGGTAGTGGCAAATAGCTGCGGGTTATTACCCACTACCCACTACCAATTACCTCTTACTCATCGCCAGGTGCTGGCCGCCGGAATGCCCCGGCCTTCGGGCACAAAATCGTCGGCAATCTGGGCCATCACGCGGGCCTTGAGGTCGGGAATGTTCGCCTCGGTGAGACCCTTCGTTTCGATGGCTTCGTGAAACACGACGCGCAGTCGGGCGTGGCGCACGCGCAGGCCCTCGACCGAGGGCATAAACTTGTGGTTCAGGGGCATGCTCACCGGCACGATGGGCACGCCCATGCTGATAGCCAGCTGAAAAGCGCCGTCCATGAACGGCTGCAGCTCCTCGCCGGGCTTGGGGCCGATGGTGCCCTCCGGGAACAGGGCCAGCGGCCGGCCGTCCTTCAGGCCCTGGCGCGCCTGGGCAAAAGCCCTGCCCCGGCTCACCACGCTGCGGCGATTAACGGGAATGTAGGTCTTGCCGAAAAGAGGCCCCCACAGCGGAAACTTCACCAGCGCATCCTTGCCCATCATGTTGAGAAAGCCCGGAATGGTGTAAAACAGCACCAGAATGTCGATGTATGAGCCGTGGTTGGCCACGTAGATGCAGGGCTGCGGCACGGGCCGGGTATTTTCGCGAACGATTTCCAGCGGCACGCCCCACATCAGGATGGAAAACTTGGCCCACTGCCGGTTGATGCCGTGCAGGTGGTGGCGCCACTCGGGCCGCCGCACCAGCACCAGCTGCAGGGGGTAGGTCACGAGAAAGGGCAGCACAAACCAGAACGTGGCCCAGATGGTGTACAGGCGATGGCCGATATAACGCAAAAAAGCAGGCATAGCAGCAAATTTACAAGGAGGAAGGAGGAATGAACAGTGAGCAACGAGTAGCTGGCCATTGCTCACTGTTTCTTACTCATTACCCACTACCCATTATTTTTTCTGGCGGCCAGCAGCTTTTCCACTTTGAGCAGGCCGGCCACGCTGAGCGCGTCGGTGATGTGGTCAGTCATTGCCAGCTCAATGGCCTGGGCCAGGGGCAGCTTCCAGAGGCGCAGGTCCTCGGTTTCTTCGGGCTCCCAGTCGGTTTGGGTCAGGTCTTCGGCCAGGAAGACGAACCCCTCTTCGTCGGTGACGGAGTTGGACGTGTGCATCCGGGCAATTTGCGTCCAGCGGGCGGCCAGCAGGCCGGTTTCCTCGCGCAGCTCGCGTTGGGCCGACTCCTGCGGGTCAACGCCCATCACGCCGCCGCCCATCGGCACCTCCCAGCTGTACTCGTTCAGGGTGTAGCGGTACTGGCCCACGAGCCAGGTATTGCCCTCGTTATCAATGGGAATGATAGCAATGGCCTTGTTTTGCATCGACACCACGCCGTAGATGCCCGCGCCGCCCCTGGGGTTGAGCACCTGGTCTTCGCGCACCCGAATCCAGGGGTTTTGATACTTGGGTTCCGAACCAAGCGTTTGCCAGGGGTTATGGTGGGGGTCGAAATCGGTGGGGGGCTGCGTGTAAGCCATAAGGTGGTGAAAACAGCTGAATTACTGCAAAAGTAGCCCCGCCCGGCCCACCCGCCCACCCCAACCCTCGCTTTGCCAGCGCGTATGACGGAGTAGGCGGGCCGCCGCACACCTTTCGGCGCCCCGGCTTTTGCTATGGCTGACAAACCCCAAAATCCCGCCGAAGACTCGCTGCTCAACCTCAAGTTTGCCCAGGCTGAAGCCGACCTGGCTCAGAAAACCGGCGGCCTCGGCCCCATCACCAACGAATACGTTTCCTCGGATGAGGACGATGAGATAACCCAGGCCGAAGGCCCCCGCGACAGCCAGGGCCAGCGCCGCGGCGAAGGCGATGACCTCGCGAAGGGCGACTCGGCGGGCGCCCACAGCTAGCCCTACCCCCATGCATTTCCTTGACCTCAACCCCGTTGCGCACCGCCCCCTGCGCAGCCGGCTGCTGCTTCAGCTGTTGGCGCTGGCCATTGCGCTGGCGCTGCTGAGTGGCTGCCGGGCCAGCGGTGGCGGCCCGGCTACCCCGGCGCGCACGGTAGCCGCCTTCTTTGCCAAGTACCGCGACCGGCCGGGCTTCCGCACCACCGAGTGGTCGGCCGACCTGCTGCAGCGCCTGGCCCTGGTGCGGGTGGGTAAGCTGCTGGGGGGCAACGACCTGACCAACGCCATCACCGGCATTCGCACGGCCCGCATGATGACTTTTTTGCCCACCAGCGGCAGCGCCCAGAGCCTGGTGCGCGAGGGCCTGAATGGCGAAGTGAGCGGCCTGCTCCAGGCCGAGCGCTACACGTCGCTGGCCAGCGCGGCCACCGGCGCGGCCCCCTACCAGTACGTGGTGAAAGCCAATGGCGACCAGGTGAGCGAGCTGGTGGCCACCGGCGCCATGCCCGACGCGCTGGGCTCGTTTGTACTGGTGCAGGTGCAGGGCAATTTCACCCGCGCCCAGGCCGACGCGCTGAGCAACGTGCTGCCCGAGGTGGTGCGGCAAACGGCCGGCAAGTAAGCAGCACCTCAACGCTGAAAGCGGGGGTAGGCGGTAGCAATACTGCCTACCCCCGCTTTTTTAGTCGGTGAGAAGCTTTGCCTTTTGCTCGTGCAACCCACCGCGGGCCACCCGGCCTCTTGCCCATACCCACCCTCGGCCCTACCCCCTTGCTAAAGCGCTACCTACCCATCGCGATTCTGCCGCTGCTGGCCTTCACCTGCGGCCAGGAGTACGCGGGCCCTGACGTGTATTTCGGGCCCGGCGAAAGCATCACGCACCGCGACGCCCAGGGCCGGCTAAACGGGCCCCTGGACCCCAACGACTGGACTTCGGATACTACGTGGACGGGTCAGGAAATATATTTACTGGGTCTACCCCCCGGCACTGGGCCCAACCCGCTTAACGGTCCCCAGCAGCTAGCCACCGTCAGCCACACCGAGGCGTGGCCCAACCCCGCCCCTACTGGTCAGGCAACCTGGCAAATCCGGCTGAGTCCTACTGCGCCTTGCCCCTGCACGGTGGGTATGGTGTACGTGAGCCGGCGCTACACCGAAATTGATACGCGCACTGCTACGCTACAGGCCGGCGACAGCCTGCGGGTGCCCCTGCGCACCTACAATCCCGGCCAGCTTTACCGGCTATTCTACGTCGTGAATAATGCCAACGGCTTGCTGTACAAGGGCCACGGCGACATTCGCGATGCCAACTAACGCATCCGGCCCGCCGCAATTACGCAACGGGCCGGGTGGGTAGCAGCCGCGCAGGGCTGGCAGGTTAAATATCAAACTTAATGCCTTGTGCCAAAGGTAGTTCGGTGCCGTAGTTCACGGTGTTGGTCTGGCGGCGCATGTAGACTTTCCAGGCGTCGGAGCCGGATTCCCTACCCCCCCCAGTTTCCTTCTCGCCGCCGAAGGCGCCGCCGATTTCGGCGCCGCTCGTGCCGATGTTCACGTTGGCAATGCCGCAGTCGGAGCCGGGCGCGGCCAAAAAAGCTTCGGCTTCGCGCAGGTTCAGGGTGAAGATGGCGGAGGACAGGCCCTGCCGCACGCCGTTTTGCAGGGCGATGGCCTCCCCTACCCCCCCGGTGTACTTGAGCAGGTAGAGGATGGGCGCGAAGGTTTCGGCCTGCACGGTGGGGTAGTGGTTTTCGGCCGCCACCAGGGCGGGCAGCACGTAGTGGCCGCCGTGCAGCTCGGCGCTGCTCAGCATCTGGCCGCCAGTGAGCAGGGTGGCGCCTTCGCGCTGCACGGCCTCTAGGGCATTGGTGAAGAGCGTGACGGCGTCGGCGTCGATGAGCGGGCCCACCAGCGTGCCGGCTTGCAGCGGGTGGCCCACCGGCAGCTTGGCGTAGGCGGCCAGCAGGCGCTGCGTCACCTCCTCATAAATGCTGTCGTGGATGATGAGGCGGCGCGTGGTGGTGCAGCGCTGCCCGGCCGTGCCCACCGCCCCAAACACGATGGCCCGCATGGCCATGTCGAGGTCGGCCTGGGGAGTAAGGATGATGGCGTTGTTGCCGCCCAGCTCCAGCAGGGCGCGGCCCAGGCGCTGGCCCATGGCGGCGCCCACGGCCCGGCCCATGCGGGTGCTGCCCGTGGCCGAGACAAGGGGTAGGCGCTCGTCGGCGCTCATGGCCTGGCCCACCTCGGGCCCGCCCAGCACGAGGTTGAACACGCCCTCCGGCACGTCATTATCAACCAATACTTGCTGAATGATGTGGTGCACGGCCACGGCGGCCAGCGGGGTTTTCTCCGAAGGCTTCCAGATGCTCACGTCGCCGCACACGGCGGCCAGCATGGCGTTCCAGCTCCACACCGCCACCGGGAAGTTGAAGGCCGAAATAATACCCACGATGCCCAGCGGGTGGTACTGGTCGTACATGCGGTGCGCGGGCCGCTCCGAGTGCATGGTGAAGCCGTGCAGCTGCCGGCTCAGGCCCACCGCGAAGTCGCAGATGTCAATCATTTCCTGCACTTCGCCCAGGCCTTCCTGCAAGATTTTGCCCATCTCGTAGCTCACCAGCTTGCCCAGGGCTTCTTTGTGGTGGCGCAGCGCCAGGCCAATCTGGCGCACCACGTCGCCGCGCTGGGGCGCCGGCACCAGCCGCCACTTCAGAAAAGCCGCCTGGGCGGTCATCACCACGGCCTCGTAGTCGGCCACCGTGGCCACGGCCACGGCCGCGATGCGCTGCCCATCGGCTGGCGAGACGATAACGTGCGGCGCGCCGCCAGCCCCGCCCCAGGTGCGGCCGGTGCAGGTGGCCGGATTTTCGGCTCGAATGCCGAGCTGCCGCAGCACGTCCCGGATGCCGTGGGGGTCGGCGTGGGGGTGCGGCACGGTCACGTCGGGGGTAGTAGCTTCTTCGAGGGCCTGCTTCATGAGGATGGGCGTGGGGAGTTAGGAATTTCAAAGGTAGCAAAGCCCCACTACGGCTACCGGGTTGGCCAAGCTAAGCCCGTACGTACCGTCCACTTCTTTTATATTACGCTACTCCTATCTTTATCTCGCTTCCGCGCTTGCTGTCGTAGCGGCTACGAAGCAGCATTTTTACTATTTTTTTTTCTCGTTGTCAATAGATTACGTGCGACTTGTTGGCCAAATCCTATTCCACTTAATCATTCATCCTTTCTGCATATGAAACTTACTTACAACTCGCAGGCGGGCCGCCTACTACTTTTTGTACTGCTGCTGGCCGCGCCCGGTGCCTGGGCGCAGGCCCCGGCCTGGCAATCGCTGTTAACCTTCAGCCAAAACGACGGGAGTATGTCGGGAGTAACCGCCCTGGCTACCAACGCTAACGGTGATACCTATCTGGCCGGCTACTATATCGGGACCGCGCAGTTTGGCCCTAATAGCTTCACGCACGCCAATAGCGGAGGGCTTTCTGGCCAAGTGAGACCACACAACCAACAGCTTCGCCTGGGTCCAGCAGTTTAATACCGACGCGGGAGGCTACTCCCTCGACGCCTATTACCTGGCCGTAAGTGGCACTAGTATCTACCTGAGCGGGCAGTTTGGGAAAGAACTGGTCACGACCCTAACGGTGTTGGTAGTGAATGCTTTGTGGCTAAGGTTTCGGATGCGGGCGGCACCAGCAGCTTTGCCTGGGCTACCAGTGGAGGCAGCGCCTCCCCCAACTACTTATTCGGGCTAGCCTTAGCCGGGGCCAGCGTGGCAATAGCTGGCAGTACCCGCCCACCGGCCAGCTATGGTCCTCTGCTTATTCCAAGTTCCGGCGCAAAAGTCCCCGATATCTACTACCCGATGGCGGCCGTGGCCACGCTCGCTGACCCGACGCTCCTAGCCACCGCCGCCCTCCCTACCCTTACCCCCTATCCCAATCCGGCCCACGAACGCGTAACGGTGGCGCTACCCGCAGGGGTTTCCACGCTCCAACTCCTTGACGCGGGGGGGCCGGGTAGTGCGCACGGCTTCGAATACTGCTTCGCCTCACCGCCTCACCACCGAGTTCGACCTCAGCGGCGTAGCATCCGGTGTCTATGCGCTACGGCTGATGGGCGGCGGGGCTATCACTACCCGCCTCGTAGTGTACTAGGCCGCCCATGTTGCCTGCCCCTGACTAGCTTAACTGCAAAAAGCCCCCGCCAGTGTCTGGCGAGGGCTTTCTTGTATCCCACGGGAGCGCTTATTCGCGGCCGATGGGGTAGTAGGCCTTGCGGCCATCGGGGTAGACGCCTTCTACCAACGCCCCCGAATTATCCTTGGCCTGGTCGAGGTAGGCCTGCACGTCGGCGGGCTTGCGCACCACGTTCTTGTCGATACGGGTGATGATGAACCCATCGGCCATACCGGTTTCCTTGAAATTGCTGCCTTTGATGCCCGAAATCTGGGCCCCGCCGTCGATGCCGAGCGAGTTTTGCAAGCGGGCCGTTACCGGGCCCAGCTTGGCGCCTTCGTAGGCAATGCCGGCGTCGGCGGGGAGCTCCTTCACCACGGCCGTGGTATTGGAGGCATTGTAGAGGGTAGCGCTGGCTACCTCCTTGCCGCTGCCCCGCAGGTAGCCCACCTTAATCTTGTCGCCCGGGCGGAAGCGCGATACTTGCTCTTGCAGCTGCGAGGCCGTGTTCACGGGCACCCCGTTGATATCGGTGATGATGTCCCCAATTTTGAGGCCGGCCGCCGCCGCCGAGCTTTTCTCTCCCAGGCCCTGCACGTACACGCCGTTCAGGGTATTGAGTTTTTTCTCCGAAGCCAGCTTGGCATCCACTTCCTGAATGCGCACGCCCAGCAGCGCGCGCTGCACCACCTTGTACTTGAGCAGGTCGTCCACGACTTTGCTCACGATGGCGCTGGGCACGGCGAAGGCGTAGCCCTCAAACGAGCCGGTGTGCGACGAAATAGCCGAGTTGATGCCAATCAGGTCGCCGGCCGTGTTCACGAGCGCACCGCCCGAGTTGCCAGGGTTCACCACGGCGTCGGTCTGCAGGTACGATTCGATACCCGCCGCCTGGTCGCGGCTCAGAATACCGATGCTGCGGCCCTTGGCCGAGATAATACCGGCCGTCACGGTCGAGTTCAGGTTGAACGGGTTGCCCACGGCGAGCACCCACTGGCCCACCTTCACCTCGTCCGAGTTGCCATATTTCACGAAGGGCAGGTTGTCGGCTTTCACCTTCAGCACGGCCAGGTCGGTGCTGGGGTCGGCGCCGACCAGCTCGGCTTCAAACTTGCGCTTGTCGTCCATCACCACCGTGATTTTCGACGCTTTATCAATCACGTGGTTATTGGTGACGATGTAGCCATTGGCCGCGATAATCACGCCCGAGCCCGAGCCTTCGCCCCCACCCTGCGGCTCGCGCTGGCCGTGCAGCTGACCATCAAACTGGTCGCCAAAGAACTGGCGCAGGAAGGGGTCCATCTGCATGCGGCTCTGCGATTGGGGCTCGGCCTTGTATTCGGTCATTACGTGCACTACGGCGGGCGTCACGGCGGCAGCGGCAGCCACGAAGTTGAGGCCTTCGGGCGCGGCATATTCCGTGCTGCGCATGGCCGAAGTATAACGCACTTGAGGGTCGGAAGCTACTGTGGTAAGAGCCACGTTGTCCGGCTCGGATTCCAGCAGCTTATACCCCCCCACGGCCACGCCTCCGCCTAGCACAGCGGAAGTCAACAGGCCGAGCATCATGTTTTTAGCTTGCATCGGGGTATGTTTAGAAAAAAGGAGTGATAAGAAAAGCGAAGTAACAACGGGAAGCTAAAAAAACCAACTACCCCGGTACGACTTCTAAGATAACCCTGACACTGAGACTGAGTTTTATCCTCGTGCCGAACAACGCCACCAAGAGTAGCTTTCGTGCCCGAAGGTTGCCGGAAAGCGGCATTTTTTTGGCGCCGCCCGCGGCGGCGGTGGCCCTGCCTTACGCAAAAGAGGCACCCAAACGGGCACCTCTCCTGCGTGGCGGTTAGCGCACTTCAATGTGCTGCTTGGTCACTTTCTCGGTGTCGAAGGGCAGCATAACGCGCAACAGGCCATCGGCCAGCTCCGCGCTAATGCCTTTCACGTTCACCGTTTCGGGCAGGCGGAAAGCCCGGCGAAACTCGCCAAAGCGGGTTTCGACGCGGCGCAGCTGGGGCACGTTTTCGCCTTCCGTAGCCGGGGCGGGGCGGCTGCCCGCCACCACCAGCTGACCTTCCTGAAAATCGATGCTGACGGCGTCTTTGGCTACGCCCGGCAGGGCCAGGTGCAGTTCGTAGCCCTGGGCCGTTTCGAAGATATCGGCGGCGGGCACGAAGGTAGTAGAGGGGGTAGGCGCGGCGGGCTGCGCATCGCGCAACAGCTCATTCAGCAGCGAGTTGAAGGCCCGCGCCGGGCGAACAGCCGGGCGGGAATTATACAATAAGGTGGACATAGAATTGAAGGAGAGATGAGGTTGAAAACGGACTGCTACCAGCAGCCGCGTTACCTGTTCTCCTTAAAATTCATACCACCCAACGCTTACGGACAAAATGACCGCACATTGCACCATTTGGTTGATTGCTTTCTGACAATGCGAGTTCATTATCGCAAATAGTCACTCCTACTACCGTCAAAATGGCATTAACACTACTAATGCTGAGTTGGCAATTGCTTGCGGTCAGTGTTAGTGCCGGCAGGCAAGAGCGTAAAGCGCAGGTCTAGCCCCACGGTGGGATACACCAGATTCGAATTACCCCCAGAATCGGTAATAGCCCCGTTTTTATCATATTTAGGCAATTCAATAATGTAGCTAGTCTGGTACGCAAACCAAGGTGTAATATCAAAGCGCGGCGACACACGCACGCCCACCTCGCCGCGCAGGCTGGTGTACTGAATGGTCCGCTCATCCTGGTCGGCAGTGGCTTTTTGAAAACGCAGGTGCGTGCTGGCTTCGTAGCTCAGGCGCGGGCGCAGGGCCAGGCCATTGGCGTCGCCACCGAGGGGTAGGAGCTTCTCCAGGTCCACGCGCAGGCGGGCCCACGTCTGGCCATCGGGCCCGGAGCCGAGTGGCGCGGCGCCAATAGTATTAAAATCTCGCTCCAAACTCAGGCGCTGGCCAAAGGTGACGGCGCCAAAGATGGGCGAGCGGTGCCGCAGTAATAGTTCGGGGATAATGATGGCGCCCCGGCCATCGCCCAGCAGCTGCGCCGTGGCGCCGTAGCTCCAGGCAGCACTGCCAAAATGCTCGTAGGCCAGCCGGGCGCGGCGGCCATCAAAGCCCAGGCGGCGGCCCGCCACGTCGCCGCCGGAAGCGGCGCGCTCCCCGCGCAGCGTCAAGAGCAGGTAATCGCCATTCTTCAGCGCCAGCTCGCCTTGCAGCTCGGGCCACAGCTGCGTAGTCTGGACGTAGCGCGAGGTTTGAGCGGCCGCCACTGAGGCGGTCAGCAGCAGCAAAGGAAGTACTAAACGACGCATAACTAATTACTAATTAAACAGTAGCGGAACTAGCCAGCTCCCGCAAGGTGAGCCAGGCCATGAGCCCCGCCCCAATGCTGAGCGCCTGCTCGTCGATATCAAAAACGGGAGTGTGCACCGAGGCGGCAAAGCGCCCGTCGGGGGCGCGGGTGCCGAGGCGGTAGAAGCAGGCCGGCGCGGCCTGCGAGAAATAAGCAAAGTCTTCGGCGGCCAGCCACTGGTCCAGCTCAATCACGTTTTCGGCGCCCAGGTACTGCTCGGCGGCCGCGCGCGCGCGGGCCGTCACGGCGGGGTTGTTGTCGAGGCAGGGGTAGCCGCGCCGGATTTCCAGCTCGCACACCGCCCCCATGCTGGCCGCCAGCCCTTCGCAGAGCTGCCGCAGGTGCACGTGCGCCTCGTCGCGCCACTGCTCATCGAGGGTGCGAAAAGTGCCTTCGATGTATACCTCGTCAGGAATCACGTTGGTGGCGCCGTTGGCGATGACCTTGCCGAAGCTTAGTACCGAGGGCATTTTGGGGTTGGCGCGGCGGCTCACTACCTGCTGGGCCGCCACAATGAGGTGGGCCGCCACCAGCACGGGGTCGAGGTTGAGTTCGGGCATGGCACCGTGGCCGCCCTTGCCTTTTATCGTCAAATACAGCTCGTCGGTGCTGGCCATGTAGCGGCCCGGCCGCAGGCCCACCTGCCCCACCGGCAGGCGCGGAAACACGTGCTGCCCCAGGATGGCGGTGGGGGTAGGGTTTTCGAGCACGCCATCTTTTATCATCAGCGAGGCCCCGCCGGGCAGCAGCTCTTCGCCGGGCTGAAACAGCAGCTTCACGGTGCCCTTAAAATGGGCGCGCTGCTCGGTGAGCAGGCGCGCCGCGCCGAGCAGGCAGGTGGTGTGCACATCGTGGCCGCAGGCGTGCATCACGCCGGGCCGGGTCGATTTATACAGACTATCGCTCAGCTCTTGAATGGGCAGCGCGTCCATGTCGGCGCGCAGAGCCACCACGGGACCGCCCGGCTGCCCTTCAATGAGGGCCACTACCCCCGTGCCGGCCACCGGGTAGGGCGCCAGGCCCAGCGCCCGCAGCTGCTCGGTCACGAAGGCCGCCGTTTGGGTTTCCTGGAATGAAAGCTCGGGATTGGCGTGCAGGTGGCGGCGCAGGGCCGACAGCTCGGGGGCCAGGGCCGCAGCGCGGGTTTTTATAGTATTCAGCATAACACTACCAAATCGTTGTCATGCTGAGCCTGCCGAAGCATCTCTACCGCATCGTTGGGTTAGTGGCCCTGGCGGCGTGGTAGAGATGCTTCGACGGGCTCAGCATGACGTTCCTTTTTGTGAGATAAATAGCATGTGGTCTATGGCGTCTTATTCAGCAGCACCTGCATGGGCTCCAGTTCGGCGCGGGGCACAAACTGCCGCACCCGCGAGAGCCCGCGCGCGGCGTCGAGCTTGTTAATATAGTCCCCGATGTAGAGCCGGTACACGGGCTGCTTGAAGGTGATATAGTCCGTCTCGTCGGGGTAGCGGCTGATAATCTGGCGGCGAATACTCATCACCTGGTCGCGCTCCAGCCCCAGGTAAGCGCGCACGCGGTAGCCGGTAGCATACTTCACGTTCTGGTTCATAAAGGCCTGGTCGCGCAGGCGCTGCTCCACCTGAGCATTTACCTGGCTGGTGGGCGCGGGCGCGGTGGCGCGAACCGGGGCGGCGGGCCGGGCCGCCGCGGGGGGGGTAGGGCTGCCCACCACCGGCACCGTAAACACCGGCCGGTACTTGGTCAGGTCTTCGGTGGGGTTGGTGGCGGCGGCCACGGGCTTGCGGGTCGTATCGGCCGGCGTTTGGGCGCGGGTGGTGGGCGCCGTGGCCGCGCAGGCGGCCAGCAGCGGCAGGCTCAGTAGCAGCACGGCGTTAGGAAAGCGGAGAGTCATCTTCTTGCAAGATAGCCAGACTATTAGAGGTACCCAGGCGGTCGGCGCCGGCCGCGAGCAGCGCCAGCGCCTGCGCCCGCGTGCGGATGCCGCCACTGGCCTTGATGCGCACGTGGGGGGGTAGCACCCGGCGCAGCAACTCCACATCGGCCACCGAGGCGCCCCGGCTGGCAAAGCCGGTGCTGGTTTTCACGAAGTGCGCGCCCGCTTCGGCGCAGAGCCGGGCGGCCGTTTCCAGCTCCTCCTCGGTCAGCAGGGCCGTTTCAACAATGACTTTGAGCAGGGCGTCGTGCACCTCGGCCAGGTCGGTAATATCTTCGATTTCGGCCCGCACGGCATCCAGTTGGCCCGACTTGAGTAGCGACACGTTCAGCACCATATCCAGCTCGGTGGCCCCTTCGGCCAGCGCGATTTCGGCCTCCCGAAACTTTACCCGGCTGCTGCTGTAGCCCAGCGGAAAGCCGATGACCGTGCACACCGCCACGCCCGAGCCGCTCAGCTCGCGCGCGGCCACCGGCACGTGGCACGGCGGCACGCAGGCGCTGGCAAAACCGTGTTGGCGCGCCTCCTGGCACAACTGAAGTATCTGGGTTTCGGTGCAGTCGGGGCGCAGCAGGGTGTGGTCGAAGGTAGCGGCGAGGTTCATTCGAAATGGTATGAGGCGATATACAAGCGAACGTCATGCTGAGCCTGTCGGAGCATTTCTACCGCGCAAGTAAATCTAACATCAGGAGTTAGTTACGCGGCAGAGATGCTTCGACAGGCTCAGCATGACGTTCACTTACTTCTTAAATCTCAGCACTTAATCTACCAGCACGCAGCGCTGGGCCAGCACGTCCTGCTCCACGGTCTTGTATTTTACGTCGCGCACCACGCGGCCATCCATGTATTGCACCGTCACCTTCTCGTTGCGGTTGGCAATTTTCTGGCTGCGGGCCGGCTCCTGGCGCACGGGCGGCGCCAGGCCCAATTCGGCGGCCTGCTCCAGGTCTTCGGGGCCCGCGCCGAGGCTCACGTCTGAGATGGCTTTTTCGGCCTTGAGCTTGGGCAGCGGCTCCGATATATCATCCTCGTAGAAGAAATCCGGCTCGGCGAAGCCAGCTTCGGCCGCCACTGGTACGTCGGCTTTGAAGAGGAAGCTGCTGGTGCCGTGGTTCACCTTGGCCAGCATGCGCTTGAACAGCTCAAACGCTTCAAACTTGTAGACCAGCAGCGGGTCTTTCTGCTCATACACCGCGTTTTGCACCACCTGCTTGAGGTCGTCCATCTGGCGCAGGTGCTGGGTCCAGGCCTCGTCGATGGTCGAAAGCACGGCGCCTTTTTCCATCTGGCGCACGATGTCGAGGCCGTTGCTAGCCTGGGCCTTGCGCAGGTTGGCCACCACCTGGGTGTGCTTGTGGCCGTCGGTGAAGGGGATGGCGATGTTTTCGTAGGGCGTGTTCTGGTTCAGCAGGTCGTTTATCATCGGCAGCGCATTCTGGCCAATGTGCTCGTTCTTGCTGTCGTAGTAGCCGGTGGCCTCGTCGTAGAGCTTCTGGGTGAGGCGCTCGGCCGATAAGGCGCTGAATTCCTGCGCCGTGATGTGCGTGTCGTAGCCAAAATCCTTGATAACCGACAGCTTGAAATCCTCGAAGTCATTCGTGATTTTGTGGCCCGCCGCGATGTCCTCGCTCACGTCGTAAATCAGGTTCAGGATGTCCAGCTCCAGGCGCTCGCCAAACAGGGCGTTGCGACGGCGGCGGTACACCACCTCGCGTTGGGCGTTCATCACGTCGTCGTATTCCAGCAGGCGCTTGCGGGTGCCGAAGTTGTTCTCCTCCACCTTCTTCTGGGCGCGCTCAATGCTCGACGTAATCATCGAGTGCTGAATCACTTCGCCCTCTTCCATGCCCATGCGGTCCATGAGCTTGGCAATGCGCTCCGAGCCAAACAGACGCATCAGGTTGTCTTCCAGGCTCACGAAAAACTGCGACGAGCCAGGGTCGCCCTGGCGGCCGGCCCTACCCCGCAGCTGGCGGTCGACGCGGCGGCTTTCGTGGCGCTCGGTGCCAATAATGGCCAGGCCCCCCGACTCGCGCGAGGTTTCGCGCAGCTTGATGTCGGTGCCGCGGCCGGCCATGTTGGTAGCGATGGTCACGGTGCCGGGGTAGCCGGCGGCGGCCACAATCTCGGCCTCGCGCTGGTTTTGCTTGGCGTTCAGCACCTGGTGCTTGATGCCGCGCAGCTTCAGCATCCGGCTCACTAATTCGCTGATTTCCACCGAAGTCGTGCCCACGAGCACCGGGCGGCCAGCTGTCACGAGGGCCTGGATTTCCTCGGTCACGGCGTTGTATTTCTCGCGCACCGTGCGGTATACCTTGTCGTGGTCATCCTGGCGCGAAATAACGCGGTTGGTCGGAATCACCACCACGTCGAGCTTATAGATTTCCCACAGCTCGCCGGCCTCGGTTTCGGCCGTGCCGGTCATGCCCGAAAGCTTGTGGTACATGCGGAAGAAGTTCTGCAGCGTCACCGTGGCGTAGGTCTGGGTGGCATCCTCAATGCGCACGCCTTCCTTGGCCTCGATGGCCTGGTGCAGGCCGTCGGAGTAGCGGCGGCCTTCCATTACGCGGCCGGTTTGCTCGTCCACAATCATCACCTTGCCTTCCTGACTCAGGATGTACTGGTCGTCGCGCTCAAACAGCGTGTATGCTTTCAGGAGCTGGTTCACGGTGTGCACGCGCTCCGATTTTTCCTGATAGTCGCTCATCAGCTGTTCCTTCTGGTGCAGCTTTTCTTCGGCCGTGAGGGCATCGGCCTTCTCGATATTGGCGATTTCGACGCCGATATCGGGCATGATGAACAGGTGCGGGTCTTCGCCCTGCGCCGTAATCAGGTCAATGCCCTTTTCGGTCAGCTCAATCTGGTTGTTTTTCTCGTCGATGGTGAAGAACAGCGGCTTATCGGCCTCCGGCATCTGACGCGAGTTATCCTGCAGGTAGAAGTTCTCGGTCTGCTGCAAAATCACGCGCATGCCCGACTCGCTCAGGAACTTGATGAGCGGCTTGCTCTTGGGCAGGCCGCGGTAGGCGCGGAACAGGGCCAGGCCGCCGTCGCCGTTCTTACCCCCCTCTTCCGAGCCGGTCTTACCTTCGGCAATGGCTTTGCGGGCCTGCACCAAGTACGACTGCACCAGCTTTTTCTGCTCGTCCACGAGGCGCTGAATGCGCGGCTTGAGCTGCAAAAACTCGTGCACATCGCCCTTAGGCACGGGGCCCGAGATGATGAGCGGCGTGCGCGCGTCGTCAATCAGCACCGAGTCTACTTCGTCCACCATGGCGTAGTGGTGCTTGCGCTGCACCAGCTCCGAGGGGTCGCGGGCCATGTTGTCGCGCAGGTAATCAAAGCCAAACTCGTTGTTGGTGCCGTAGGTCACGTCGGCCAGGTAGGCGTTGCGGCGGGCGTCGGTGTTGGGCTGGTGCTTGTCGATGCAGTCCACGGTCAGGCCGTGAAACTCGAACAGCGGCGCGTTCCACTCCGAGTCGCGCTTGGCCAAGTAGTCGTTCACCGTTACCAGGTGCACGCCCCTGCCCCCCAACGCGTTGAGGAAGGCCGGCAAGGTCGAAACCAGCGTTTTGCCCTCGCCGGTGGCCATTTCGGCAATCTTGCCCTGGTGCAGCACTACCCCCCCAATCAGCTGCACGTCGTAGTGCACCATGTCCCAGGTGATTTCGGCGCCGGCCGCCAGCCATTTGTTGCTCCAGATGGCCTGGTCGCCCACGATGGTCACGTTCTGCTTGGTGCGGGCAATGTCGCGGTCCATGTCGGTGGCCGTCACCGTGAGCTGGCCGTTCTGGGCGTAGCGGCGGGCGGTTTCCTTCACGATAGCGAACGTCTGGGGCAGCACCTCGGTGAGGGCCACTTCCAGGTCTTTGTTGCGCTGCTTTTCGAGGGTATCAATCTGCTCAAAAATCTGCTCCTTCTTGCTCACATCGAGCTGCGGCTGGTCGTCAATCTGCGCGTGCAGGCCCGCAAGCTGCGCGTCCAGGTTAGCGAGCTTGCCGTCCAGCTGCTGGCGCACTTCCTGGGTGCGGTGGCGCAGCTGGTCGTCGGTGAGGCCGGCCAGTTTGGCATATTCCGCATTAATGAGGGCCACGTAAGGCACCACGTCCTTGAGGTCCTTTTCTGCTTTGGAGCCAAACAGCTTGGCGACGGTTTTGCCGAGGAAATCTAACATTGGGTAAACAAATTGACTAAAAAGGACAGCGCGAGTGAGGCAAATTTACGCGCTACTTGCCGAACCGGGCCATTGGCCATAAACTATGAAACCCCACACTCTCAAAAAGAGTGCGGGGTTTGGGCAAGCGGTAAAAATGGCAGCCAGTGCCCCGCTGTTTTAATTAGTAGCGACGGCCACCACGCACAATTACTGCGCGCCGGGGCCTGGGATGCACTACTACTACTCTGCGCCGATGGCGGGGCCGCACCACTACTGGCCGGGGCCGGGGCTGCACGACTACCACGCGCTGGGCATCTGCATCGGGGGTAGCTACCAGGCCAAGGCAGAGCAGTAAAAAGGCAACAAAAGTGGTTCTGAATAACATAGTGGAAGAATTAGAAGTAAAAAGGCCAGTAGCACGCATCGGCAGACACGCACCACTGGCTTTTTAACGAATTCACACCAATATAGTTAGGGGCTACCAAGACAGCCCTTACTTATTCTTTGGCAGGCTCGCGGTTTATGAGCTTCTCTACCAGAGCTGTTGAGCCGGCAATAGCTGGGCGCACTGGCTTGGCAGCCTCTTCCTTCTCGGTCAGGCGCTTGTACAGCGTCAGAGCCTGGGCCACTACCTGGTCCATATTGTAGTACTTATAGGTAGCGAGGCGGCCCACGAAATGTACGTTGGCCGTTTCGTCGGCGAGCTTCTTATACTTAGCATACAGCTCGGCGTTTTCGGGCATCGGTACGGGGTAGTAGGGGTCGCCCTCGGCCTGCGGGTACTCATACACGATGGCCGTTTTAGGGTGCGTCTGGCCGGTAAGGGCCTTAAACTCCGTGATGCGCGTGTAGGCGTGCTCGTTGGGATAGTTCACCACCGGGGCGGCGAGGTGCTGCTCCTTGTTCAGGGTATCGTGCTTGAATTCGAGCGAGCGGTAGGGCAGCTTGCCAAACTGAAAGTCGAAATACTCATCCACGGGGCCGGTAAAAATCATCTCCTTGAAGGGGATGAACTTGATAACCTCGTGGTAATCCGTGTTGAGCATGATTTTGATGTTCGGGTGGTCGAGCATCTTCTCAAACATGCGGGTGTAGCCGTGCAGCGGCATGGCCTGGTAGGTATCGGTAAAGTACCGGTCGTCGCGGTTAGTGCGGGTAGGCACGCGGCTCGTCACCGACTTATCCAGCTGCGAGGGGTCGAGGCCCCACTGCTTGTTAGTGTAATTCTTGAAAAACTTGTTGTACAGCTCCCTACCCACCTTACTCACCACCACGTCCTCCGACGTCTTGATAACCGGTACTTCTTCGGCCACCGAGGCAAAGAACTCCTCCACCTCAAAGCTGGTCAGGCTCAGTCCATACAGCTTATTGATAGTGTCGAGGTTGATGGGCATCGGCACCAGCTGGCCATCTACTGAGGCGAGCACGCGGTGCTCGTAGGGGCGCCAGTCGGTGAAGTTGCCGAGGTAATCAAAGACGTCCTTCGAATTGGTGTGAAAGATGTGCGGGCCATACTTATGAATCAGGATACCGTCTTCATTATAATGGTCATAGGCATTACCCCCAATGTGGCTACGCTTATCAATAACAAGCACTTTTTTGTTGCTGCGGGTGGCTAGTCGCTCGGCCAGCACGCTGCCAGCGAAGCCGGCCCCGACGATGAGGTAGTCAAACATGAGAGTAAAAATTAGAATGATGTGGAAATGGGTAACGCAGGGGGGTAGGGCGGGAAAGGATAGCGTTAAACGGTTGCGGCACTAGGACTTGGCGTCGAGGCGCTCCTGCATCAGGTTCACCATATTCTGCCAGGTAAGGTCCCAGGAAATAGTCGCCAGGTAATCGTCGGTGCGGGTGCGCCAATCGGCATCTTTGCCCTGCTCCAGCGCCCGGGCAATGGCTTGGCCAAACTCCTTGGGGTCGTCGGCAATCTGCACCAGGTCGAGGTCGCCGTAGGGGCGGACCACATCGCGGATGCTGGTGCTCACGACCGGCCGGCCAGCCGCCAAGTACTCAGGCGTTTTGGTAGGGGAAATAAACTCAGTACTCTCGTTGCGAGCAAAGAGGAGGGTAGCAACATCCCAGCCGCGCAGGTAGGCCGGGAGTTCCTGGTAGTTTTTGCCACCCAAGTAGTGAATGTTGGCGTTGTGCGGCAGCGTGGCGGGGTCAATTTTTACCACCGGTCCGATAATAACGAACTGCCACGCGGGATAGTTCGTGGCCAAGGCTCCTAATAACTCAATATCGAGGCGCTCATCTACCACGCCAAAAAACCCGATGCGGGGGTGCGCAATGCCGGCCTGGTCGGCAGGCTCGGCCAGCTTAGGATTGCGGGCCTGGCCAAAGTGCTCTTTATCAATGCTGCTGGGAAAGGCGTGGGCGTCGGCGTGCTGCTCGCGCTTGGCCTCGTAGAGGCGCTGGCCACCCGTGAAAACGAGGTCGGCTTTCTCAAACAGCTCCTGCTCGCGCTGGCGCAGCTCGGGCGGGGCAAATTTGAACTGGGCCAGCTCGTCCATGCAGTCGTACACGGTCAGCACGGGCGCGAAAAGCCGCGACTTGCCAAGGGCCATTGGGGTGTAGTACCATGCCACGAACCGGGTAACCTGGATTTCGGCAAAAAACCGACTCAGGACGCCAAACTGCGCCTGGTCGCTGGCAGCCTCATCGCCCCGCAGGCTATTAGGCAGGTGCACTACCACTACTTTAACGCCGTTTTGCCGCTCCTTCACCTCCACGTGCGGCTCAATGAGGTTGTCCGCGTGGAAGAACGCGTCCTCTACGTAAAAAACGCGGCCGTGCTGGGCAAAGCGCGAGAGCAAATGCTGGGGCCGCTGCCACACAAAGTCCCAGTGCAGGTGCGCGAAGCAAACCAGGTCGGGCAGGGAGTAGGGAAGATTTTTAGCGGCGGCTTGTTCCGCGGCCGGAGCGGTGGAGGTGGCACGCGCAGGTGTCACCGCCGGAGTAGAAAGCGGCATGAAAAAGAGACAGGAAGAAGCTTACGAGCAGCAGCGGCCGGGTAAAATCATCCGGTGAGCCCTCCTGCACGCTTCTACGAAACACCCCCCGCAAAAGATATGGCTGGGCTTAAAATAGATTGCTGGCCGTGAAGATAGTGTCAGTTTTTAAGTATTAGTTGCATTTCTACGGCATTTTTCCACCCCAAGGGGGTATTTGCGCGTAACCAGTCGTGCCTTACGCCCACGCGCCGAAAACCCGCTTTTTTAAATAGGCTGATACTGGCCCGATTATCGGCCACTACGGTGCAGTATAGCTGGTGCAGGTGCAGCGCCTGCCCGGCGTAGGGCAGCAGCTGCGCCAGCGCGGCCTGGGCGTGGCCCCGCCGCCGCGCCCGGTGCAGCACCGTAATCCCTACCCCCGCCCGCTGGTGCAAAGCCGAGTAGTCAAACAGGTCGAGCGTGCCCACGGGCTGGCCATCTTCCTGGCTGATAATCAAGCGCATTTGCCCTGCTTCGGCCAGGCTGGCGGTGGCGTGGCGCAGGTAGTCGCGCAGCGCGTGGCGCGACACCGGGGCCGGCAGCACGTCGGAAACCGCCCAGAGGTCGGGGTCATTTTCGAGCTGAAATAAAAAATCTAAATCGTCGGGTTCGAGGGCGCGCAGGGTCACCATCGGGACTAGATTTCGCCTCCAAACACCCGCACCGCCGGTCCGCTCAGCCATACGTTCTCGAAGCTGCCGTCGGGGCGCTGGTCGAAGGCTACTTCGAGCAGCCCACCCGCCGCCTGCAGGCGCACCGGCGAGGCCGCGCCGCGCGCCGCAGCCGCCAGCGCCACGGCCGTGACGCCGGTGCCGCAGCTCAGGGTCTCGTCCTCCACACCGCGCTCGTAGGTGCGCACGGGCCAGGGGTGGCTGGGGTCGGCGGGCACCTCCACAAAGTTGACGTTGACGCCGGCCGGGTCGTAGGCCTGGTCGTAGCGAATGTCGTGGCCGTGGCCATACACATCAAATTCGGCCAGCGAGTGGTGCTCCTCGGCGTCGAGAAAGTGGATGTGATGGGGCGAGCCGGTGTGCAGAAAAACATCGTTCTCCCCTACCCCCGCCCGCTGGGCCGGCGCCACGTCAATCATCTTCAGGCGCACGGTGCCGTCGGGCTCCACGCGGGCCTCGTGGGGGCCATCCACGGCCAGAAAATGCGCCTTATCCGTGATGATACCCACGTGCTTGGCAAAGGCCACCAGGCACCGGCCGCCGTTGCCGCACATGGTGCTGGGGTGGCCATCGGCGTTGAAATACACCATCTCAAAATCGTAGCCGGCGCGGTTGCGCAGCAGCATCAGGCCATCGGCCCCGATGCCGAAGCGCCGGTGGCAAAGGGCCGCGATGCGCACGTAGTCAGCAGGGTCAAACTGCTGGGCGCGGTCATCAATAATAACGAAGTCGTTGCCGGTGCCCTGGTATTTATGAAAGGTCATGGGGAGTACTTGGTAGGCCACTGGGGCCTGGTTGCGTTCGCAATAACCGCCCAAACAGTTATCACCACAAAGTTGGCGCGTCTGTTTTTGTTCCGGAGCGCGGGCCCTACCCCCCTGCCCAGGCTCGAAGTCCCGGCCTAGTG
Source organism: uncultured Rhodanobacter sp. (assembly GCA_964657755.1). GTDB lineage: Bacteria > Bacteroidota > Bacteroidia > Cytophagales > Hymenobacteraceae > Hymenobacter. The sequence continues at coordinate 27,189 of CAZZWL010000029.1, forward strand.
CCCCTGGCTGGCCAGGTCGCCGCAGCGCAGCCACTTTTCCCAGCGCTTACGCTTGGGCGCGATGTGGCCTTTCAGGTATCGCTCCATGATGAGGGCGGCGCAGGGCGCGGCCGAGAGTCCGCCAAAGCCGGCGTTCTCGATGTAGACGGCCACCACGATGCGCGGCCCGGTGGCGGGCGCGAAGCCGGCGAAGGTGGCGTGGTCGTCGCCCTCGTCGTTTTGCACGGTGCCGGTTTTGCCGGCCACCGTGATGCCCACATCGGCCAGGCTGGCCAGCTCGGCGGTGCCGCCGGGCTGCATGGCGGCCACCATGCCGGGCACGAGGGCCGCGAAGTTGACGCTATCGACCAGCGTGTGGTGCTTCTCGGTGAAGCGCGCCAGCGGGCCCGCTTTGCCAATGCCCCGCACAAAATGGGGCGTAATGTACCAGCCGCGGTTGGCGATGGTGGCCAGCACATTAGCCGTTTGCAGGCCCGTCAGGTTGATTTCGCCCTGCCCGATGCTGAGCGAGTAGATGGACTTGAACGTCCAGTTCTTGGTGCGCCGCACCTTGTCGTAATAAGCAGGGGTAGGGAGAAAGCCCGGCTGCTCGCGGGCCACGTCCACGCCCAGCAGCGTATCGAGCCCAAACGACTTCACCTGCCGCCGCCAGGCCGCCAGGTGGGTGTGGCGGGCGGCCACGGTGTCGGCCGCCGTGGCCGCCGAGTCGGGCCGGGGCTCCACCACGGCCCGCAGCACCTGGTAGAAGTAGGGGTTGCAGCTATACTTCAGGGCCATCGTGAGGTTGCGGGCCGGCGGGTGCGGGTGCACGCAGTTGATGAGCGACTGGTCGCAGGGAAACGGCGTGTGGTTGGTGATGGCCCCGAGCTGCAGGGCCACGGCGGCATTCACGAGCTTGAAGACCGAGCCGGGCGGATTGGCCGCCACGGCGGGGCGGTTGAGCAGCGGGCGGTTCTCGTCGTCGCGCAGCAGGGCGCGGCGCGCGGCGTTGCGGCCGGGGGCGGTGAGCACGGCGGGGTCGTAGGTGGGGGCCGACACGCAGGCCAGGATTTCGCCGGTGGCGGGGTCGAGGGCCACGAGGTAGCCACGGCGCTCGCCCAGCAGGCGCTCGGCGTAGGCCTGCAGCTTGGCGTCGAGGCTCAGGTGCAAGTCCTGGCCCTGCTGAAAAGCCGTGTCGGCGGCCCAGGTGCCGTGCGTGCGGCCGTGGCCGTCGGTGAGGGGGTGGTAGGCGCCGCGGTGGCCGGTCAGCAGGTTATTATAGTAGCCCTCCACCCCGCTGTTGCGCAGGCGGTAGTAGCGGCCCCGGTCCTGCCGCTGGGCCAGGTACAGGAACTCCTGCGCGTTGGCTGGCTGATAGCCCAGCACCGGCGCGGCCACGGCGGTGAGGTAGGTGCGCGCCCGGCGGCGGCGCGCGGCCAGCCCCGGCCACGCGCGGGCGTGGCGGCGCAGGCTGTCGGCCTCGGGCTTGGTGAGGGCCAGCTCGATGGGCCAGCGCTGCACGCGGGGTGGGGCGGGCTTGGGCCTGGCGGTGTCGGGGGCGAGGGTGCCCGTGGAGTCGGCCACCGGGGCGGGGCGGTGGGGCGGCGGCGGGGCCGGCAGGCGGGCCGCGAACACCCGCGCCTGCAAAGCGCCGGCGGGCCAGCCCATCAGCTGGTTGAAGGCTACGGTGTCGAGCTGCGCCAGGTGCGGCAGGCTCAGGGTATAATCTATCTGGTTGGTTACCAGCAGGATACCATTTCGGTCATAGAGCCGGCCGCGCACGGGCCGGTATACTTCGCGGCAGGGCAGGTAGTCTGCGGCCGAAGCCGCGGGGGCGCCGGGAGACGAGCACGCCGTAGCCCCTACCCCTCCCAGCGCGAGTGATAAGAGATAGTAAGCATATTTTCTTCGCAAGCAGCCAAGCATCGTGTAAAGCTAGGGCTTTGCCGCCCAGCCCCGCAGCGCCGGCCGGCCAACTACCGGCCCGGCCGGCCCAAACGCAGCAACTACGCGACGAGGCCCGGCCGCGCCGGCGTAACTTGCCCCCGCTTACTGAGTGCCCACTTTTTACGTCGCCCCTACCCTTTCCCATGCCTTTTGCCAAACCCCTGGCTGCCGCGCTGCTGCTGGCCGCCAGCCTGCCCGCCGCCGCCCAGAGCCGCCAGGAAACTGCCCTCACCACCGACTGGAAATTTACCAAAGGCGACCAGCCCGACGGCGCCAAGCCCGAGCTCAACGACGCCAAGTGGCAGACCGTGCGCATTCCGCACGACTGGGCCATCGCGGGGCCGTTTGATGGCAAGAACGACCAGCAGGTTGTTAAAATCGAGCAAAACGGCGAGAAAGAAGCCAGTCTGAAATCGGGGCGCACGGGCGGGCTGCCGTTCGTGGGCGTGGGCTGGTACCGGCGCACGCTGGCCGTGCCCAAGCTGGGCAAGGGCGGCCAGGCGGTGCTGCTGTTCGACGGCGCCATGAGCAATGCCCGCGTCTATATCAACGGCAAGGAAGCCATGTTCTGGCCCTACGGCTACAACTCGTTTTCGGTCGATATCACGCCCTACCTGCGCGCCAGCGGCCCCAACACGCTGGCCGTGCGCCTGGAGAATATGCCTGAAGCCTCGCGCTGGTACCCCGGCGCGGGCCTGTATCGCAACGTGCACCTCATCACCACCCAGGGCGCGCACGTGCCGGTGTGGGGCACCTATATCACTACCCCCACCATCACGGCCGAAGCCGCTACCGTGAAGCTGCGCACCAAGGTGGAGGCGCCCGCCGGCACCACCGGCCTCACGCTGCAAACCGAGCTGCGCGACGCCGCCGGCCAGGTGGTGGCCACGGCCACTACCCCCGTCGCGGGCGCCGAAGTGGAGCAGAATTTTCAGGTGAAAGCGCCCAAGCTGTGGTCGCCCGAAACGCCGGTGCTGTACCGCGCCGAGTCGAAGCTGCTGGCCGGCACGGCGGTGCAGGACACGTACAAGACGCCGTTCGGCATTCGCTCCTTCAAATTTGAGAAAGGCACTGGCTTCTCGCTGAATGGGCAGCCGCGCAAGTTTAAGGGCGTGTGCAACCACCACGACCTGGGGCCGCTGGGCACGGCCATCAACACCGCCGCGCTGCGCCACCAGCTTACGCTGTTGAAAGACATGGGCTGCGACGCCATTCGGACTTCGCACAACATGCCCGCGCCCGAGCTGATGACGCTCTGCGATGAGCTGGGCTTTATGGTGATGGTGGAATCGTTTGACGAGTGGAAATCGCCGAAGGTGAAGAATGGCTACAGCCAGTACTTCGACCAATGGGTGGAAAAGGACCTGACCAATATGGTGCGCCGCGACCGCAACCACCCGTCGGCCATTATGTGGAGCATCGGCAACGAGGTGCCCGACCAGAGCACGCCCGAAGGCCCGGCCATTGCCAAGCGCCTGCAGGACATCGTGCACCGCGAAGACCCTAGCCGCCCCGCGACGATGGGCATGGACCGCTTCGACGACGACTTCAAGTATGGCATCGCGGCGGTGCTCGACGTGCCGGGCTTCAACTACAAGCCCGCGCGCTACCCCGAGGCGCTGGCCAAGCTGCCGCAGGGCTTCTTGCTGGGTACCGAAACGGCCTCCACCGTGAGCTCGCGCGGGGTGTATAAGTTTCCGGCCGTGCTGGCCAAGGACAAGCAGTACCCCGACAACCAGACATCGTCGTACGACCTGGAGGCCTGCCGCTGGTCGCAGATTCCGGATATCGAGTTCACGGCCCAGGACGCCTACCCCTACGTGGTGGGCGAGTTTGTGTGGACCGGCTTCGATTACCTCGGCGAGCCGACGCCCTACGATGAGAAGTGGCCCTCGCACAGCTCGTACTTCGGCATCCTGGACCTGGCCAGCCAGCCCAAGGACCGCTACTACCTCTACCGCGCCAAGTGGAACCCCACCAAGGCTACGGTGCACCTGCTGCCGCACTGGACCTGGCCCGGCCGCGAAGGCCAGAACACACCCGTGTTTTGCTACACCAACGGCGCTTCGGCCGAGCTGTTTGTGAATGGCAAGAGCCAGGGCCGCCAGACCAAAACCACCACCGCCGACCCCCAAACCCGCTACCGCCTCGAGTGGAAAGACGTGGTGTACCAGCCTGGCAGCATCAAGGTGGTAGCTTACGATGCGCAGGGCAAAGCCATTGGCACCGAAGAAGTTCGCACCGCCGGCGCACCCCACCACATTCGCCTCGTCACGGACCACCTCAAGCTAACCGCCGACGGTGAAGACCTGGCATACATCACCGCCCGCGTGGAAGATGCGCAGGGCAACCTCTGCCCCGACGCCGCCCAGCAGCTGCACATTACGGTGAGCGGCGCGGGCCGCTTCCGCGCCATCGGCAACGGCGACGCCACCAACCTCGAGCCCTTTCAGACGCCGCAGATGCACGCGTTCCAGGGGCAATTGGTGGCCATTGTGCAGGCTGGCGAAGCGCCCGGCACGGTGCAGGTGCAGGCAACGGCGACGGGCCTCAAAGACGGCACGCTGCAGCTGGCGGCGGCAAAATAAGCAGCGCCCTACCCCCCGCTCACTACGCAAAAAACCCTGGCTCAACGGCGTAAACCGGAGAGCCAGGGTTTTTTGCTATCAGCCAAAGAGGCTGCTTAGTTTACGTCGCGGGTGGCTTCGAACAAGAACCAAGCACGGCGCTCAGCCTCGTCGATGTACACTTCCAGTAGGCTGGCGGTGGCTACATCTTCGATATCATCCGCGATTTCGTGCGACTTACGCAGGTTCTTGGTCAGTTCGCGGTTTTCGTTTTGCAGGTCGATGAGCATATCGAGGGGATTCTCGTAGATGTCGTCGTTGTCCTTCACGCGCTGCTTGCGGCCGATTTCACCTACCGAGTGGATGGTAGGGTAGCCCAGCTTACGCACCCGCTCAGCAATGGGGTCAATTACTTCAAAAATCTGGTCAGCCTGCTCATCGAGCAGCAGGTGGTAGTCACGGAAGTGACGGCCGCTCATGTGCCAGTGGTAGTTTTTGGTCTTAATGTACAGCGCGAAATAGTCGGCAACCAGCAGGTTGAGGCTATCGCTCAGTTTGGCGCGGCCTTGTTCGTCGAGGTCCGACGGCGTGTGCAGCAGCGTGGGCTTGGTTTCTTTAGCCGTGGCGGTGGTGGGCATAAAAATGAATTTTAGGTTAATTTTTTAGCAATCAGCAGCTTATTGCATAAGCCGTGGGTTCTGGTCTGTTTACGCAATCCAGGCGGGCCGGTTTAAAAAGAGGGAAAGAATCTGCATCTTTCCTTCGGCCGCCCGACCTTTGCCGGTCCGGCTCCCGGCCGGGCATCCGTTAATCCCGCTTTTTGCTCGTGTACGATTTTCTGACTACCTCCCCCTGGCCCGATTACGAGCTGCTCGACAGCGGCAATTTTCAGAAGCTCGAACGCTTTGGGCAGTACGTGCTGGCCCGCCCCGAGCCCCAGGCCATCTGGGACCCGGCCCTCCCCCCCGCCGACTGGCACCGGGCCGACGCCACCTTTGCCCGCGCCCCCGGCAGCACCGAAAAGGGCCAGTGGCGCCTCCAAAAAGGCATGCCCGAGCAGTGGGTAATCGCCTACGAGCGGCCGGGTGGCCTGAAGCTGAAGTTTCGGCTAGGGCTGTCGTCGTTCAAGCACGTGGGACTGTTTCCGGAGCAGGACCCCAATTGGCAATTCATTTATAACCAGACCAAAGCGCGCCGCGCTACCCTGCCCCGCGTGCTCAACCTGTTTGCCTACACCGGCGCGGCCACGCTGGCCGCCCGCGCCGCCGGGGCCGACGTGACGCACCTCGACTCGGTGAAGCAGGTCAACTTCTGGGCCCGCGACAACATGGAGGCCAGCCAGCTCGACGGCGTGCGCTGGCTGGTGGAGGACGCCATGAAATACGTGCGCCGCGAGGTGAAGCGCGGCAGCCAGTACCAGGGCCTCATCCTGGACCCGCCCGCCTACGGCCGCGGCCCCAATGGCGAAAAGTGGCAGCTCGAAGACGAGCTCAACGAGCTGCTCAAGCTCAGCCAGCAACTGCTCGACCCGGCGGACCACTTTTTCGTGGTGAACCTGTACTCGCTGGGCTTTTCGGCGCTCATTCTGGACAACCTCACGCAGGCCATTTTCCCCGGTAAAAAAGCGGTGCGCGAGTTGGGCGAAATTTACCTGCACGACGCCGGCCAGCGCAAGCTGCCGCTGGGCACGTTCTGCCGCTTCGCCAATTAGCCCCTACCCCCCTTCGCAATGGCCATGCCCGTGCGCACGCGCGCTGCCCGCCTGGATGAAGTGGCGGGCCTCAACGCGCTCATCGACCAGTCGGTGCGGCAGCTGAGCGCGGGCTACTACTCGCCGGCTCAGGTTGACAGCGCCCTGCGCTACGTGTTCGGCGTTGATACCCAGCTCGTTCGCGACGGCACCTACTACGTGGCCGAACTCGACGGCCAGGTGGTGGGCTGCGGCGGCTGGAGCCGGCGCGCTACCCTCTACGGCGGCGACCAGCGCAAGGCCAGCGCCGACCCGCTGCTGGACCCCAGCCGCGACGCGGCGCGCATCCGGGCGTTTTTCGTGCATCCGGCCTGGGCGCGGCGGGGCGTGGGGCGCGCCCTGCTGGCGGTGTGCGAGGCGGCGGCGCGCCAGGCAGGCTTTCGGCACCTCGAATTAGCGGCTACCTTGCCCGGCGAACCGCTGTACGCGGCGCTGGGCTACGCGGCCGGCGAACGGCTGGCCGCCCCCCTGCCCGATGGGCAAACGCTACCCATCGTGCACATGCACAAGCAACTTTGACCTGACTTTATACCCGTATGCACGCTCCCGTTCACCACCGCCGCCTGGCCCTTATCGACATGGGTACCAATACCTTCCACCTGCTCATCGTGGAGGACCGGCCCGGCCAGCCGCCGCACGTACTGGTGCGCACCAAGGTGGGCGTGCGCCTGGGCGAAGGCGGCATCAGCCAGGGTGAAATCGCGCCCGCGCCCTACGCCCGCGCTCTGCAAACGGTGCGCGGCTTCAAGGAAGAAATAGAGCTGCACCAGGCCACGGAGGTGCGCGCCACGGCCACCAGCGCCATGCGCGTGTCGCGCAACGGCCCCGATTTGGTGCGCGACATCCTGGAAACTACCGGCATTCAGGTGGAAGTGATTCCCGGCAACCGCGAGGCCGAGCTCATTGCCAAGGGCATTCGGCAGGCCGTGCCGCTGGGCCAAACCAAGCACCTGCTGATGGACATCGGCGGCGGCTCGGTCGAGTTTATCATCGCCGATGAATACACGATTTTTTGGAAGCACAGCTTCGAAATCGGTGCCCAGCGGTTGCTGGACCGGTTTTTTGCCGACCCCAGCGGCGTGTTTCCGCGCGAGCAGGTGCGGGCCGAGCTGGAGTATCTGGCCGACAAGCTGGCGCCCCTCACGGCGGCCGTGGCCGCGCACGGCCCGCTCACCAACCTGGTGGGCAGCTCGGGCAGCTTCGACACGCTGGCCGACCTGAGCGTGGGCCAGGTGCGCCGCGAGGCCGACCTACCCCCCCGCACCGAGCTGGCCGTGGCCGACTTTGAGCACCACTTTGCCCAGCTCCTTACCCTCGACCACGCCGGGCGCGTGGCCCTGCCGGGCATGTTCCCGATGCGGGCCGATATGCTGGTGGTGGCCAGCATCATCATCAAGTACGTGCTGACTACCTACGGGTTAACGCAGATTACCACCTCCGCTTTTGCCCTCAAGGAAGGCCTGCTGGCCGAGCTGCTGGCCCGGTAAGTAGCGCAAACCTTCCGGTTCGCGTGGCGGCGCTACTGGCGCGACGCCACGCCGGCCCTACCCCCCGCCACGCGGTGGATGAAGGCCAGCTTGTCGGCCACGGTCGGGCTGATGATGAAGGGGTAGGGGTCGGGTTGGCCCATGCTGCGGTTGAGGCTGTTCAGGGCGAAGGTGAGGGGTAGCCACATGTTCATAATCTGCCCAAAATCAGCCAGTTGATAGGGGTCCTGCATGGCGGCGTGCCAGCCGGCGGGCGCGCTGGTATCGAGCGGGTCGAGGCGCAGGCCAAACGCGAAGGCCGTTTGCAGGGTATCCAGAATGTGCAGGTAGTGGGCCCAGGTTTCGGCCCAGTCCTCCCAGGGGTGGCTGCTGGCGTAGGCACTGATGTAGTGCTGCGGCCAGTCGGGCGGCGCGCCCTGGGCGTAGTGCCGCTTCAGGGCCGCGCCGTAGTCTTCGCGGTCGTCCCCAAACAGCTGGCGAAACTCGGCTAGCGGCGGCGCGTCGTCGATGAGGCGGTCCCAGTAGTAGTGGCCCACCTCGTGCCGAAAATGGCCCAGCACCGTGCGGTACACCTCGTTCATGGCCTGCCGGGCCTGCTCGCGGGCAATGGCATCGGCCTCCGCTATATTAATGGTAATCAGTCCATTGTCGTGGCCAGTGAGCACGCGCTGGCTGTCGTTGGTGCCCTCATCGGCTTTGAAGTCGAATTGCAGGCCCTCCTTCGGGTACACGCTTTTGCTCACCACGGGCAGGTGCAGGCACAGCAGGCTGTATACCAGCCGGTGCTTGGCCTCCTCCAGGCTGCGCCAGCGCCCCAGGTAGCCGGGGTGGCTCAGGTCGGGGATGGTGCGGTTGAGGGCGCAGGCCACGCAGAGGGGGGTAGAATTATCGGTGGGAACCAGCCAGTTGCACACGCCATATTCGTGGTTGGCGCAGTAGGCATATGCCCCCGACTCGGGCTCGCCGTAGAGGCGAAAAGAGCGGCCATCGGGCTCGGGCACCAGGGGCAGCAGCTGCCGCTTGGTGGCCTCAAAACCCAGCGGAAACTGGCATTTTTCGCAACGGCTGTTTTCGAAGTACAGCACTTGGCCGCAGTGGGTGCAGGTAAAAAGCTTCACGGGGGGTAGGGACTAATCAGCCTGGCTGAACGGCCGGGCGGGCCGGCGGGTTGGCAGCTCGCGGGCTTTGGGACAACTATTATTTTCGGCCGGAGGCCCACTAAACAAGAGGTTACTTTATAAAAAATATGAGTAAGTTGATTTTTTTGGTTGTTTATTTAGCCCCGGTCTTACCCAAAACGCCCTATTTTCGGGTCCTACCCCCCTTTCACCAGCGCGCTCCTCCCATGCCAAATCCACTCCTTTCTTCTTACCAAAACCAGCCCCAGGTGTGGGATGAAATGTTTCGGGCCGAGGGCGTGCGGGCCGAGTATCAGCACTTCGTGGCCGCCATCGAAAACCTGGCCGGCACCGAGATGACCCGCAAGGACGACCTGGCCAAGAAACTCTTTATGAGCCAGGGCATTACCTTCACCGTGTACAGCAGCGGCGAGGGTATTGAGAAGATTTTTCCCTTCGATATCATCCCGCGCATTATCTCCAACGCGGAGTGGCTGCGCATTGAGGCCGGCATCAAGCAGCGCCTGAAGGCACTCAATATTTTTCTCAAAGACATTTACCACCAGCAGTTTATCATCAAGGACGGCGTGGTGCCGGCGGCGCTGGTGTACTCGTGCCCGCAGTTTTTGCGCGAGATGATGCACGTGGACGTGCCCCACGACGTGTACACCCACATTGCGGGCGTGGACCTGATTCGGGACCACGACGGTGAGTTTTACGTGCTCGAAGACAACCTGCGCACGCCCTCCGGCGTGTCGTATATGCTGGAGAACCGGAGCATTACCTACCGCATCTTCCCCGACCTGCTGCCCAAGAGCAACGTGCTGCCCGTCAAGGACTACCCCGATTTGCTGTACCGCAACCTGCTGGCCCTGGCCGACCGCCAAACTGCCGACCCCACCGTGGTGCTGCTGTCGCCGGGCATCTACAACTCGGCCTATTTTGAGCACAGCACGCTGGCCCGGCTCATGGGCATCGAGCTGGTGGAAGGCCGCGACTTGCTGGTACACAACCACTTCGTGTTTATGAAAACCACGCGGGGGCTGCAAAAAGTGGACGTCATCTACCGGCGCGTCGATGATGAGTTTCTGGACCCGCTGGCGTTTCGGCCCGACAGCGCGCTGGGCGTGCCGGGCCTGTACTGGGCCTACCGCAAGGGTAACGTGGCCATTGCCAACGCGATGGGCAACGGCGTGGCCGACGACAAGGCCGTGTACTGCTACGTGCCCGACATGATTCGCTACTACCTCAACGAGGAGCCGATTCTGAAGAACGTACCCACCTACCAGCTCGGCAACCCGGAGCACCGCGAGCTGGTATTCAGCCAGATGGAGAAGATGGTGATAAAGCGCACCAACGAGAGCGGCGGCTACGGGATGCTCATCGGCAGCGCCGCCACCGAGCAGGAAATGAGCGACTTCCGCACGGCCATCACGGCCGACCCGCGCAGCTTTATCGCGCAGCCCATCATCAGCCTCTCCTCTACCCCCTGCTACATCGACGGCAAGCTGCAGCCCCGGCGCATCGACCTGCGGCCCTTCGCCCTGTGCGGGCCCGATGGCATCGACATCGTGCCGGGCGGCCTCACGCGGGTGGCCCTGCGCGAGGGCTCCCTCATCGTGAACTCGTCGCAGGGGGGGGGTAGCAAAGACACGTGGGTGTTAGGCGCTTAATATCGTTCTGACGTTTACCCCACCCCCCGGCCCCCTCCCCTTTGGGAGAGGGGGAGCCTAACGCAAGGTGTTAGTACTATTTGATTTGAAACAGCATTTCCTCTGTCTTATTACTATCGTCTGGCTCCCCCTCTCCCGAAGGATTCCGCGCATTAAGCGGCGTGGGGCCGGGGGGTGGGGTAAACGTCAGAACAAAACTCCTTATGCTTTCTCGCGTTGCTGATACTATCTACTGGCTGGCCCGCTACATGGAGCGCACCCAAACCATGTTGCAGGTCATTCGTATTCAATACATTGCCTCGCAGGATGAGCCCAACTACTGGGGCTGGCAGCCGCTGCTCTACACCTACGGCGACCTTACTGAGAAGGAGGTGGCTAAGCGCGCGCCGCACACGCCGCAGGTGCTCTACCACTTGCTGTTCGACCGCGACAACGCGGCCTCGGTGTACCGCAACATCGTGCAGGGCCGCGAAAACGCCCGCGCCGTGCAGGACCACATCACCAAGGAGGTGTGGCAGAGCCTGAACGACTACTACCACCTCATCCGGGAAGACGCGCTGGCCCACCAAACGTTGGGCGAAGACCCCGTGTCGGGCATGGATAATCTTTTGCAGCAGAGCGTTTTGTACGTAGGCACCGTAGAAAACACCATGCCGCGCGATGAGGGCTACATCTTTCTGCGGCTGGGCAAGTTTTTGGAGCGCGCCCTGCAAATAGTCGACCTGCTGCGCCTCAACCAGCACCTGTTTGGGGCCGAGAGCAGCGCCAGCAGCCACGAGCTACGCTACCTGCTGTATAGCCTGCTGGGCTACGAGCTGTACGTGAAGACGTATCAGGGTGATTTTGAGTCCGATAACGTGTTGGAGCTGGTGCTGTACAGCCTCGATTTTCCGCACTCGCTGCTCTATAGCCTGGGCCAGCTGCTCACCTACTGCGAGCGCCTCAAGGACAAGAGCCGGCCCGAGAGCTACGAGCAGCTGCGCTTTCTCATTGGCAAGGCGCGCACTACGGTGGCTTACAGCACCTTGCGCGCCCAGCAAACGAGCGGCCTGGACGACTTCCTGACCCAGGTGCGCAGCGAGCTGCTGGCCATCACCTCGGCCCTCAGCACTACCTATTTTAGTTAACAAGGAGCAATGTACAAGGAGCAATTTTCCATTAATTGTTCACTGCTCACTGCTCATTGCTCATTACGTATCATGTCTTCCTATAAAATTCAGCACCGCACCCGCTACGTGTACGCCGCGCCGGTTATCGACTGCGCCAACCAGCTGATGATATACCCGCTGCCCGACGAGCGCCTCACCGTGCGCAGCCACGCCGTAACCATCACGCAGCACCCGGAAGTGGCTTTGTTTACCGATTATTTTGGCAATCAGGTGGGTGTGTTTTCGATTATTCAGCCGCACGCCGAGCTGATAATCGACTCGCTGGCCGAGGTCGAAACCCACGCCATCCAGTTTCCGATGGACGAGGAAACGGCCGGGGCGCAGTGGGCCAACCTGGATAGCCTGCGCACCAACGCAGACTTCATGGACTTTCTGCGCGTGCCGCACTGCGAGATTGAAGCCGAACTGCGGCAGGCGCTGGGCGGCATCGTCACGCCCGGCGCCAAGCCGCTGAAACAAGCGCTCGAACTATCGGAGTACGTGCACGATACCATGCAGTACCAGCAGGGCGTGACGAGCGTGGAAACGCCAGTCAAGGACATCTGGCGGCTGCGGGCCGGCGTGTGCCAGGACTTTGCGCACCTGCTACTGCACCTGCTGCGCCTCAACAGCCTGCCCGCCCGCTACGTGAGCGGCTACGTGTGCCCCCGCGAGGAGGGCGTGCGCGGGGCGGGCGCCACCCACGCCTGGGTCGAGGTCTACATCCCGTTCTACGGCTGGCTGGGCCTCGACCCCACCAACAACTGCATCGTGAACGATGGGCACGTGCGCATGGCCATCGGCCGCAATTTTGCCGATTGCACGCCCGTAAAGGGCACCTACAAAGGCACCGGCGCGCATACCCTGGAAGTATCGGTGCACATCGAAAACGGCCACCCGATACCGGGCAATGAGCCGTCGGACCAGCCCACCTACGTGCAGCAGGCCCCTACCCCCGCCAAGCCCGTCAACTCCTACCGCAAGTACCTGGACTGGGAACAACAGCAGCAACAGCAGCAGCAGTAGCGCGAACTTTGCAGTTCGCGTCCCCGCGCAAGTTGGCCAGCAACCAAACGGCGCGGGGACGCGAACTATAAAGCTCTTACTACTGTACATCAACCACTTACGGCTTTTCCTCGACAAACTTCACTGGCACCGTGAAGCTCACGTTCACCGCCTTACCGCTCTGCTTACCCGGCACAAAGCGCGGCAGCTTCTGGATGGCGGCCAGCACAGCTTCGTCATAAGCCGGACTGAGGCCTTTCACGATTTTGGTATCGCTCACGCTGCCGTACTCATTCACGGTGAAGCTGGCGAATACCATACCCTCTTGGTGCGGCCCGGCGGGGCGCACTAAGTTGTCCTGAATCTGCTTAACGATGGCACCCATACCGTCGGCGTTGGGCAAGTGCGGCATTTGCTCGACGTAGGTGTAAAGCTTATATTCTTTTGAATCAAGAACTGACTGCAGGGTGGTAAGCTTGGGCGGCGGCGGGGGGGGCGGGGCCATCTCCTCATTCGCGGTCGACTGCTTGGCACTCGGTGCTGGCTGGTCGCTGGCCGACTGGCACGCGGCCAGGAATACTCCACCCAGTACGGGCAGGATAAGCCACTGTTTCCAGCGGCGCACGGGATGTTGATTTTGTAACATGGCAAGACGGGTGAGGGTGAAGGAAAAAGTAAACGGCTGAAGCAAAGCAGTATATCCAACTCCCGCTGCCCCGCGCAGGGCCAGCCGGGCCAGCAAGGCGGGGTAGGGCACGGCGGCGGCGGCCGGCGCGGGGGGGGTAGGCGCGTGGGCGGCGGCCTGGTCGGCCAGCAGCTCGTGGGTGAGGCGCAGGGCCGGCAGCAGCAGGTGCGCGAAGGGATTGGGCCAAAGCACGGCCCGCCAGATTTCGAGCCACAGCACGTCGGCGCTGTGGCCCTGGCGCACGTGGGCCAGCTCGTGGGCCAGCACCGAGGCAGCCTCGGCGGCCGTGAGGTCGGCCGTGTCATCCCAAAAAATGGTGCGACCGAAGGAGCTGGTCGGCAGCCGCCCGCCGGTGTAGGCCAGCGTGTAGCCGGGCCGGGCCTCGCGCGGCAGCCGGCGGGTGGCGCGGTGCAGGCGCCAGCCCTGCCAGGCCAGCCGGCCCAGCAGCAGCCCTACCCCCCCGGCGTAGGCCCAGGCCAGCCAACTCCAGTCGGGGCCCGCGGCGGCAGCTGGCGCCGCCGCAGTCAGCGTCGGCAGCAGCACGGGGGGTAGGGCCGCGCCGGGCACACCGCTGCTCGCCAGCCAGGTGGGCAGGGCCGGCAGCGGCAGCAGCGGCAGCGCGGCCGCCACCAGCGGGGCCAGCAGCAGCAGCACCCGGTTGTAGCCAAAGCAGCGCTCGCGGCGCAGCGCCAGCCGGTACACCAGCCACAGCGCGCCCAGCGGCAGCAGCGTGCCGCCCAGCCAGGTCAGGAGAAAGGAAGCGTTCATCTACGTTTGTTTTTTAGGTTAGCTCTATGGTCAGGCCGCTGGCGGCGGCCTCAGTTACCCGCCCGTTTTCGCTTGCTAGTCAAGTAGTTAGTAGTCATAAGCTTACCCAGCTGGTACACCTGCACGCTGTCGAGCGCGCCGGCCGGCGAGTAGCAGGGCCACGCGCCCAGCCAGTAGAAATGCGTGCCGCTGGGCTCGTCCACGGTGCGGCCCCGGCCGCGGCGGGCCACCCGGCCGCTGGGGTAGTAGTAGGCAATGTCGCTGAAGCCGTGGCGGCGGTAGCGCTCGGTGCGCTCGAGGCCGCCAGCCTCGGCGTAGTAGCGCCACCGGCCCACCGGCTGGCCGCGCCGGTAGCGGCCCCGCGTGTGCAGCTGCGCACGGGCATCGTCGTAGTAGGTGCGGTGCAGGCCGCGGCGCCGGCCCTGGTGGTCGAGGCGCTCGGTGGGCCGGGCGCTGGTGCAGGCCGTAGCCAGCGCACCCAGAAAAAGCAGCAGAATAAGTGAGCGCATGGCGGCAAGTAATTAGTTTACTACTACTTAGCTCGGTCTGGCGCGTCGCTTTCCGGGCTTTGGTCGTCGAGCTGGGCCTGGCGCAACAGGGCGTCGAGCTGGGCGGCATCGAGGTTTTCGTCCTGGGCAAAGAAGGAAACCAACTGGCCAAACGAGCCGCCGAAGTAGCCCCGCAGCAGCTTGCGCAGCGAAAAGCGCCGGTAGTCGTCCTGCGCCACTAGGGCGTGGTAGCGGTAGCCACGGCCCACCGGCTCGTAGCCCACAAAGCCCTTTTGCTCCAGAATGCGCACGATGGTGCTCACGGTGGTGAGGGCCGGCAGCGGCGCCGGCAACGCTTCGCGCAGGTCCTTAACCAGGCTGGGGCCGCGCTGCCACAGCAGCTGCATCAGCTGCTCCTCGGCGCGGGTGAGTTCGGGGAAGGGCGGTTGCATAAGGGGCTGGGTGAGTTGACGAAGCGAAGTAC